>CAYRKE010000005.1:37181-101439 GCA_964424695.1 uncultured Polyangiaceae bacterium
CACGGGCGGCGTCGTGGGCAACACGGGCGGCGTCGTGGGCAACACGGGCGGCGTCTTCGGAAGTACCGGCGGCGTCGTGGGCAACACGGGCGGCGTCTTCGGAAGCACCGGCGGCGGGAATGGTACCGGTGGTAGAAGTGGCACTGGCGGCAGGAACGGCACCGGAGGAATCGATGTAGAGGCCGGCGGTTTCCCGGAAAGCGGCGGGATCGACGAGGGAACTGCGGGTACCCAGGAGACCCCAGGCGGCTTCGGTGGTATCGACGATACCACTGGTGGCACAACAAGTACTACCGGAGGAAGGTCTGGTTTCCCCGCGACTGGCGGATTCGGCAATACCGGCGGCTCGAACAATACCGGTGGGAATGCCACAGGCGGGACCAGCACCGTGGACTGCCAAGGGTGGGACTCCCAACAGCACACGCGGGGTATGGCCTGTAGTGCTTGCCACGGTGCTTCATGCACGTGCGAGAGACTGGGAGCGTGCTAGCTGGCGTCCGGGGCACGCCCCCCCGTCCCGCAAACCTTGTTTTCGTGGTAATGAGCCCGTAGAGTGCCGCCGTTGAGACGGTGGCGATTCGGTTCTGTCGGCCGCGGCTCGATTCCACAGAGGTGTCCGTGAAGTCCCCCATCATTCCAGCAATTGGCATACTGATTGGTTTTCTGGTGTTGCCCCTCGGCTGCGGAAGTGACGAAGGCAGCTCCGAAGACGGTACCGGGGGAACGACCGCCAGCGGTGGCTCAAGTCCCGGCACCGGTGGCGCCAGCGTCGGCACTGGTGGTTCCGGTTCAGGAACGGGAGGCGGTAGTGACGCGTACTGGCCAGCGGCCTACAATCCGGCAGGCGCTCCGACCTCGGCCACGTCGCCCCTGTATCACGCCAGTGATCCAGTTGGACCGCAGGCGTGTATGCAGCCAGCTTGTCATGGTGCGAACGCCCTAATGACCAAACTGGCTTTCGGCGGCACGGTGTACCGCTCGGACGGGGTCACTCCGGCTCCCAATGTGGAGATCGGGGTGAAGGACGGGGCGAACTCCTACTTCGTGTATTCGGCGGCGAACGGCATGTACTGGGCTGTCGGTGCGGATAACGTCAATTGGGCCGCCGCGGACATCCGGATGCGCAATGCCTCCGGAGAGATCCCCAAGCTTGCGGCGACGGAGCGAGGCGCCGACTGCGATTCGTGCCATCTGGGCGCAGAATTGCTGATTGTTCCCTAGGCTCAGCGGCAAGCACGCCCAGCGTGTTGCCGTTCACCGTGTACCTGTCGCGCACGAGCGGAAAACCAACGACTGAGACTGCATCCCCTTCGCAACCGAGCGCCCGCTACGCTATCCCTAACTGAGCACGGTTCCAAGGTGGAGAGACTCGAGCACTCCCCAGTCCGAATCCCCGTCAGGGGATGGAGTCTGAGACGCGGGCGACTCGCTCTGCGATGCGGGCTCGTGCTCGGTTTGGGACTCACCGGGCCTCGACTGGAAGCCGCCGCCGCCGCCGCCGAAGAATCGGGTGCGGCGGTACCAGCGGCCGGCATCCCCGAGGACGGCGCCAGCGATTGGACGGCGAACGTGTCGCTCCTGGAAGAGTATCGCCTCCGGCGGGCGTCGGGGGCGCTGGCGAAGACCAGTCCACTCGGCGAGGCGGCGGCCGACGATCAGTTGGACCAGCGCTTACGGCTCCACTCCGACGTTCAAGTTGACGGCGCCGATGAACACTTCCGAGGAGTGTTTTCCGGCGCCCTGTGGTGGAACGTGGACGGGGCACAAGAATCCGGGCACCCCGTTCTCTTTGCTTCTCAGTATGACGAGTCCGCGCTGTGGGTGGCCCCCTACGCCCTCAGCGCCGAGTGGCACGACGCGGGTGTCCTCGACCACGTTCGTGTTGGCAGACAAGACACGGAGCACGGCCTTCCGCTCACTTTCGACGGGGCGTCGCTTGGACTGCGGCCGATGGGCCGGTTTCTGCTGCTGTATGGATTCGGCGGACAGACCGTCCACTTCTTCGAGACCATGCCGGGGCTTCTTGAGAACTGGGTGGCCTCGACAGGCGCGGTCTTGCGCCCGATTCCAGCGTTGCAGGTCGAGCTCGACGCACGTCTCGTGCGCGAGCAGCGCAATGATTCGATGGATGCCGACGGGTCAGCCTTCGCCACGCATTCCTACGGTCTCACTGCCTGGACGAGAACAGACCTCATTGCCGCAAAATTGCAGGTTCGTGGCCTCAACGAGGAGGTTTCTCACGCCGCAGGATCCATGAGTTTTTCCCTTCCTTCGGCAGGGTTCGGGCTCGATGCGCAAGTGAGCGGGCAATTCGTGACACTCGATGAGGTTGCCGAGAGCGAAAACCCCTACTTCGCTCTGCTTGGCCCGAGCCTTCCCCACGCGCGCTACAGATTCGAGGCATGGAAGGAGTTTGGGCTCGGCGGCGAGGCCATCTGGACGAACCATTTGGGCTGGCGCGGCCGCCAGCTCCTGGACGGAGAGGAGCAGCCGTTCAACCGCAACGCGGGCGCGCTCTACTTGGACTCCCGTGTCGACGATCTCATCGAGCGGGGGCTCTCCTTCGGGGCGTCTGCCGAGTACAACTACGTGCCCACCTCACCCGACGAAGGGTGGCTGTTCACTCTGGGCGGCTGCGCAAGCTACGACAGTGGAACGTTTCGAACGGAGGTTGGTACCTACTATCAGCGGTTCAAGATCAACTACTATCAGCGCGCGGAAGAGCTGAACGACGCACGAACGGTCTATGGCTCGGTCGGATACCGCGCGGCAGAGTGGCTCGAGCTCAGAGGTCGATACGAGCTCGAGATTGTCGACCGTTACCTCGAGTCGTTCTCCATTTCCGCTCGGCAGGACTTCTAGAAGGGCACGGCAATGCAACCTACGCCTTCGACATGGCCATGGTCTCGAGCAGTCGGGCAACGCCCGCCGGGCACAGGCCATCTGCGAGTCACCGGAGTCGTTCTGGTGACGCTCGCGACGCTCGGGGGGGCGGCCTGCGAACGGTCTGCGCTCACCGATGGGCTTCCCGACGGCCTGACGTGTCCGCCGTGCGAAGGGGCGGTCTGTCAGCCCTGTGAAACCGGTCGATGCACCGCTTGTCACGGTAGCTCGGGTGATCCTGCCCCCCCAAGGTCGGCGAGTGGGTCTTCGCGCACCTCCGAACGGGGAGTGGGCGCGCATCAAGCACACCTCAAGAGCAGCATTGGGCGCGCGGTTGCGTGTGCAGAGTGCCACGCGGTGCCCACAGAACTGCTCAGCCATCCCGATCCGCTGGGCAGATCGGCTCAGGTCGTCTTTGGACCGACCGCCGCGGCGTCGGGCGCCAGTCCATCGTGGGACAGAGCGTCTGCCACGTGCACGGGTGCGTACTGTCATGGGGCGACCCTTCCCGAGACCGAAACCCGAGCTGTCCCCGTGTGGACCCGCGTGGATGGGACGCAGAAGGCGTGCACATCCTGTCACGGCAATCCGCCTGGCGGCTCGCACCCCGCATCCACAGCCTGCGAGAATTGCCACGGGACTGTCATGGGGCCAGGCGGTGCGATCGTGGCCCCCACCCTGCACATCGACGGCAAGGTTGATGTCGGAAGCGAGAGTAGCGTACATCCCTCGGGCTACGCGAATCCGGCGGTGCACGGCCCCGACACCTACGCAGGGACCCTGGACTGCAGACGGTGTCACGGTGGCTCGCTCGAAGGAACGAGCTCCGTCATCGGATGTGACCCGTGCCACCAGGAAGGGTGGCGAACGAATTGTATCTACTGTCACGGGGGAACCCTGGAGGGATCCGGCGCGCCGCCGCGGGATCTGCGGGATGGAACCGCCACAACCTCTGTGTCTGTGGGCAGCCACACCGAGCACGTCTCCCGCACGAATCACCGCGCGTTTGCCTGCACCGAGTGCCATGCGTCGGTGACGGACGTGATGACGTCGGAGCACCTTTTTGACTCCACTCCGGGGGTTTCCGAGGTGGTCTTTGGCAATGGTCTGAGCCCTGCCGGGCAGTACGTAGCGCCCGGTTGCAGCGACATCTACTGTCACGGCACCGGGCTCAGCAACGGATCCGTAGCGACCTTCGTGCCAGCAGGCACGACGACCTGCCAGAGTTGTCACCCCGCAGCAACCCAGAGTGCTTCGCACGCCTATCATGCGACGACTGCGTGTAGCACATGCCATCTGGATGTGGTCACCGGCAGCGACACCATCCAGAATCCTGATCTCCACGTCAATGGTGTCGTGGAGGTCAGGATGGCCGCAGGTACCTGGATTGCCGAAACCCACACCTGCTCCGGCTCGATTTGCCACAGGTCCGGAGACATCACATGGTGAAGGACGCCAGACGCCAGCTCACCGCGCTCTTCGGCGAGACTTTGGTAGGACCATGGCCAGAGCTCGACTCGAACGTGGAGAGCGTTGGTCCGACTCGACGGCGGCGCCGCTGGCTGTGGCGGATCGGAGCTGTCGCACTGACCGTCGCGGTGGTTCTCGCAGGACGTGCTCTGGTCATGCCGGGCCTGGAGCGCCGTGATGCCGAGGACCGGAACCTCTACATCGAACGACTTCGGATGGCCCTGCTGGACGGACATGTCGAGGACGCCGCTCGGCTCGTAGACGTCGTTCAGGGCTCGAGCCAAGAGCTCGATGCTGCCGACCCTCGACTCGCAGAGCTCCTGCGGGCCGAGGCCGCAGCCTACCGCTACTTCGACGCAAGACCGCAGCGTCTCGCGCTCGTCGAGCCGTATTTGCGGGACGGCGCCGCGGGGGCCAAGGCGCCAGCGGCACGTGTCGCTCGCTACGCGGTGCAGTCTCGCGAAGAGCGGGCACAGCATCTAGCCGAACTGGACGCCCTCCTGCTGGAACTTCCGAACGATGCAGAGGTCGCTTATCTCGTCGCCTCGGCTCGAGAGCAACGGGGAGACATCGCCGGTGCCCGCGAAGCCTACCGGCGTTCGGAAGCTCTCGGCCCCGCATGGCTGAGCCACCGGTTCGACCAGGTATGCTTCGAGAGGTGGCAAGGAAACGCGAGCGCGGCCGCCGACATTGCCTCGAGCATGCTGCGTTCGGACCCGTCCTCGCCGTGGGCACGATTCGCCGCCTCGCTGTCGGCTCTTCCTGTCCCCCCCCTGGCGATCGACGCGGGTGTTCCGGTAACCTTTCCTGTGCAGATCTATCGCGTCAAGCTGGTTCAGGGGATCCAAGCCGCCGCGCAGGGTGACGTCCCGAAAGGCGAACGGCTCGTCCATGAAGCACTGGGAGCCGTTCAGGGGGAACCGCCTTTCGTGATCGACGCTTTCGACTACTTGATGCAGAACCATGCCCAGGGACTCGCGCGCACAGCCGTCGAGTCACAATACTGGCCCAAAAACTCGAAGACTGCGGCAGCCAAGCAGAGGGACTTGGCGAAGGGGGCATCTAGCCGATGAAGTCCCCGCTGTCGCGCTGCCCGTTCCTGCTTTGTTCGCTCACAGTGCTGATGGGCTGCCTGCTTGTCATGGGCGCCGGGGGCTGGCCACGACACGCGCAGGCGCAGGAGTACTTCCGTGTCTCGCCCGGCCCGCTCAGTGCCAGCCACGCGGCCCAGGATCATTCCGACGGCTGCGTGAGCTGCCACGTTTCGGCCGAAGGGGTCACCAACTCGAAGTGCGTCGCCTGCCACCAAGGCCTCCTGCACGCTGGAGGCCTCCACGCTAGCTTCGGAGGCAAGGCGTGTATCGACTGCCATGTCGAGCACAAAGGTCGGAACTACAGTCTCGTCAACTGGAGCCATATCGGTGGGCGAGACGCCTTCAAGCACGAGCGAACCGGGTTTCCCCTAGACAACGAACACGCTCGGCAAGCGTGCACCAAGTGCCATGTCCGTCGCCTCAAATCGGGGGGCACCAGCTATCTCGGCCTGTCCCGCGCCTGCCAGTCGTGCCACAGCGGGGCGCACGGGCTGACCAACCGTGAGCTGTCGAGCAAGTGTTCGACGTGCCATCAATCGGGAAAGGCCCAGCGTGGCCAGCGACTCAGCGCCTGGGAAGCCCCCCATCAGCAGATTACTGGGGTGGCGTTCGAAGGGAAGCACCGCGAGCTCGCCTGCACCCGATGCCACGTGGGCGGAAACATGGCTGGGCGGAAGCCACCGCGGACGTGCATAGACTGCCATCCCCCAACCCATCCCGTAACCCCGGCTACCCAGAACTGCGCCAGCTGTCACTCCCAGAGCGCCTCGATGAAGAGCGCTTCCATCGATCATGCTGAGTTTGGGTTCCCTTTGACGGGACGACACGCCAAGGCATCGTGCCAGCGCTGTCACCAGGCGAAGGGCAAGGGCCAAGCTCGAGCGGCAGGGCGCGGAAGGGTGCGGAGATGTGGCGCGTGCCACGCGGCGACGCACCCGACTACGGGTGCCGTTGCCAACTGTGGCGCGTGCCACTCCCCCTTGCGTCCCTTCAAAGGCGCAAAGATCGACCACGCCCGATACGGGCTACCGCTGCGCGGCAAGCACGAGCGGCTCTCCTGCGTTCGCTGTCACAAGCGGCAGAAAGACATTGGCTACACCGAGGGCGCGTGTACCAAGTGTCACACTCACCGGCGTGCCCACAACGGTCAGTTCGCCGACAAACCGTGCGCCAGTTGCCACGTCGAGGGAGGTAAACGCAGCAAGCCATTCGACCACAATTTGGATTCGAGGTTTCCGTTGGTGGGCCTTCACAGCAAGCCCGAGGTGCGGAATAGCTGCAAGCTGTGCCACCCCGATGGCCTCTATCGCGTGGGCACCATCGCTTGCCGTGACTGCCACAAGGACCAGCACCACGGAGAGTTCGGGCCCGATTGCGCCAAGTGCCACTCACCCAAGACGAAATTCGGTGAAGCCCGGGCGAGCGATGTCGACCACTCGGCATTTCCTCTCGAAGGCAAGCATAAGACCACGCCATGCCGCGACTGCCACGTGGGGGGGAAATACGATCTCAAGACCCCGCGTTGTGTTGACTGCCACCGCAAGGATGACGTCCATCAAGGCAGGCTCGGGCAGGATTGCGGCAAGTGTCACCTCCCCACCAAGGGAGCCCCAAAGTTCCGACACGACACGATGACCGGCTTCCCGCTGAGGGGCGCGCACCGGCAGGTTCGCTGTGCAATGTGCCATCAGAGCGGAACGTCGGCGAACCGGGCTCGGTCCCTGTCCGAGTGGAAGGGCCTCGTTTCTCCGCCTCTGGATCGTGGCTTCCGAGCGTCGGGGCGCCGCTGTGCGGCATGCCACACCAATCCGCATCGCGGGTACGTGACGGACGACTGCGCGCGCTGCCACACCACCAGGAGCTTCACGGCGCTCACGGGTGCGCGCGCTCGGGCTGTGCTTCCGCGAAGCCATCGCGGAGCGTGGCGCAAGCGTCACGCCAACTTGCCGGAGGCGGGAGGCGAGCTCGTTGCCAACGAGCAGAATTGCGCGGTCTGCCACGGCACCCCGGGCTGCCGCAACTGCCATCGAACGGAGGCGCCGCGCAGCCACACCGGGCTCTGGCGTCTGCGGACGCACGGGACCAGCGCGAGCTATGACGCGGCAAGCTGCCGTGTCTGTCACCAGACCGCCGCGTGCACGCAGTGCCACCGGCGGACACGTCCACTGAACCACCGGGGGGCCTGGCCCACACTTCACGGCTATGCGGCGGGGGGATTCGGTACCAGCAACTGCTCAGTCTGCCACAGGCGGGCCGAGTGCCTACGATGCCATGTTGCACGCTAGTTCTGCGGCCGAAAGCTTTCAGCCCGCCCGCCCGTCAAGTTCGGTTACTGGCGAAGTCTCGCGAGATCTGGAGCGGAGCGTAAGTGGGGTACGTGAGCACCATCTGGAAGTGGACGACATCCACTTCCAGCACCAGCCCAAGCGCAGCGAAACGAAGCCGGAAGCCGAGATCGGCGGGCGAACTCTCAGACAAGTTGCCGGCAGTCGTGCCAAGGAATGCCAGCGTGCTGCGGCCTATCCGGGTTCGATGCTAGCCTTGGGAGGGTCAGAATCATGGTAGCCTCGGCTCAGCTCACCAGCGACTCACTCCGCGACATTGGTGCCCTGTCGGGATTGCCCGATGTCGCTCTGCAATGGCTGCTCGAGGTGGGTTCGGTGAGTCACCTCTCGGCGCGTCGAACCCTTTCGTCGCTTCAGAGCGTGCCAACCGAACGCTACTGCTTCGTGGTGAATGGGGCGCTTGCCATTACCAAACACCGCAGACGTGATTCGGCGAGCGGCTCTCGGCATGCACTGGCCGCGGAAAGCGCGGAGCTCGAGTACATCGGGTATTTGGAGTGCGGCGCTTGCTTCTCGGACAGGTTTCTGTCCCTGCAGAAGCCGGAGGAGTCGGTATGGATCGATTGCCACGCGACCCACTCGACGACGTTGCTTCAGGTCGAGACGATGTACCTCGAGAAGCTGGGGTCACAGTACGCGGAATGGCGTGTGACTTTTCTTCAACGACTCCGAGCCGAGCGAAGTCACTTCATCGCCCAACAGGCTCCCTCGCGTCGTATCGTTCAGGATTTCTTTCTCCGTCAGAACTACTCGACGAGCTCACTGGTTCGCGTGACGGTTCGCGACCACTGCATGAGCTGCGACAAGTGTTTTCGGGCGTGCGCCGCGCGCCACGGGGCGCCGCGCATGGTACGCGTTGGCGCGAGCCTGGGGCGACTCAGCTTTCCGGTGGTCTGCCGCAACTGCCACGAGAAGCCCTGCCTCACCGCGTGTCGCCTGGAGGCCCTAGTCTCGGATACGTCAACTGGAGAGGTCAGGATCCTCGACAGTTGCACCGGGTGCGGCCTCTGCGCCAAGGCCTGCCCAAACGGGGCCATCACGCTCGTGGACCGGCCTCAGCCTTCGGCAGAACCCGGTCCGGTGGGACTTCTTCCCCCCAAACCCGAAGAAGGGGCCGCCGCGGCGGCTCCACGTCCCGCAGCCGCGCAGAAGCGGCGCAGACGGGCTGTGAAGTGCGACAACTGTGCCGGGTTCCCGGATCGCGCGTGCTTGACGGCATGCCCCACGGGCGCCCTCATGGAGATCCTGCCAGACAGGGTCTTTCTGGAGGAAGAGCTCGACCCCTCGACGCGGGCCCGCCGTTTTTCCGACGGGGCCTTTGTCTCCGGCGCGCCGGTGCTGCGTCAGAAGCCGTCGAGCACGTGGTACAATGTGTTCATCGCCGTGCTGTTGGTTGCGCTGATTGGCGTCGGCATCGAGGCATTTCTCCGCGCAACACAGCCAGAACTCAGTCTGACTGCGCACTTTGTCGGCTGGGCCCATCTGGACTGGACGGTCACATACAGTTCTGGGCGAGGCTTTGGGCACTGGCTGGGATACCTCGGCACCGTCTCGATGCTGCTGTCCGTTCTGTACTCCTTGAGGACTCGAGTGAAACGCTTCGGCCACCTCGGGCGGCAGTCGACTTGGCTCTCGGCGCACCTCTGGCTGGGCTTCATTGGCGGCACCTTGGTGACCTACCACTCGGAGCTCAAGCTCGATCGGTGGGCGAGCATTGCGTGCATTCTGATCTGGGTCATTCTGATCACCGGAGCAGTCGGGCGGTACCTGTACGGCGGGCTGCAGGCAAGTGTCGGGCTCGCTGAGTTCGAGCTTCGTGCACTGAGAACCCGGCTGCAGCAATGGTCACCGCCGGAATCACGCTCAGCCGCACTACGTACACTGCTAGGTGAGCCGCTTGCCCAGAATCGTCGGTCGCCGCTGCTGATTGGGGTGTTCTGGCAGGAGGTCCGCGATCGCGCGCTACTCGTGGGTCTTCGGGTCGGTGGAGCGCGCAGCATCACCGACCCAGGAGAACGCCGGCAGTTCTTACACGCTGCGGCCCGCTGGGCGGAGAGCAGACGACGTGCCAGCTACTATCATCGGGCCGAGGCAATGCTGCGCCACTGGAACATCATCCACATCGTGCTGGCGATCGTGATGTTCGCGCTTGCCTTCATCCATATCGTCTACGGGTTCGTGTACAAGGTCGTTTGAATCGGTACGCCCTCTTGCTCGTGGCCGCCTTCGGGAGCCTTGGGCGGCACGCCGTGGCGGGAGAAAGGCCTCGGGGAGGTGGCGCTGGCGAGTCGGAGCGGGCTCACCACGTCCCGTGGAAGTTGACGCCCCCACCTCCCGGTCCTGCTGCCGCGGTGGCCCAGATCTCGTGGCGCTCAGCAGTGGCTTCACCTGACGGACTACTCACGAAATAGAGAACGACCCCTCCGACCACGGCGGCCGTGCCCACTGCGAATAGCGCGGTGGCAATGTTTCCTGACATGACCGCTTGGTCTCGGAGATCGACCCCTTTCTGATCGCAGACACTGCCGGAGCAGTGGTCCTTGGAATCGCTGTTCTTGCTTGCAGCGCGCAAGGCGAAGAACCCACCGCCGCCCATGAGCACGACGCCGGTTCCGCCCACGATGACTGGTAGCACCCAGTCACGCTGCTTCGTGGTGTCCTGCCGCGAATCGCGCTGGAGCGGGGGCGCTTCGCTCACGGGCCCGGTCACCAGAGGGGCCGTGGGTGCTGCGGGATCTCCCTCCAGAGCCGGAACGTCCACCGTAACGACGTGACCGTCGACGACCTCAACGGTCTGCTTCCAGGGCAGCTTGCCCGGGGCCGTAGCCTCGATCGTCACTGTTCCAGCGTCGACGGGCACCGGTTGTCCCCAGAGAAGCTTATCCACCGTGGCTCCTCCCCTCACCACCGTCGGTCCATCGACCAAATCGCCACTGGCGACGTTGATCGTAAGCTTGGCGAGGCGCGATTCGAGCCCGGCGGCTCGGTCGCGAGCCAATTGCTCGCGAGGAGCCTGCCCGCTCCGACGAGCGGCAGAGGCGGCACTCTTGAATGTGACCCAGGCGCTGGCGAGCCTTCCCAGCTTCTCGTAGCAGTCAGCCAGGTTCAGGAGGGTGCCAGTTGCCGAGTCGAGCTTCTCGCTCTGCTCGAACTTGGCGCAAGCCTGGGAGAAAGAGCCCGCCTCCATGTACTGGCGCCCCTCCAGAAACAAGGCTTCGGCGGCAGCCTTCTGCTCCGGGGTTGTCTGCGCAGAACCGGGCGACGCCACGAGCAACGAAGCGAAGAGCCACGAAATCGTGACCCCGAGTGTGTGACTGAGTCGTGAATGCATGGTTCCTACTCTCGATCCGACATGAGGTCATCACTCGACGGTGTCGTCGTCGATGCTTGCGAGGTTGGCTTAGGGGACACGGAGGGGGGCGAGCTAGTCGATGACTGCTTGGACTTGGCTCCGCGACGTGGTCGGCCGGGCTCCTTCCCGCTCTCCGGCAGATGCGGCGCTCCTGAAGCACTGGCGCGCGGCGCGTCTTCCAAGGAGGCGTCGGCTGCCTCGACGGCGCTATTGCCGGCTGACGCATCCGGCTCATCAGCTGTTCGCGGAATTGGTGGAATCAGGGGAGAAGCGGAGGGTTGGCTCGTGGTCTCGCTGCTGGAAGGCATGGGCGAAACGCCGGAAGATTGGGTGGTACGCTGCCAGGTGTATACCGAGATGCCGATCCCGAGCGCGAAGAGTGCCGCGACCCCAAGAGCAACGGGAAGCAGGATGGAAGACGACTGGGGTGAAGACACTCCCGAGCCGGCTGAGCGCGAGTCCACCAACACGGGCGCACCGCTCGGCGTCAGCACTCCCTGAGCTGGCTGGGCTGACACACCGGCAACCTCACCACGGAACTGTACCGGCGTAGGTGGAGCCGGCCCCAGCAGAATGGGCTCGTCGCTCAACAGTGGAGGAATACCGCGGGAAACGCCCTGGATTCGTCGTAGGCTCTGTTCGGCGTTGACGCTCGCATAGCGCGTGAGGTCGTTGGCAAGCTCGGAAACGCTCGAGTAACGGTTGGACCGCTCTTTGGCGAGACAACGTCCGACGATGGCGCTGAGCCCTTCGGGGACGTCGGGGCGGACTCGGTGCAGCGAGGTCGGTTCCTGCTGCATGACCGCGATGCACAGTTGAGGGAGCGTCTGCGCAAGAAACGGCGGAGTTCCGGCAAGGAGTTCGTAGAGGATCGCACCCAGCGACCACAGATCGGCACGAGCATCGACCCCGCGGGCTGACTGCATCTGTTCCGGGGACATGTAGAGCGGAGTGCCAATCACGGCCGTGCTACTCGTGAGTGACAAAGCGACAATGGACTCAAGAGCCGCTGCGCTCTTCGATATCCCGAAGTCCAGGACCTTCACGATGGGGCTCCCATCAGCCCGCGTGGTCAAGAAGAGGTTCGCGGGCTTGAGGTCCCGATGAACAATCCCTGCCGCGTGCGCCTCGGCGATCGCCTCGCCGGCCTGAAGCACGTATCCTATCGCGTCGGCAACGCTCAGGGGCCCGCGCTGATCGAGTAGAGACGCGAGATCGCAGCCCTGCAGGTATTCCATGACCATGTAGGGGGCGCCGTCCGGCAACTCCCCGACATCCAGCACCGCCGCCACGTGCTCACTGCGAAGCTTGGCAGCGGCGCGCGACTCTCGAGAGAAGCGTTGAACAACCTCGGCGTTGAAGACCAGTTCTGGAAGAAGGAACTTGATGGCGACCAGGCGATCCAGGTGAACATGCCGAGCTGCCACCACCACCCCGATTCCACCAGCGCCCAGGACACGCTCCACGACGTACTTGCCCGCAATCAGGGCTCCTACCTCAACGGGCGCTGCGCGGGGGATATTCGAGCTACTCACCGGGCTACCTCGGATCTCACTTGGGGGTTCGCTTGAGCTGCCCAGTATCAGACCCCGGGTTGGCAACCCAGTAGATCCAGTCTTCGTCGACGGCGAGGCCACTGGCCAACCCAGACTCAGCGGCAACCGGTTGAGCCTCTCGTGTGGCGCAACTGAGGCAGACCCGGTTCACCGACCCGTGCGATCGGTTGCCACTGTTGTCGACCCTTCCGAAGTTGGTCCAATAGAGGTAGTCGCCATCCACTGCGAACCTCATGGGGCGCCACTGCGTGCCCGGTTCCATGATCGTGTCGATATCGCCCGTTCCATCCTTGGGAAAGCGGACGATACGGTCGCTCGAGTCGTCGTCGGAGATTTCGATCTGGTCCCAACTTCCGACATACACGTGGTCGCCGTGGACCAGCAACGCGCGACTCCCTCGGCTCGCCACGATTCGATGCGGCGGCGGCTCGACGAGATCTCGATCGTTCTTGTCCAAGCGGTAGATCTCGGGATCGTCGTTTGAAGTGAACCACAGGTCGTCCCCATCAAGCTGCATCACCTGCAAGCAAGGAACGCCCGAAGCAACTGTGTATTCGACCTCGGGCTCGTCATGTGTCGCAAACCGGATGGCGCCAACGTCCGCCTCGCACGTCCCCCAGTAGACGCCCGTGTCATCCACCGCGAACCCGTCATTCGGCATTCGATCGGTGACCGTCAGGGATCCATCCCCGGTCGTGGACCGCCACGCCATGACCCCCTCCGAATAGCTCGCCCCTCCCACGTAAATCGTATCGTCCCAGACTGCGAGCCAGTTCTGGACGAAGATGCCAAGATCATCCTCCCAGAGGTTCACAGTGGGATTGGTGCGACTGCTCCAACGCAAGTCGTAGCTCGACCAAACGACGAAGGAATCCAGGAGCACGACGTCGCCACCGTTGTTGAGCGAATCCGTGTCGACGAGGGTCGCGGGGCACATGCCGTCCGTGCAAGTGCCGGTGCCGCAGTCGTGTCCGCACCATCCGCAATGGTGCGCGTCGGTCAGGAGATTGGCACCTTCGCAGGTCGGTGATGACCCGCCAGCACCCGCGGCGCCACTGGAGCCCCCTGAACCGGCAGTGCCCCCTGAACCGGCAGTGCCCCCTGAACCAGCAGTACCCCCTGAACCAGCAGTACCCCCTGAACCAGCAGTACCCCCAGTGTCATAGGTGCCCCCGAACCCCGCTGCGCCTCCGATTTCGACGGTAGCTCCCGACCCCGCAGTTCCTCCGCTCTCGATGGTCCCGCCAGTCTCGACGGTAATACCGCCCGCGGACCCGGAAGCCCCTCCGATCTCCGAGGTTCCGCCGGTCTCGCCCCCTCCCCCCATTCCACCGGCGCCTGCGCGGTCGACATGCGAGACAGTGCCGCCGCTACCTCCCGTGTGATGGGCACCGCTTGCTCCTGCGTTGCCCCCTGTTCCCGCTGCCGGTCCTGTGCCCCCACCGCCGCCCGCCATGCCAGCCGTTCCTGCCTGGGTCTCCCCGGACTTTCCCGCGCCGCCGGTGCCGGGATCCGAGCCACCGGTCTGGTCAGCCGCTTCCGCCGAATCCCCCCCGACGCCGTCACGGCCACCTGTCCGGTGTGCGGCCGACCTACCCGCCACCGATTCACCAGCTCCGCCCGAGTGGGGGGCGGCTCCCGCGACTCCACCTGCGTTTCCGGCCTGACCCAAGGTACCTTCTTCGATGTCCAAGACGCTGTTGCAGGCCATGAGCACGACACTGGCCCCCAACACGCCCGAGAAAGGACGACGACTTCCTCCCATCTGATCCTCCCAAATTCTCATTGGCCTTTCTGTTCTAGTCCAGATTCGTGTGTAAAGGACAGCAATTCTTGGGGACACGCGAGTCCCGCCAGCTGCCTTCTCGCCCCCGACGGTGGCTCGTGGGGGCAACTGGACCGATGACGAGGAGCGGCTTCACGCGATGTTGGTGGGCACTCCCGCCACGGACGTGTCCGGAGACAAAGACGCACAGTCGGCCGCCCCGTTGGGGACCATCTGCCTTGGCCCCTGCGCATGCACGCTCGCGTGTCTTGCCAGTTCCGCCCTGTCCGACTTCCCCTGGACATCCGTTTAGCCGTCGCGTATCCCGAGATCTAATGAGTGAGCCAAGGTCTGCTGAACCTTTCGATCCCATCCCACGCCTCGTGGATGAGCTCAGGCTTCCCGCCAGCGCAATCCGTGCGGTAGTCGCCCTGCTTGGTGACGGCTCAACGGTGCCGTTCATTGCTCGGTACCGAAAGGAAGCCACAGGAGGGCTCGACGAGGTCCAGATCCGCGACATCTCCGAACGGCACACTTACCTCCTTGAGCTCGAGCAGCGCCGGCGCGCCGTCCTCGCCGAGATCGACAAGCAAGGCAAGCTCGATTCTGCTCTTCGCAAGCGGCTCGAAGCTGCAACGACCAAAGCGGAGGTCGAGGACCTGTACCTCCCCTACAAGCCCAAGCGTCGAACCCGCGCCACCATCGCCAAGGAACGCGGGCTCGAGCCCCTTGCCGATATGATTGGAAGCCAGCCAACTGCCGGTTCCCCGGAAGTCGCTGCGGCCGCATTCGTCTCACTGGACAAGGATGTGCCCGATGCCCAAGCGGCGCTCAAGGGCGCGCGGGATATTCTCGCGGAGCGCATCGCCGAGGATGCGGCACTCCGTGCCACGACTCGCGAGGCGTACATGGATCGGGGAACCGTCTCGGTTTCCAAGACGAAGGAGTACGCTGACAAGCCCACCAAGTTCGATACCTACGCGAGCTATCAGGAGAACGTCCGCACCATCCCCTCGCACCGTTTTTTGGCGATACGCCGCGGCGAAGCGGAAGGCGTACTGCGTGCCGACCTCGGCGTTGACACAGAGGAGATCGTCGCGCACGCGGAGAGACGCGCCGGGCGGAAATCCACCTCCCCCTTTTCCGAGCAGCTCACGCTCGCCGCACGCGATGCGGTCGCGCGGCTTCTCCTCCCCAGCGTCGAGGTCGACGTGCGTGTCGAACTCAAGCTCGGCGCCGATCGGGCCGCGATTGAGGTGTTTGCCAACAATCTTCGTGAGCTGCTGCTCGCTGCCCCGTACGGATCGCACCGAGTGCTCGGCATCGATCCCGGTCAGCGCACAGGGTGCAAGTGCGTAGTCGTCGACGAGACGGGCAAGCTGCTGGCCAATGAGACGCTCTACCTGGTGCAAGGACCAGACGCCGTCGAACGCAGCAAGGTTACACTTCGCAGACTGTGCCAGACCCACCAGGTCAAGGCCGTCGCCGTGGGCAACGGCACTCACGGGCGAGAGACCGAGCAGTTTGTGCGCGCCGTTCTCAGTGAAGAAGGCCTAGCCGAGACCATCTGTGTGTCTGTGAACGAGGCTGGCGCCAGCGTGTACTCTGCCAGCGACGTTGCACGGGATGAGTTTCCAGATTTGGATCTGTCGGTACGGGGGGCGATCAGCATCGCCCGACGGCTTCAGGATCCCTTGGCGGAGCTGGTGAAGATCGAACCGAAAAGCATCGGAGTCGGCCAATACCAACACGATGTCTATCAGCCGTTTCTTGCGAAGAAACTGGACGAGGTGGTCGAAAGCTGCGTCAACGGGGTGGGGGTGGAACTCAACACGGCCAGCGCTTCCCTCCTCTCTCGGGTCGCGGGTGTTGGGCCTTCGCTTGCCAAGCGCATCGTGGCGCATCGCGACAGGAATGGCCCGTTCAGGGGCCGCCGTGACTTGCTGCGTGTCTCCGGGTTGGGCCCCAAGACGTTCGAGCAGGCAGCCGGGTTCCTCAGAATTCGAGACGGCGAGCACCCGCTCGATCGCAGCGCCGTTCATCCGGAGCGATACTCGCTCGTCGAGAAGATGGCGATGGACCTCGGAGTGCCTGTCGCGTCCCTGGTGGGAAGCCCTGAGCTCGTCAAGCGACTCGACCCGACGCGGTACGTGGGTGACGATGTCGGCACCTTCACCGTCACTGACATTCTCGAGGAGCTGCAGAAACCCGGCCGCGATCCCCGAGCCGTCTTCGAGGCTCCGCGATTCCGCGACGACGTGCGTTCTTTGGAGGACGTCCGGCCAGGGATGGAGCTCGAGGGGATTGTCACGAATGTCACCGCGTTCGGCGCGTTCGTCGACGTCGGGGTCCACCAAGACGGCCTCGTTCATGTCTCACAACTGGCAGATCGCTTCATCAAGGATCCACGGGAGGTCGTGAAGGTGGGGGACAAGTTGACGGTGCGCGTCGTCGATGTCGACCTCGCTCGCAAGCGCATCGGACTGTCCCTGCGAAGCAGCGCACGCCCCAGTGACGGCGGTCGAGAAGACCCAGGCCTTGGGGCGACTCGGTCCGATCAAGGAGCGAGAGGCCGTGGTCGAACAGACCACGCCAGGGGGCGAGCCAAGCCCGGCGACCCCAAAGCGTCAGCTCGTCCTGGGAAAAAGGAAGCCGACGGGTTCCGTTTCAACCCGTTCACCAAGCTTCGAGGTAACTGAACCAGCGCCAAACGTCGTCACGCTCAAGACGATGTTCGGCGCCAGTCCATGAAACGGCGCGGCGCTGGGGAACGCCAGAGTGAGAAGGGGGGCGCGCCATGCCGAGGCTCAGTGGAAACCTGCACCTACGGTGTCGGTGAGGCCCTGGCCCCGCCGAATGTCACCCCGTTTCTCAAACGGCCCTGAAAGCTTCCACGCACGTACCCACCACCGATGGCCGCGAGTGCTCGCGGTCGCCAGTGCCACCGTTCTGCTGCTGACGCAAAAAGTCCACAGAGACTGAATAGGCAGCGCCACATCGATCGGGGTATCAGATTTTGCAGCGAAGTGGAGCTTCATATCTGACCCGAGACGGCCGTTGGGTGCCACCAATGGGTGTGAACGGCATGTCGAGCGACGCAATGAAAGAAGTGGACGACAAGGTGATCGTCTCAGAGCCTGACCCTGATTCGGAACGTACTCGCCCGAAGGTGCCCCGAGCCAACATTCATCCGGAGTGGTTGAGACACGGGAATTGGGTCCTGTTTCGCCGCAACGGGCGCTTTGGCTGTGTCGTAGGGGAACACCAACACAGCCCCAGGACGGTGTTCGAAATCATCGTCGGCATGGATGGGACACAGTATCTGATTCCGCTCGACGAAGTGGTTCGGGTCTTACGCCCCCTCGCCGATCCGGATACTGCAGAGAGCATGCGGCGCATCCTAGTCAGGCGTCACTCGGAGGTTGGGTCGACCCTCCCAGCCCTGAAGCAGGCGCTGTGTTCTCCAGACTGGGCCAACCACCTTCCCGAAAACGCGGCGGCAATCCTGCACGGCTGCTACCGTCACGCCCCCCTTCGCCGAGACGAGTACGAGCGGCCCTTCCATCGTATGGAGGAGCTGGTTCTCACCGAGATCGCTCTTGCGCTCGGCGTGGGGTTGGAAGAGCTGACGACTGAGGTGCACGCGGCACAAGGATCACCCCCGGGTCACGTCTGACGGGGCGCTACCGGAACGAGCCCGTTACTGCGCCCGTCGAGCACCGACTTGAGTCTGCCGGAGTTCCTTGCGTCGGGGGGCGGCCGAACGCATTCCGGTGTTTCCAACGGAGGGGGCCGTGTCGGAGTCGCCGAAGCGCGCTCCTACCGAACATTCGACGAGGTGCCGCCGAGGCTGGGTCCGGGGGCGCCCGCCTCATTTCCCGCTTCGCCCCCTCCTCCGGTGCCACCTGTCCAACCCCAGACAGCGTTGCCTGCTCCCGCGCCGTCTCCGCCTCCGAGAGCACCGACTCCCGCCGCGCAGTCTCCGGCACCGTCGTTGCCCTTCCGAAGCTCGGCGTCCGACGGTGCGAGAAGAGAGCAACTGGCCGGCAGCACACCGATGAGGATCAGAAGAATCCCTCGAGCACGGAAACCGTTCACCATGGTCTCTGGATTTACCAGCCGGCTGTGTGCCTGTCGACACCCGAGCCTCAAGACGGGCGACAGGGGACAGCGACCCCACGGCTCCTGCGAGAGTCGCGATTTCGGGGATTGCGTGCGGCCACCCCCTTCGGTCTAAGGTGTGCGCGCCATGAATGCGTCGAGTCCGTCGCCTCTGAGATCCGGCCAGCGGTTCCCACAGCGAGTCTCCCCTCGGGCGAAACGACGCCTGCTTCGAGCGGGGATCTGGGTTTGGCTCGTGGCGGTACCAGCGCGCGCCGAAGAACCAGCCACGGCGCCCGAATCCGTGGCTTCCGCTGGTGAACCGGTACCCTCGACTCAGGTTGACGGCGCCCAACCCTCCGCCGAGGCCTGCGTGGACGCGCACGAGAAGGCGGTCGACCAAGCCGACACCGAGCACTTGCTGGAAGCTCGGGACGCATTCGCGGTGTGTGTCTCAGCGACCTGTCCTCGGGTAATCCGCGAGGAGTGCGCGAGCGAGCTATCTCGGCTCCGTTCCAGGATCCCCACCGTCGTTTTTGTGGCAAGGAACGAGTCTGGCGAGGACGTCACGGACGTCACGGTTGCGCTTGGTAACAAATCCCTGGTGCGGGGCCTGACGAGTCGTGCGATTCCGCTCAATCCGGGGCGCTACGCGTTCGTGCTGACCGCCGCCGACGGACGTACCGTGACTGAGTCAGTGCTCTTGCGTGAGGGTGAGCAACAGCGGCGCGTCGAGGTTCAGTTCCCTGGAGCTGCCTCGTTCGAGGAGAAGGGGAGCAGCGTGCCCATGGGCGCGTCGGCTTCCCCATGGACGGCTCCGGTCGTCGTCTCGGCGATGCTGGGAACGCTGGGGATTCTCTCCTTCGGATACTTCGCACTTTCTGGCACGGCCGTAGAGGGTTGCTCGCCCAATTGCACAGGCGAGGAGGTGAGTGCACTTCGCCGCGACTATGCGATTGCCGACCTGTCGCTTCTGGTTGGGATCGCTGGCCTGACTACTGCCGTGCTTCTCTATGAGAGCCCTGACGGACGCGAGGCTACCGCCGGGCTGCAGGCAAGGCCCGAGGGTGGCCTCCAACTCCAGAGCGCGTGGCGTTTCTGAACAAGTCCAGCTGAATTAGCGAGCGCGATTCTCGAACGGTTTGGCCTGCCCCCCCTCGGGGTGAGGGCAGACCAAACCTGTCGCGAGTCCCGAAGTCCGCTCGAACAAGATTCCCTGTCCTCTCCGGGGGGCCTCCCAAGACCCCACCCAAAGGGATGCACCACTTGATGCCACTCCTTCGTTCGAGCCTGCGACGGAGCCCCATCTGCGAGGCGCCCCGCACGCTGGCGGAGGAATCCCGCGTGGCCTCAGAAACACTCTGTCTTGAAGCGTTTTCGTCCCTTGGCGTCGAGTGTCCAGGGAGGATCGCACCCCGGCTTGGCTGGATCGCTGGGCTTGCGACGCGCGGCGACGCGCCCCGCGGTCACGCGCGTCCGGGGTTCGACCTCGTTCACGCTCGCGCTGGAGTTCCCGTCGGCAGGAGCCGGCTCCGGGGCTGCCGTTCTTTCCTCTCGGAGCCGCTTCGTCCAGTCCTCGATGTCGAAACCAACTCCACTCAGCACCTGGCGCAACCCAGGATGCAGCTCGATGACCGGCTCTCGCGACGGGCGAAGCGCGACGAGGAGCAACCCCGCCACCGCCGCGCCGCCCACCAGACTCCAGGTTCCCCAACTGCGTTCAGCGCGCGTTGCCGGAGGGGGCGGATGTGAATGGCTGGTTGCGGCGCCCCTTTCCGTGTTGCCGGATCCAGTGTCCTCTGTGGTTCTGACGGCCTCCTGGAGCACTTCGGCTGACGCGGCGTCCGCAGCATCGACGCCGAGCTCGGGCGGTGGAGCTGCACGGACGCTGGAGGGTGTGTCCGACGCTAACAGGATCCGTTCGACCGACTGCCGGATCTCGTCCAGGTCGAAATCGTTCGCGTGCTCGATCTCGTGCAGCATGCGAGCCCGACTCTCGAGTTCTGCGCCTGCGACGGTCTGAACCCAGCGGGCTACATCGAGTTGCGTCGCCGCAGGCAGCGCGTCCGCCACCGCCTCGGCCATTTCGAGCGCCGTCTGGAACCGTTCACCGGGATCTGGCGCGAGTCCTCGTTTCAGGACTGCGTCGATCGCTTCTGGGAGACTGGGTCGGTAAACCCGTACCGAAGGCACATCTCCCTTCAAGACGGCTTGGACGGTTGCTCCCGGCGACTCTCGTGTGAACAGCCGCTTTCGCGTTAGCGACTCCCAGAGCATCACGGACACGGAGAACACGTCCACGCGACGATCAAAGGGCTTGCCCTCGAGCTGCTCGGGGGACATGTAGCTAATCTTCCCTTTGAAACGCCCTTCGCCGGTGGTGTGCAGAACGCTTTGGGCCTTCGCGACGCCGAAATCGATGACCCGGGCTGTGCCCTGGGCGTCAACCATCACATTGTGAGGCGTGGCATCGCGATGAACGATCCCCAGAGACTCGCCGTCTTCGCCACGCGTGTCGTGCGCAGTGTGGAGCCCCAGCAGGGTTTGGGTGACGAGCGCCGAGACGATGCTCGGGTCCGGGGGCTCGGCCTGATCGACCAAGAGCCGGGAAAACGACTGGCCGTGGACATACTCCATGACCAGGAACACCTCGCGGTTCTTCAGTACCACGTCGAGCGTGGGGACCACGTTCGGGTGGCGAATCCGACCTGTAATCCGCGCCTCATCGAGCAGCATGCGCACGAAGTCCGGGGAATCCGCGAACTGTGCGTGCAGACGCTTCATGGCGACGGTTCGGGAGAACCCGGCTGGCCCAACGAGGCGCGCGAAGTGCACGGTCGCCATTCCCCCAGATGCGAACGCATCGAAGAGTACGTAGCGACCAAGGGTGCGTCCGCGCCCGGTCGGCGCCTCAGAATCCATGGCAGCGAAGCTTAGTCCATCTCTGCGGGATAGCAGGGGGATCCTTGGGGAAGCCCGTCATGCGACTAACCTGAAGTTCTTCAGGCTTCCTTGAACAGCACACTGTGTGTATTGGGGGGTGCAACACAGACATTAGAGGCGTTAGTGATGCGGGGACCTCAGTGGGGTGCGCGCGTGAGTGAATCCGTGCCTCGACTGGGCCAATGCGGGCATCGGCGGACCCCCCTCGCCTCGGCCACGGGTCGCTCGCCGGTCAAGCTAACCGGCCAGGCGGAGTACAGTCCGCGGTCTGTACCATGAGCGGTCGGTCGTTCCAGAACGTCCCCCAAAACCACAGCTAGCTGCGGGCCGGATCGTTCGCCGACGCTGCCGGTCCCCCCCCCGAGCCGGCGGCTTGCTTGAGAGCCTCGAGCTCCTCCCAGCGTGCGTAGGCGCTCTCGACAGCGGCGCGAGCCTGAGAGAGCTCTCTCTCGAGCTCTTGGGCGCGTTCCCCACCCGCTGCATACGTGGACGGATCCCCCATCCGCTGGGCAAGAGCGCTGAGCTGATGTTCCAGGGTTTCTATGGTTTGAGGGAGCTCTGCGAGTTCCCGCTCGTCCTTCTGCGAGAGCTTCGGGGACCGTGGCTCGCGCCGCCTGCGGGGTTGCCGAAGTTCGGTTTCGGTTGCAGGAAGTGCTGCGGACTCGAACGCGCGTGCCGCCTCCTTTTCGGCGCAAAGTCGGCGATAGGTCGTGTAGTTGCCGGGATACAGTACGGCACGACCGTCATCCTCGAACGCGAGTATCGACGTTGCAATGCGGTCGAGAAACCATCTATCGTGGGTGACGACCACCGCGCTGATGTTCCGGTCAAGCAATAGCTGCTCAAGCGATGCCAAGGTCTCGACATCCAGATCGTTGGTGGGCTCGTCGAGGTAGATGAGGTTCATCTGATTCTTCAGCACCTTGGCAAGGCTGGCCCGTGCCCGTTCGCCCCCGGAGAGTGAAGACACGGGTTGGCTCTGCTGTCTCACGTCAAATCCGAAGCGTTGCAGATACGTCCGCGGCTCGACCAGCTCCCCGCCGAGATCGACGCGTGCCTGATCGCCCATGACGCTTTCGAGTATCGGTTTGTCGGGGTCCAGCCCTTCCCGCCCCTGGTCGAAGTAAGCAACCACCGTATTCTGTCCCACCACGATGTTCCCCGATACCGGGGGCACTTCGCCGAGCAGAGTCCTCAGCAGGGTTGTCTTTCCGCATCCGTTTCGGCCGAGGACACCGACGCGCGTTCCCGGACAGAGCACCAGGTCGAGGGGCCCGAAGAAACGCTGTCCCGAGAGCCCACCCACGAGCTCGTGGAGCTCGAGGACGGTCTTGCCACTCCGCGAGAGGCTGACGTCAAAGCTTGCGGTGCGCGTGGTTGGCGTCGGCCGGCTCGACATCGCCTCCTCTGCGCGCTCGATCCTAGCCTTCTGCTTGGTTCCGCGCGCCTTCGGCTGACGGCGCAACCAGTCGAGCTCCCGCCTGAGGAAATTCTGCCGATTCTGCTCAGTGCGTTGCCGCAGCGCTTCCCGCTCCGCCTTCAGCTCGAGATAGCGTTCATACCCACCGTCGTAGCTGTAGAGCTCGCTTTGGCTAAGTTCCAAGGTTCGAGTCGTGACTCGATCCAACAGATAGCGATCGTGGGTGATGAGGAGGATCGCCCCCTGGTACTCCTCGAGCAGGTACTCCTCGAGCCATTCCACGGTCGTGGCGTCCAAGTGATTCGTTGGCTCGTCCAGGATCGCGAGACTTGGACGGGCCAGAAGCACGCGGGCCAGAGCAACGCGTCGCTGCTCTCCCCCACTGAGCTGTCCCACAGGCCTCTCAGGGTCCTTGATTCCAAGCCGCTGGAGCATGGCGGTCACCCGATGCTCCAGTTCCCAGCCGCCGCGACGTTCCACCTCGTCGGCTGCGCGTTGAAGGGCTTCCGCGACCATCGTGTCCGCACCCGAGGAAGCGAGTGCCTCGCTCGCGGCGCGATGCCGAGCTACTGCGGCCTGCCATCCACGAAGAGCCCCTGCCACGACGTGGAACGCGGTATCGGTACCAGCAAACTGGGGCTCCTGATGAAGGTACTCGATGGTCGCGTCTCTGCGTCGAGCGACCGACCCCTGGTCCGGATGTTCCAGCCCCGCGAGAATACGCGCGAGCGTGCTCTTTCCACTCCCGTTTCGCCCGAGGAGCCCAACCCGTTCACCGGTGCGGATGGTCAGCGAAACCCCTGCAGCCAAGGGACGGGCACCATAGGACTTGTGCAAACATTTTGCGTCGACGATAGGCACGGCACCGGGACTCTAGTACGAAACGAGCATTACACCTGCAGAAGCGACCGGAAGTGATTCAAGCTCGCCAGCGCACGGCTACCCTCCCAGGAGCCGGGCAGGCAACGGAGGCGAAGCGTCTCCCCAACGCGGTTGAGTGCTGAGACTGACACTGACCGAAGGCGCCCGGCCACCGTGGATTTTCGAAGGAAGTCGGTTGCGACTGGCGTTCTGGATGGCTAGTGCCTACCCTGGGTCCTTGCCGGTGCAGACAGGTGGCAAAGATAGGCGAAGACGGTAGCGGGGTAGGTCCTGGCACCCAACCGGTGGCAAAGGGCGTCAGTCTGGCCAACCGCTTCGAGTTGGAGCAGGTGGCTGGACGTTCCGTGTCGGGCTCGAGCTGGCTTGCGCGGGACCGACGCAGTGCGCGCCCCTGCCTGGTGAGACTCGCTGACGGAGTCGAGCTGGACCCCCAGATGGTTGGCGCTGACTATGCGCGAGAGGCCGATGCGTCGACCCGAGTGCGAAGTGATCACGTGCTGAACATTCTCGCTCACGGAAGCCATGAAGGGGTCCCTTTCATCGTTCAAGAGCTCCTGGTGGGCGAGACCCTCGAACAGCGAGTGGAGCACACGGGTCCGGTACAGAGTTCGCTGGTACTGCAGTACGTGGCAGAAGCCGCGAGCGCCCTTGCCCGAGCGCACGGCGTCGGACTCGTTCATGGCTGCCTGACGCCGAGTCGACTCTTTCTCGCACGGCAGAGCGGAAGGGAAGTCGTCAAGCTCCTCGACTTCGGCGCCGGACAACTGAGTTCCGAGAGCGGGGGGCCAAGCCGCTCATCTCCCCACATCACGGCTGCCTCGAGTCCTGAGCAGCTCACGGCTGGGATCGTAACAGATCTCTCGGACGTTTGGGCGCTCGCGGTGGTTACGTTCTTCGCGCTGACCGGAAGACTGCCCTTCCACGCCGATGACGAATCGGGAATGTCTGAGCAGATCCTGTCAGCCCCCATTCCATCGCCACTCCTCTACAACCCGGGGCTTCCTGCTGAAGTCGAGCTGTGGACGACCTACGCCCTCGAGCGCAATCCCGCTGATCGGTATCGGACGACGAGTGAACTTGCGCTCACGCTCGCGCAAGCTCTGGGCCTCCCCCCCCACGAAGTGGGCAGTCGGCCGCCCAGCTCGAGTCGCGGTCGCTCCCATCCTTCGGCTGTTGGCTCTCAACCCCGAATGGGACGTCTCGGGTCTCCTGGGCCTTGGGCACTCGCATCCGCGTCAAGTTCAGGGACTTCCTCGGTGGGGCAAGCGTCTCCGCTCGCGAGGCCGCCGTCTTCCCAGCCTCCTCCTTTGGTCCCTGCGTCGAAGCCCACGATCCTTGGGGTCGGTGTGCCCGCCCCGTTGCCGACCGAGAAGCAACGGATACCAGCCACAATCCCTGGCATGGTTGCGGTGGACAGGTGGACGCCCCCCCCGCTGTCACGCACCATCCTCGGCGTAGGTTCGGTGCCCACGGGCGGCCCGTCGTCAGCCATTGGCACTCGGACCGATGATCAGAGCTCGCAGGCCACGGCGCAAGCCGAGCAACGGTTCGATCCGTTCGTTGCCAAGAAGACCATGCTTGGCATCGGCAATAGCTCGAGCGGGCAGAGGGCTCTGCCGCTCCCGTTCACGCCACCGCCACCATGTCCAGCACCGATCGCTCCCGGGCAGCTCGGGGCCGCGACGGGTGGCGCAGCTCCGAGCGCCGTCGAGGTTGCTGGTGTGGATCTGCGCAAGACCGCGCTTGGAGTCGGTCCAAGCCCACCGCCCCCCGAACCCCGTCCGGCCCAGCCCGTTGCGCCGCGAGAGCCCTGGGCACCTCGCGCAGCTCTGAGCGCGGTTGAGCTTACCGGAGCGGACTTGGGCAAGACTTCCCTCGGAATGGGGCCATGCCCGGCACGCCGAGCAGAAAGCCCCGCGGGGCCGCCACCGGGCCAGCCGTCCCCTGGCGACTTCTTCGTGCCGCGACAGAGCACGTTGCTTGGAGTCCCCACCAACCAGGCGGCGGAACTCGCAGCGGCTCGGCAGGCGGATCGCCGAATGCAGGCCGCGCCTTCGGGTGAGCCCCGTGGAGTTGCGCCCGATCGGTCGCAGCAAGCTGCATCCGCGCCGCCTGCTCGGGGGGATGCCTTTGACGCTCCTGCTGGCCTCTCCGCATCCGACTCGGACGGCGTTCCTCGAACCACCTTAAGACCAGTTGCCGGCGGCCAGCGCTCACCGTCTCGCGAGGCGGGGCTGCCGTGTGCTGACGAGCCAGCAGCAACCGGTTCGAGCGACGCGCCGCGTCTCGGAGGCGCGCCAAAGGATATCGTCTCGGAGGCAAGCATCCCTGGGCAGCTGGTCTCCACCCTTCAGAGCGACTCGAACTCCGCGTGGGGGGCGCGTCCAGATGCGGCAAGTCCGTTGGGACGCGACGGTGACGCGACTCCACGCATCCCCGGGTACTTGGACCACGAGCGGCTCGTCGCGCCGGAAGTTGAGCCGTCGGTCTCCGAGTCCTTCCCGCCCTCGAGCCTCGAACGCCAGTTGTTCCACAAACGCAAGGTGCTGATCATCGTCGTGGTCAGCGTCGTCGGACTTATGCTGATGCTTCTCGTGGGGGCGCTGGTTGCACGACATCTTAGGGAAGGACGTGAGCCTAGTCTCGGCAGTCAGCCAGCGACGGACACGCCCCATGCAGGCAGCACGCCCCCCTCGGTCGAGATGACCGGATCACCATCCCCCGCCCCACGACGGACCGCGCCAGAGACCACTTTGGTGGCCCAGATGGCGAAGAACGGAGCATCCCAAAACAGCCAGCCGGCGGTCTCGGCGGAGTTGGTCAAGCCTCGGCGACGACCGAACGGGGCTCCCGAATCGGACAGCCCGCCACAGAGATCCCCAGAGCCGCTGGGGGCGTCCCCCACGAATCCGCCCGCCGAGTCGCCGCCCACCGAGTCGCCGCCCACCGAGTCGCCGCCCGCCGAGTCGCCGGAAGGAGCGCCCCAGGCGCCGGACACTAGAATGCCAGAGGCGCCCGCCGCCCCGTCGCGCCCCCCTTCCCGAGGTTCCGGTCCGGATCAGCCGAACTACGGGATCTGATCCGCGGACCGGGGCTATTGAAACCTGCCGACCCCATCACCGATCCGCGTGACTAGTACCCGAGCCAGTCGGCGGGGCTGCTCTACTTCTGCTCATCACAACGCCGAGCGTGCTCGAGCAGAAGGTTGGAAACGGGAAGCTCGATCTCGTCGGGGCCATCGACATCCCGCGGAACGAATTCGAAGCGCCCCACGCGCACATCGAGCAGTGCAAACACCGTGTCGAGTGCACTGTTGTAGCTGGCTTCATCCAGCGACGCTCGAATCACGCGTCCGTCGCGAAGCTCGAGGCGGCCATTCACCTCTGGACCGATCCTCAGCACGCCGGTGCGACGTTCCACCTCCAAGAATGCCAGCACGCTCTGGATGCTGACCTGCGCCAAGTCACCCCGTAGAGCGTCACGTTCGGCTTCGGTTTCCGAATTCTGGATCTGCGCCGCGCGGAGGACTGCCCGGTCGACCCTCGTTACGACGTCGTCGGGGTTGACCGGCTTGGTCAGGTAGTCGTCGACCCCAAGCCGATAGCCAATGAGGCGGTCATGTTCGCTCGACAAGGACGTCAGAAACAGCACGGGTACCCGAGCCAAATTGGCTCGGGCTCGAAGCTGGCGTACCATCTGCCATCCGTCCATTCGCGGCATTTGTACGTCGCTAAGAATAACGTCCGGAACCTGCTTCAGGCATGCAGCCAGTCCTTCGAGGCCGTCCCGAGCGATCCGAACGATGTCTCCGCGAGCGAGGAACCCGGAAGCAGCCCGGTCCGCCATTCGTGCGTCGTCGTCCACGACGACGACGTCAAGTTGACGGGTCATCGCCTGGGCCTTGAGCTCGCCCGCATCCGGGGTCGAGTTCACGATGAACCACTCGATACGCTTGCGGACCTTCTCGTCAGGGTCAACGAACTTGAGCCCCATCCCCATCGCCTTGCCGTCGGCGCCGTCTCGCACGTAGATGACCACGCAAGGAACGGTCACGTCCTCCTGCCCATCAGGAAGATGAATCACGAGATCGAGCGAGCTACCTTTGGACAAGAGACGATTCGTCTTGAGGAACAGTCCTCCGCGCGAAAGGTTCGAGCTGTAGGCGACCACGAGAGCGTCCATCGTCTGGAAGCGGATCGCGAACTGGCTCGAGACTCGGAGTTCCCTGGGTTTCATGGGCAAGAGCCTGCTGCACTCCTGGTGGACTAAGGGGGCTCGGTGAGAGCCGGTGCTGTTCAGGAAGTCCAACCCGGGGGGCTGGCGTCGTTTGGGTATCTGTGGTTACGGCTCCGAACAGGATCGCATAATCCAGTCAAATACGAACCGGGCGGCCGCCTTGTCTCGTTCGTCACCGGAATCACAAGCTATTCCAGCAAGACCCCAGAATGCCGCCCGCGGATGCAGGCGTGCCGGCCGCGTGGTCATTGCGCTAAGGAAGTGCGTGCCGCCCCGCCCGGCGCTAGCACCCGCGCAGGGATGTTGCCGGAAGCCGCGGAAAATGTGCAGAATCCCGCGCCGCGTCGGGCACACGCGCCACAGCGGCGCGCTGAATGCGCCGATGGCTCTGGCGCGAATGTCTCCCCCGATCCATTGAATCGCCCCTGTAGACCATTCTGAGAGCGTATCGCTGACCGGTTCGCGGAATCACGTGGCACCGGCGGCTTTGGGAAGTTGAGGTAGCCCTTGGGACCAAAGAGGTCGGACCGATCCAACAAGGCCACTAGTTCGAGAGCTCTGCGCAGTCCGCAATTCGCTCCAGAGTCCACGCCAGCGGAGTCGGCGGCACCGCCGAGCTGGAGGGACAGTCCGCGGAGCGGAGCGTCGCTCGGCTCGGTTCCGCCGCCGTCTGCGTATGACGAGCGCGAACAAACCTTCGGGCACAGCGACGATCCCGTGCGGATCTATCTCCGCAAGATGGGCAGCGTGGCGCTCCTCACGCGCGAGCGTGAAGTGGAGATCGCGAAGCGCATCGAAGAAGGCGAGAACCAGGTCTTCGAAGCCGTGTTCCACAGCCCTTTGGCCGCCAGCGAGCTTCTCAGGCTAGGGGAGCGCATTGCCAAGCGTAAAGTGAACGTCCAGGACGTGGTCCACTGCAGCGACGAGGAAGAGGAGAACTTCGACGCCGAAGAGGCCGAGCGCAAGCTGATGCGTGTCATGGACAAGCTCAAGCGCTCCGAGGCCAAGCGCGTCAGCCTCCGCGATCAGAAGAAGGAGGCCGACGCGGCGCGCGCCAAGAAGATCCTCAAAGACCTCAAGACCGTGGAGACGGAGATCACCGAGCTGTTGCGCAGCATGACGCTCAGCAAGGCGGCTCTCTACGGAGTCGCGAAGTGCCTGAAAGAGCGCTACGCCCGCATGACTCAGGGGGCGGAAGGAACCGAGGACGCTCGCGAGGAGCTGGATCCGAGCGACCTTCGTGCCACGTACGATGCCATCTGCAAGGGCGAGCGGAAAGCCACACGCGCCAAGTCCGAGCTCATCGAAGCGAATCTGCGGCTCGTGGTTTCGATCGCGAAACGCTACACCAATCGCGGCTTGCAGTTTCTCGATCTGATTCAGGAAGGCAACATCGGCCTGATGAAGGCGGTCGACAAGTTCGAATACCGGCGCGGATACAAGTTCAGTACCTACGGAACGTGGTGGATTCGCCAGGCCGTCACTCGTGCCATCGCCGACCAGGCGCGGACAATTCGCATTCCGGTGCACATGATCGAGACCACCAACAAGGTGGTGCGGACATCGCGGCAGCTCGTTCAGGAGCTGGGTCGAGAGCCGACTCCTGAGGAAATCGCGGAGAAGATGGAGTTGCCTCTCGATCAGGTTCGAAAGGTGCTGAAGCTCGCCAAGGAGCCGATCAGTCTCGATACTCCCATCGGGGAAGATGGCGACAGCTTCCTCGGCGATTTCATTGAGGACAAGAACACGGTGAACCCGGCCGATGCGGTCGTTCAGATGAATCTATCCTCCCAGACACGAAAGGTACTCAAGACGCTGACTCCGCGCGAAGAGAAGGTGCTTCGAATGCGCTTCGGGATCGGCGAAAAGAGCGACCACACCCTCGAAGAAGTCGGTCAGGACTTCGACGTGACGCGGGAGAGAATCCGTCAGATCGAGGCGAAAGCTCTGCGAAAGCTCCAGCATCCGAGTCGCTCGAGGGAGCTGAAGAGCTTCATCTGAAGCACCATCGATCCGCCAATTCGTGGATGTAGGTTCAGGTTGAGTGGCCAACTGACTGGTCAAGCACAGGGGACGGTGTCTCCGCGACGGGGCCCGGGCTCGGTGGCGTTCGGATGAAGTTCAGTCCGAGCCCGGAGCCGAGAGGCGCTCGAGGTATAGGGTCTCGACGATTGTCGCGATGCTTTGGTCGAGGTGTGCGATGACCGGGTCGGAGGACTCACCGCTCGAGGGGAGCGATGCCGTCTCAACGGTAATCGGGAATCGGTTCTCGCCGGAGCTTCTGAGCGTGCGCTCGGCGGAGAGTGCGCGAAGTGACTGAGCGAGGGAGAGTTCGCGCTGAGTGCGAGGCACGACGAGCGGCATGCGTCGGAGTTGCGGTGGTCCGACTCGCAAGTAGTCTCCGCCAAGTCGCAACCCTCCGAAGAGATGCAAGTAGACTTGACTCAACAGCGGAGTGTTGAGAACCGCTGCGAGGTACTCCACGGAGACTTCCGCGGTACGCGGGATGAGGACGGTTGTAGATTTTGCCGCGAGGTATTGTCCCTCCCGATCTGGGAAGACTTCGAGAGAGCGCGTGAGCCCAGCGACGATGCACTTGGCCGACCTCGCCTGCCATAGTCTTCTCGGTGACAGCGCTCCGAGCGCTGTCGCAGACACCAGGGGTCGAAGGAAGCTCGCTTTGAGATATCGCATCCGAACCTGACCCCAGTGGCAGGCGTAGCGATCGATCGTCCCGCTATTGGCCACGCGCAGAGCGGAGGTGTCGTCCGCCTGCGCTTCACGAAGCTGGGGTAACAGCGCGTAGGCTTCGCTCACGGTTGCACCGCCACACACTTCGACATGGGGGAGGTTCAGTTCTTCGTAGCAGTCCAGCTCCGCCGCGATCCGAGATACTGCGTGCCCGATTCGCTCTGAACCAGGAAGCGCGGGAGTGACTGGCAGGCGCCAGGGCGCATCGAGAGCCTCGAGCGGTCGTCCCCCGGAAACCTCGAGCCTCGAATCGGCCTTTTTCAGCACGAACACGATGGGATATGCGTCGGCGGCGAATGCGCGACACATCGAAAAATCCTCGAGCTTCTCTAGGTAATGCTGCCTCATCAGTCGACGCAAGCCTCCAGCGTACTCCGCCGAGGCGAGCTTGTTCGGAACGAGCAAGCTCTGGACTCCACCCGGGCGCTGGAGCTCCAGCGCCCGCTCGATGAAGACGCAGAACAGATCCCAGTTTCCGCGGGCAGTCGAGTACCTCTTGCTGCAGTACGCCCTCAGGGCCGGACTGTGTCTCGTCATCGATTCGGCATCGACATAGGGAGGGTTGCCCACCACGACATCGAACCCCCCCCTGCGCATCACCTCCGGGAACTCGCCCTGCCAGTCAAAGTCCGAGCCCTCCAACTCGACCCCGAAACAGGGCGCTCGAGCACCTGGGTCGACAAGACTGTTACCCGTCCGAATTTGCCTCGAGAGCTGCGGAAGCAGCCGTGACAGCACTTCCGGACGGGGCCACCCTCCCTCCCCTTCCCCGTCCAGGAGTGTCAGCAGTAGGGCGACTCGCGTGCGATGGACGGAGATGGGATCGAGGTCGACGCCGTGGATCGACTCGCTGAGGATGCGCACCCGGTCAACCAGGGAACGGCTCGGCTCTGCGAGTACTCTTGATGTGGCTCGGCGCTCCCGCTCGCCATCCGCATCTCGGGGATCCCCCGCACTTCGGTCACACAGCAGCCGCAGGGCACCACACAGGAAGGCTCCCGCTCCGCAGGCCGGATCGAGAACCGTGGGCGGTCTTGCGTCTCGGTCGGTTCGGGGCAGACTCGCGAATGCGGCACCGACGACGTGCGCCACGAGCCACGAAGGGCTGAAATAGACGCCGCTCGCCCGGCATGCCGAAACGCGCGGCCTGAACACCGCGCCAGCTCCCCCGAGGCGGAGCTCGACGGAGCACGCCTGCTCGTGCACGATCCCGACGGCCTCGTCGGGGGGAAACGCCAACACGGGAGAACGCTCCCGATAGAGCGAGCTCGCGATTCCTTGCAGAACGCTCTGAGGCGCGTTCCACGGTCCCGCCAGCCAGGGGAATTCGCCCGCCGAGGCGTCGATGGCCGCGACGCTCTTCCCGAAGTGCTTGCCCGCTTCCTCGAAGAACAGTCGGAGAGGCACCGGGTCTCGTGATGATGAGACCACTTGCATGAGCAGCGTCGATGACCGGTCGAGAGCCAGCTCGATCAGACGAAGCAGCACGAGTCGTTCCAGGAGTTCTCGGTGCGCCAGGTCGACAGCACCGAGGTCTTCCGTGCCCGGGGGCGCAGGCGATGCGACCGCGAGCTGACGACGCCAATGGGTCATCCATCGACGCAGTGCGCCGATCGACGCTCGTCGATCGGGTCCCGATGGATCGGAGCCAGCCCCATGATCACGCCTGGTTGCGGAGTCGAGGTTCGACTGGTGGCATCGTGCGGGCACGACGTCACTATACCGACCAGCGAGTACGAATCGGGAACTCTCGTATCGAGAGCGACGGACTCAGGCTGACCCTGGCGTGCCCCGTGAACGCCAGATCGCGGGACCGGCCGAACCGAGACAGGGGGGCACCACTTCCGTCTGACACGCTGACTCTGCCACCGAAAGCAAAAAACTCAGAGTGAGAAAGTCAGCGGGCGCGGTGCGTCATTGACGCACCGCGTCCCGAGGCCCAGAGGCTCGTTCTTGGCGCACGAGCCCGTCGGCCGTCTCATTGAAGACCAGGGAAATCCGCAAGGTACGAGTGACGCAGAAACTACGAGGCACCGACCCGCCATGGAATCTTCATCGCTGGCTGTGTGACGCGCGCAGACGAATCTGTACTGGTAGTGGAGAGCCCTTGGGGGTTTTAGGGATGAGACGCCAAACTCGAGGCAGCGCGGATCAAAACACAGACTAGACTCCGACCATCATGCAGTCGGCATCGGCTTGGGAAGCACCATCTCCGCACAGTTTTCACATTCCGGTCATGGGCATTGGGTTCACGCTCGATACCCCTCTCAAAGTCGCCCCCTACGGCATTTCCTCCGTGATTTCGCTGGTGGACGACGTCCTGGTGGAGCAGTTGCGCCGATACTACTGCGAAGCTCGCGGCGAGCCCTACCAGGAGATTACGGACGACCAGGGTGACGTTCGCGCGAAGCGCATCACTCAGTACATGAACTTGCTCGACCGCATGACGCGGGAATCGTTCGAGCGAGTCAAGACGTCCAGCTTGGACGATCCAATGGGAGTTCGGCGCTACTGTGCGCTTCTTCCGGACGGAGCGCCGCTCAAGGTCCTGTACCAGCGCGTCACGTCTCTCCCCGCGGGGCCAGAGCGAGCTTGCCTCGAGGCAGAGCTGCGAAACGGTCTGACAATGGGGTCGATCGACGCGAACATCATGACCAAGCTCGACCGCGCCGTAGACAACCGAGGCAACCCCAAGCCCGACGGCGAGTCCGACGCCGTGGCGGCGCTGAGAGGCTTCTCCGACAGCACCGTGGAGGGGGCCATGATCCTCTCGGCGGGCATGAACCCAAAGCTTTTCGCGGTCTTTGGACAATACGAGGACTACTTCGCCAAAGGTGGGAACCCGCCTAAGAAACGGGTCATCATCAAGGTGTCCGATTTTCGTTCGGCTCAGGTCCAGGGGCGTTTCTTGGCGCGTCGAGGGGTCTGGCCCTACGAATTTCGCATCGAGTCGGGCCTCAACTGCGGGGGGCACGCGTTTCCGACTGATGGCTACCTGTTCGGTCCAATCCTTGAAGAATTCAAGGAGAATCGTGAGCAGCTCCAGCAGGAACTCCTCGCAACCTACGAGAAGGCACTCAGAACCCGAGGCGAGGCCTGCGTGGTCCAACCGCGAGTGCGTATCACCGTCCAAGGTGGCATCGGTACTCCCTCCGAGGATCGCTTCCTTCGCGAGCACTACGGCATGGATGCAACCGGCTGGGGTTCCCCGTTCCTGCTTGTCCCAGAGGTCGTCAACGTCAGTCGCGATTCGCTCGACAAGCTGAAGGCCGGAGGAAAAGATCGGGTGGTACTGACGTGGTCCTCTCCATTGGGCGTGCCGTTCTGGAGCTTGCGCGACAGCGGCAGCGACCTCGCTCGACGGGCACGGATCGCCGCGGGGCGGCCAGGCAGCGCGTGCCCCAAGGGCTACCTGGCCCTGCATAACGAACACGGCAAAGTGCCGCTCTGCACCGCTTCGCGAGGCTATCAGAAAAAGGTACTCGCAGCCCTCGGGGATGTGACTAACGACACGCAGATGCGGGTCAAGAATCGTCTCATGGAGCCGCAGTGCATTTGTCACGACTTGGGCGGGTGTCTGAAGATTAGGCTCAACATCGAACCCGATGCCACGCCAGCGATCTGTCCTGGCCCAAACCTCCGGTACTTCGAGGGTGAGCACACCCTCGAAGCCATGATCGACCACATCTACGGTCGTACGGACCTGCTCGGACGTCTCTACCGGTCGAATCTGTTCGTCAACGAACTCGAACTCTACATCGACTTCCTTCGCGACCGGATCAGCGAGATCGGGACGCCGCTGGAGAGCAAGAAACCCGACGTTCTGCGCAAGTACCGATCCAACCTTTACACGGGCATCGAGTACTACCGAAAGCTGGTGTCGGCCCTCCCCGAAGCCGAACAGGCAAGATTCTTGGACGACCTGGCGGCGCAGGAGTCCGCGCTTGACGCCATCGCCGTCGGGGACGAATCAGAGCCCCCGTCCGAGGCACGGCCAGCGGTTCCGGCGGGAAGCGTGAGCGTCGCGCAGCCGGTCGCGGGAGGCTGAGCGCGCGCAGCCCTGCGACCGGCACGCAACTCGTGTCGAGACGCGACCGATGAGGTGCCTTTCCAATTCGACCTCATCGAAGGACCAACGTCCATGTTGCGTATCAGCATTTTGGCGCCGGCCGCAGGGATGCTGGCTGTAATCCCCTGCATTGCTTGTGACACGCGCTTCCCAGCACCCGGCCAGCTCATGCAACGCCTACCAGGAGCGGTCTTGCTGAGCGAAGTCGTCGCGGATCCACCAGGAAGTGATGGCCCCTGGGAATTCGTGGAGCTCGAGGGCCCTGCTGGCAACAGTCTGGAGGGCCACTACCTCCTATTCGTCGAAGGTGACGCGGAAAGCAACCCAGGCACGGTCGACCGCGTCGTCGATCTGGGACGGCACTGTGAGGGAGGGTGCCGATTGGGTTCCAATGGAGTCGCGTTGTTCACGTCGAGCGGAGGCCATAAGACGCTCGATGGGGCAGCAACCGAGGCCCTCGGATTCTCCTCGAACGCCCTGGAGAACGGCAGCCTCTCGCTGCTCCTTGCAGACTGCGACGCGAGCCCCCAGGCAGGCGACCTCGATCCCGACGACGCGGGTTCTCTCGGCTTACCTGCTGATTGCACGCTGCTCGACGCGGTGGCCTGGACCGATGGTGACGTTGGAGACTTCACCTACGGTCCCCGAATCTCGACGCAGGATCCAAGCGCGGCCTGCCGAAGCGGGGAGCTCCATCGCGCGCTTGACGCTGCGGCTTGGTTCTCCGGGCAGCTTGCCGGGGAGCCAAATTCGCTCGAATTCGTCGACTCGAGCTGCCTCACGCTGACCCCAGGCGCGTCCAACGCCGCCTGTTCGCCCGAATCCGGCGCCTCAGCTGCAACCCCGGGGAACGCCGGGGTCGCGGGAGCGGCCGGCGCCGCGTCATCGGGGGAGCCAGGCGACGACACGGGCGCCGGTGCTCGCCCGACGGTCGCGCTGGCCGGTGGCGAATCGGGTTGGGAGCACTCGCTGGTCCGCGGCGGGGCTTCGTCTCGCGCCGGTTCCTCCAGCGCCGCCGATGCCCTGCCCGTGCCGCCCTCCCCTCCGGCGACTGCCAGCTGCGGCGTCGCAACGCTTCCTGCCGCAGCATTCCCCCCGGCGCGCGTGGTGCGAACGGGGATGGCGTGGATGCTTTTCGGATGCTTCCTGCGGCGTCGATACCCGAAGCGCGCCCCTTATGCCCCGATCCCCGGCCAACATTGCCGGGCTCGAAGTGATGCCACAGCACCTACAGGGATTCGGGACGCCAAACGTCGAGCCGACGCAGGTCCGCCCAGACCTGTTCCGGGGAAGCATATCGGTATTGCTCATGCCTCCTCAGCATCCCGGCGATGATCCCACCCAGCGGAGTGCCAAGCGACTCAGCTCGCTGTCGCGGCACGCCATCTCGGATTTGCTGCACGATGCCCTCGTAGCCGAACGATACGTCGACTGCCGGTGCTCCCGTGTGCATCTGGAACAGCAGAAGCCCCAGCTGGTAGAGGTCGCTCTGCTTGGTGGTATATCCGCCGGCTGCCACCTCTGGCGCCATGATGCGATGGTGCACCACGTCCGCGCGGACGCCGCGATACCCGTAGAGCTCAATGGCGATCCCCAGATCGCTCACCTTGAACACGAGGGGGTCTCCCTGGACAACTAGGACGTTTCCGGCGTGGAGATCATTGTGCACGATCTCGTTGTCGCTCAGGTACTGCACCGCGAAAAGTAGTTGCCTCGCAACGTCAACGACGAGGCGATCAGTGAACGGCTGTCCCAGCATCTTCTCGAGACTGTGGTCACAGCGCTCCAGAACGAAGTGAAACCGTCCCTGATGCTCGAAGTAATCGTGGACGTACACGATGTTGGGGTGCCGAAGCCGGTGGAGACGTTCGGCTTCCTTGAGCCACTCCGCGCGGACCTCGTGGTACGGGCGCTCTGCAGGTATGAGCACCTTGATGGCGTAGGGCTGGTCGAATGGCCCCACCGCGTCATAGGTCACCCCGAAGCGACCGGAACCAAGGCAGGAACGGATCCAGTAGCGCCGGCCACGAGGGCACTGAATGACCGCGCCCAGAGGGAGCGAGACGGGTGAAAGCGGCTCGACGGGCGGCATGAGGCGGCGATTTTATCCTGAGGCGCTTGCGCGGAGCGCACTCTTTGGCTAAATCCGCGGGCCCCAAGGGAATCAAGCATGAGCAACCGCGCGATTTGGAATGTTCGGCAGCGACACGAGTGGCTACGTACCCCGCTCAAGGGCAAATACCTCAAGCGTCGCAAGAGGATGCGGATTGGCCTTCAGGCCGCTCTCGAGCGCAAGGGGCTTCTGCCTCCGAGCGACGAAGCCAAGTAGGGTGTTCCTCCGGCCAGCACTAGGGGCTGGCTCGTCGCTGACCGCGGCGTGCCGCGCCTAGGGCTGGTGTCAGTCCCACCAGAAGCGGGACCACGACGGCGGTCATCACGAGCTCATTGAGCCCTCGTGCAGCTACTGCATGCAGGCAGCAGAGCATCAGCATCACCGCTACGGCGCCCGACAGTGTTCTCGTCCAGGTAGGCATTGGCTGTGCGGCCCAGAACGGTATGGCTATCGCCACTGGGCCGAAGGCTGCCGCAACGGCCGCGCGGAAGTCTGGCGCGCCGGCCTTGTGATCCGTCGCGAGCGCTCCCAAGCGGATGGATCCATCGGCGAAGGCCGTTATGGCATGGGAGGAGGCATGCCAGCCACCTCCTGCGTCCAGCGACCACTGAATCGACGAGGCGGCCCGTGGGAAGAGCGCCAGAAGAGCCCCCTCGGGGAGGCTCAAGAGCGTGCCGAGGACCAGCAGGAGGACCGCCCATGATGCGACCAACGCACCCAGGCGAGCCATGCCCGGTCTGACTCCAAGGGCCGCGAGCGCCCGAAGCTCGCCACGAGCATTGGCTTGAGCCAGCACCGACCAAATCGCGACGGCCACAACCAGAGGCGACAGCGCGCACACGCGTGCCACCCGCATCCGTGCCGTGCTTCCGGGTTCATCAGTGAGGACGACGAGAACGCCGACGGCAACGGTGAGCGCGGCAACGTACTCGAGTGTGCGGAGTGCTTGTCGCCACAAATAGGGATGCCAGAATGTCCTCACTCCTACCGGCCCTCCAGTTCCACGACCGGCAGCAATGTGTGCCCCAATGCTGATCGAGCGAGGAACCCAGTTCTCAAGGGCAGCCTGCCCAGGTAGCCTCCGATGCGAAACAGGACCAGGACCCGATGAACTTCGTGCTTCACTACTTTGAGAGCTTGACCGGCGTCTTGCCGTCGCTCCTCGCGGCTGAGGACTTCTTCTGGAAGGATCCGATTTTCCAAAAAGAGAAGTGGGAGGTCTACACGCGCTTCGTGCGCTTGTTGCTCACGCTTTCGACCGCTGCCCTGCTCATCTATGAGGTGCGCGCCCGTAGGCTGAAGCAGCCGATTTCGGACCGGACGAAGCGACGGGCCACGGTGATCCTCGTGGGTCTGTCGTTTCTGACCTACTTCGACTTCTTCAATCCAAATGTCCGCTACTCGGAGTACTACCACCGGCACGAATTCTACCACTACTATCTAGGTTCCAAGTACTCCGACGAGCTCGGCTACACGAGGCTCTACGAATGCACGGCAATCGCTGAAGACGAACTCGGACACGGCGCCCAACTGCGCAAACGCGAGCTCCGCGATCTTCGGATGAACTTGATCAAGCCCATTCCGAAGACTTATGTCTTCAGTAACCCCGGCGAGTGCAAGCAGCATTTCTCGACGGAGCGCTGGGAAGCATTCAAGACCGACGTCAACTGGTTCTACAATAGCGCCCGCGGCTCGTATTGGGAGAACATGGTGAAGGACCACGGCTACAATCCGCCGCCGGTCTGGACGATGACGGGCAAGTTCTTCGCCAATTTCGCGCCCGCTGGCGATAGCTTCTTCAAAGTGCTCGCCATGATTGACGTCGTCCTCAATTTGGCGACGCTTCTGATTCTGGGCTGGGGCTTCGGCTGGCGAGTCATGGTGGTAGCGGCGGTCTTCTGGGGCTGCAACGGGCCGGCCAATTTCTATTGGACGGGCGGCGCGTTCCTGCGACAGGACTGGTTGTTCCTGCTTGCTGCTTCCATGGCCTTCGCACGCAAGCGTCGCTTCGCGCTCGCGGGCGCTGCGCTCACTTGGTCGGCCCTACTTCGCGTCTTTCCGCTCATTCTATTTGCCGGTTGGGGCATCATCATCGGCATCGAGGCGCTGCGTCGTTGGCGCAACCAGAAGGAGATCGAGCCGGAGGCCGAGGACGTCCCCCGGTGGCACCCGAAATTCTGGATGCATCCCGACCACCGTCGCTTGGTGATGGGCTGCCTGGTTGCCGCTGCGGTGCTGGTGCCAGTGAGCGTTGTGGCCACGAACCCCCACGCCTATCAGGATTTCTACGAGCACATCTCCGTTCACAAGAACACGCCACTCACCAACACGATGGGCCTCGAGACCATGCTGGTCCACACGTGGGAGGGGCGGATGCACGTTGCCCGAAACGACAGCCTCGACGATCCGTTCGAGGAGTGGAAGTCAGGCAGAATAACGCGGTTTCAGGAGCGGAAGCCAATATTCTTCGCCATCGTCCTGGCCACCGGCGCTTGGATGGTGTGGGCGCTCCGGAGGACGAAACTGCTGTGGCTAGGACCACCGCTCAGCCTCCTCTTGGCGATGTCGCTCACCAACCTCACTTGCTACTACTATTCGATGTTCATCGTCGCGGCAGCGCTCATCGAATCGCGGCCCACGTTTGGGCCAGCCTATCTGGCCGCGAGCGGTGCCAGTCAGGTGGTGTTGGCCAACTACTACTGGGTGGACGATAAGTTCACGGCGATGTCGTGGATTTTCTACGCCATCGGAGTCATGGCCCTCTACGCATACTCGCGTCCCTTCTCGATGGCGCGGCTCAAGGCGTGGTGGGATGGTCTACCCGAGCCGCGTGGTCGGGCACAGGAGGAGCGCTTTGCGCGGACTCGCTTGGAGCCGGTGCGTCACCGCCGAGCTGACGGCTCTAGGCCAAGTGGCGTTCACTTGGGGCCGTAGCCCAGCGCCGCGCTCGGACCAGAAGCCGAGCCGGGTCGCTGAGCGACCCGGCTCGGTGTCTTTCAGGCCACCTTGGTCAGTCGATCGCGGATAGCAGCGAATCCGCGGGGCATCACCCCAACAGCCAGCTCGATGAACCCCTGGTCCACGGCAAGCGAACGAACTTCGAGACACTCGGCCAGGACCGGCAGCAGACGCTTCAGTGCCGACGCGACTGCGAGTCTGGGAACCAGCATGATGTCGAGGACAATGCGTTCCCCCTCTGCTTCAACGACCATGGCCGGTCGGTCTGGCATGTGTGCCAGCAGGTTTGCGGGGCGGCTCAGGTCGAGCGCCCCCGACTTGATGAGAGCCGCAACCGGCGTTCGGACGGACTCGTCGAGGAGTTCGAGCTCGACGTCGCGGATCACCACCACGACGCGCAGCGAGGCCTCTCCGAGCGTCACCGATTCGACCTCAAGCGTCGCTCCGGCACGAATCGGAGTTCCCATCGCGTGAACACTTGCCGATGCTCGAATCCCGGGTGGGGCCTCGCGGATTGCGACGTCTCGGACCTGAGAAGCTCCCGACTCTTCTGCGAACCACCGCAGTGCATCGACCGGGACAGCGATGCGCAGTGACAGAGCGCTGCGCAGAATGCGGAGGCCATCGGCAGGACGGCGGCGCACGTAGCCCGTCGCGCGCTGGAGGATCTTTTTGAGGCTCGGCATGGGACGGCGCAGTATACATGCTGCCCGTGAGGAGCGAGCAACGATGCGACAGACTGGCCTAGCCGGACTCCGAGTGCGGCTCCTCGGGGGAGCGGACGGAAACGGCGGGGGAAGTGGTCCCCTGGTGGTGCTTCTACATGGCTTCGGCGCGCCTGGGGACGATCTCGTACCCCTCGTGCGGGAGCTGCGCCTGCCCGAAAGCGTTCGGTTCGCCCTGCCAGAGGGCGTCCTGACACTGCCACTCGGTGGCCCCTTCTACCCCATGGCCGAACCGCGTGCGTGGTGGCCCGTCGACTTGATGCGTCTCCAGGAAGCGCTGGTGGGTGGCAATCCCCTCACTCTCACCGGCGAGTACCCTGAGGGCCTGACGGTGGCACGTCGTGCGGTCATTTCACTGCTCGACGCCATCGAGATCGAGCTCGGAGTGCCTAGTCCACGTATCGTGCTTGGCGGGTTCTCCCAGGGGGCTATCGTGTCCTGTGACGTGCTGCTCCACGATCCCCGCCCCTTCGCCGGAATCATCATGATGAGCGGCACCTTAGTTGGCGAGGCGGTTTGGATGCCACGCTTGGCAGCTCGCGCCGGAACACAGGCATTTCAAAGCCACGGGCGCATGGACCCGTTACTGCCGTTTGGTCTTGCTGAGCGATTGAACGAGCTGCTGACGCGAGCACAGTGGCGGACCGACTTCGTCGACTTCTCGGGCGGCCACACGATCGCTCGGGAAGCGGTGGTGGGCCTCCGCGCGTTCCTGATGCGGGTGCTACCGTCTCTCACACCATGAGGACAGCAGCACCAGCAAACCGCCCGTGACGTAGATCGTCGAGCGCGCGGTTCGCTTCTTCGAGGGGGTATGCGTGGGTCTCGGTGCGGACCGGAATTCGAGGTGCCAGCGCCAGGAAGTCCGCGCCATCCCGACGGGTCGCGTTGGCCACCGAGATCACGGCACGCTCTCCCCAGAGCAGCTCATACGGGAATGATGGGATATCTGACATGTGGATGCCAGCACAGATGACCCTCCCACCTGGGCCCACCGCCTTGAGTGCCTTGGGAACCAGTGAGCCCACGGGCGCGAAGATGAGCGCAGCATCGAGTGGTTCGGGGGGCAATTGATCCGACCCCCCAACCCAGTCCGCGCCCATTGCAATGGCGAATCGCTGCCGTTCGACATCAAGGGGCTTGGTGAACGCAAATACCTTGCGCCCCTGGTGCTTCGCGACCTGCGTGACGATGTGAGCCGAGGCGCCGAAACCAATGACGCCGATCCGCGCGGGATCGCCCGCCAAGTGAAGCGCTCGGTGCCCAATCAGGCCCGCGCAGAGCAGCGGCGCCACCTCTCGATCCTCGTAGGAACCCGGAAGAGTCAATGCGAACCGAGCGTCCACCAGCATGTACTCGGCGTATCCCCCCTGTATCTGGTAGCCGGTGAAGAGGGCGTTGGGGCACAGGTTCTCGTAGCCTTTCCGGCAACGTAGGCACATCCTGCAAGATTTCCCGAGCCATGGGATGCCGACGCGCTGTCCCTCGACGATACCGTCGATTCCTGCCCCGATGCGCTCGACCGTGCCCACCACCTGGTGCCCGAGGATCAGCGGAAGAGCTGGCTTCGTGAGCTCCCCATCCAGGACGTGCAGATCGGTGCGGCAGACTCCGCAGCAGCGCACACGCACCAGCAGCTGTCCTGCCGAGACCCGCGGAACGGGCACCGAAGCCTCGCGCAACGGTTGCCCAGGTGCGTCCAGCACCATGGCTCGCATCATGACGATACCCTCTTGCCCACTTCGAGTGATACTAGCTGATCCGGTCGGGCTCGCGCGAGTCCCCGTGCGACAAGCCGGTTTCGGCTCTGTCGAAGCGTCCCACCCGTTCCGTGAATGGGCCAACCGGCCGTTCTTTCCGGAAGACAGCTGGATTGCTGCGTGACCTACGGATGGTGCTAGGCGCCCAGTTCTTTTGGTTTGCGCCCATGCAGGCGCCCTTTCCCGAAGGCCGAACGCAAGAGTGACTTCGCCTACCCCGATTGCTGAGGACGACGCGATGCAGCGTACCATCGCCGAAGAGGAGACATGCCTCTCGCGGATTCTTGCGCACTGCGAGATCTGCCGGGAACGCGTACCGGAGGTCGTACCTTTCAGCGAGCACACGGACCATGATGTCCAGCTGCTGCTCCTTCGTGACGAAATCGCGACAGCGCGACTCGAAGACGTCCCGCCGCTTGTCGAGCAGATGGAGCGGCTTCAGCAGCTGGCAGCGCGTCGCCGCGAGGTTGCGCAAGGTCAGATTGACGCGCGCTCGCCGTACTTTGGCCGACTGGTGCTGGAGGAAGGGGGACGGCGACGCGAGGTTCTCATCGGGCGGACGACATACCTCGACACCGCATCGTCGATTCGCATCGTCGATTGGAGAGACGCTCCTGTGAGCCGTCTGTTCTACCGCTACGACGAAGGCGACGATTATGTCGAGGTCTTCGGGGAGCGCGAGGTTGAGGGAGTCGTGCTCACCCGCCGCAGTCTCGTCATCGTCGATGGAGAGCTGCGCCGCATCACTTGCCCTCAAGGTCAGTACGCCAGAGCGCGTGATGGTCGCTGGCGCCGGCTCGACGCGGCCGCCACGCAGCTGGCTGGTGGACAGGGCAGCGCGGCCCGTGCCGAGCAGCACCATCGCATCGGGCGACTGGGGATCGGCGGAGACTTTGCCGCGGACGACAAACACCTTCGCGAGATCACCGCCCTCATCGATCGGCGGCAGTTCGAACTCATCACGAAACCTGATTCGGGTCTGGTGGTGATTCAGGGCGGGGCCGGAAGTGGCAAGACCACCATCGGCTTGCACCGCCTCGCCTACTTGGCGTTCCAGGATCGTCAACGTTTCCGCGCCGACAAAATGTTGGTGGTCGTATTCAACGATGCCTTGGCTCGCTACATCTCTCAGGTGCTACCCGCGCTCGAGATCTCGGGGGTTGCCATCCGTACCTACGAGGACTGGTCGAGCCGACTGCGCCAAACGCACGTTCCGGGGCTGCCGAAGGAGTATCACGACGATACGCCCATCACGGTGACGCGACTCAAGAAGCACGGCGCCATGCTCCACGCTATCGACCGATTCGTGGCCATCATGACGAAGCAGGCCGAAGCCGAATTGGACCGCCTGGGATCGACCTACCTCGACGACGCCGGCCAGCGAGGTCTTGGCCGTCTCTGGCAATCGACGGCGAGCCGTCCGCTCGCCCAGCGCTTCCACGCCCTGCGGGAGCGGGCGCCCCGGGAGCTCGAGCTCGCCATCGACGTCCGCGTTGGGATCGAACGACTCACCAAGGAAGGGATCCAGCGCGCTCGAGATCTCACAGCGCGTTTCGTGGAACTCACCACGGACCGTCAGCTGCTGAGTGAGGTTTTTGCGGAACACGGCCATGGTGCCCTCTCGCCTGCCGATCTCGACAGGGCGGTAGCGTGGTGCGTCGCCCGCTCCTCCGATCTCACCGATCACCTTGAGGGTCCCTCTGACCAGGAATCCACCGAGGAAGCTGGCCCGATCAGCGAACTACCGAAACAGGCTGCGCAGCATGTCGACCGTGACGCGGATGACAACGACGATGATCGCAGTCACGGCATCGATGGTCTCGCAACCGAGGCGAAAGCCAAGCTCGATCGCGAGGATGACACGATCTTGCTCAGGCTTCACCAGCGACTGATCGGCCCACTCATCCGTGGCAGCAAGGCCAAGGAACCCCTCGTGTACGAACATGTTCTGGTGGACGAAGCCCAGGACTTGAGCCCGGTCGAGCTTGCGACCGTCCTCGACACGGTCAGCAGAGCCAAGAGCGTGACACTTGCTGGCGACGTTGCCCAGCGATTGTACATGGACAACGGGTTCACGGATTGGCATCAGGTGCTTGGTGAGCTTGGCTTCTCTCACGTACAGATCGAGCCCCTGAAGATCAGTTACCGTTCCACCGTCCCGATCATCGAGTTCGCCCGCGCGGTGCTGGGACCGCTGGCTTCTGAAGAGCAGGGCCATGCGGTCCGAGACGGCGTCCCCGTCGAGCTTTTCACATTCGGTCATACCGGCGACGCCGTTGCGTTCCTCACCGAAAGGTTGCGGGATCTCATGCACACCGAGCCTCGAGCGTCGGTGGCCGTAATTGCCCGCTACCCCGAGCAGGCGGACATGTACTACGACGGCCTGCGCAAAGGCGACATCCCCTATCTGAGACGGATCGCCGACCAGGACTTCCCCTTCAAGCCCGGTGTCGACGTCACCGACGCGCGCCAGGTGAAGGGGCTCGAGTTCGACTATGTCATTCTCGCCGAGGTGACTGCGTCCGCCTACCCAGTGGACGACGAGGCGCGACACCTGCTCCACATCGCGGCGACCCGCGCCGCGCACCAGCTCTGGGTCGTCACTTCAGGAGCTCCCAGTACCCTGCTGCCACCGGACCTCCTTGACCGCGGCATCTAGCGGCGGGGTCGAGTCTCGACCGCAGCTCCAGGGCGGCAAGCCCCCCTCTCCGTTCATCGTCCCTCCGTACACTCCGAACAGAATCTGGACTGACATGCAGTGTCGGCCGGAATGCCAATACGGCCCCGACACTCCACGCACTCGTTGACGGTCGAGTCCATTTCGTGCTGAAAACCGAGGATGCAACGGAGGTGTTCGCTGGTTCTGGCGGGGGTAACGTTGGCGTGCACGGGGCAGGTGGAGCCCGCATCTGCGCCGACTCAGAATGCCGAGGCCTCGGGCACGAGGGTGGTCCCTGCATCCGGTCCCAATACGGAACGAACGCCAGGCGCTGCCGTTTCCAACCCAGGCGCTCACCGCCAGAGGCGGCCCACCCAAGAACTCGGGCTGTTCGGGGTCCGCGCCGCTGACGGAGTCTCACTGACGGCGGATGAACTCCTCGACGAACTGTCGCGCGCGGAGGTCGTGTGTGTTGGGGAGGCTCCCCCCACCCCCTTCCATCGCGAAGCTGAGCTGACCATGGTCCATGCGCTGCTCGAACGGTCTAGGGCAAGCGGTCGCGAACTCGGCGTGGGTCTGTCGATGCTGCCGCTCGACAAACAGCGATACCTCGGAGCGTTTGCGGCGGGCAGGCTTCACCTGGGGGACTTCGAGGAAGCCTCGCATTGGGCCGACACGAGTGACCATCCCTTCCGGTACTACGGGCCACTGCTGGCCGTGGCTCGCCGCGAAGGGGCAGCATTGATTGCACTGAATACGCGGCAAGATCTCGCCGAGAAGGTGCAAGCGGTCGGGCTCCACGGTCTCAGTCCTGAGGATCGGAGACGCCTTCCGGAGATACATCCGGCCAACTTCGCCCCCTCTTTGGATCGGGAGGAGGACGATCTCGATCCCCAGGCGGCATCGTCCGCGGTGCGAGACTCGCGCAACATCAGGGACACGGAGCTGGTGTCGGAAGAATCCATCGCCGAAAGAGCTGCGTCGTGGCTCGCCGAGAGACGCCCACTTCGCCAGCTCATCATCTTGGCAGACATCCAGCTCTGCCAAGAATCGGCGCTTCCGGGTCGGATCCGCCATCGGCTCGTCGACTCAATGGTTGTGAGCACCCTGCCCGTTCTGGTCGATGGGGTAGAGACGCCGACTGTCATGAACGGATATGACTATGCGTTCGTCCTTACTCCCGATCCCACGTTGACGGAGTCGCGCGAGTCGGATCGACAGGGAGGCTGATCCCAGTTGCTTGCGTGTCTCGAGCGGTCGACTGTCCGAAACCAATAGGTGCACCCAACGATTCGCCCTGGCGCTGGAATGGCGGCAATGCCGCCGCTGCGCCAGCGCGCCGAATGCAGCGAGGCAGCTGGACTGATCGCGGTTGTTGGCGTCGCTGACGATCCCCGACAAGGGGCACAAAATCGCTTGATTGGAGTCTTTGCCCTTGGCGCGTGACTGCGTTGCGGCTATGCTCCGCCTCGCTCTTGCGGGACTAGCTCAGTTGGTAGAGCACAAGCTTCCCAAGCTTGGGGTCGCGAGTTCGAACCTCGTGTCCCGCTCCGATAGATTAGGGGGTGTTGGAATCGGTTTATTCGGGTTTCGGCAGCTCTGTTGCATGGACGCGGACAACCGCTGGCGTGGGACCCGCGTCACGCTGAACCTGGCTAGTTCTACTGCGAGAGGTTGGCAGAAAGCCCGCCCGGCAAGCCTGGTTGATGGCGAAGCGGGACTAAGCAGCGGACTGGAACATACACCAGTATTGGGGGACCGGAAGCTCCGGGTTCCGCGCAGCCAACGGCTAGGATCGCCGGGCGTCGTCCCCAGTCGAGGTTTCGCAGTAGTGCTAGCGAGGCTGCAGGCGGCGGCGTCGCGGAGCAGCCTCTACCCCGACGACGCTGAGCCCCATTCTTTGGCCCGGGCAAGCACTGCGTCGAGTACGGTCACCAGACGATCAACCGTGTAGGGCTTGTCGAGGTAGCCCACCACATTGGGGGCGTGCGCAATGTCAGCGGGAAGATCCTCCACGGGGTAGCCACTCGACAGAAGAACGGGAAGCCTGGGCGCAAGCGCGCGAAAGCGCGAAAGAATGTCAGCCGTGTTCTCGCCGGGCAGGTTCACGTCCAGCAAGACCGCGTCGAAGCTGTTGTTCCCCAGTGATGCAAGCGCAGCCACACCAGTCGTGACGGTGGTTGCGCGGTAGCCCGACTGTTCGAGCAGCCCCCCCATCAACGATGCCAACCGGTGTTCATCATCACAGATCAATACGTGCGGCACTGTCGCCCGTTCAGGGCTCGGCTGGGGACTGGGGACCGCGCCGTGGGTTGCGCCTTGGTCATCCGGTGTTGGAACCAGCTTGGCTCGTAGCCTCGCCAGGACCTCCTGCCCGCGACGTACGAGCCCCGACGTTCGCTCGTTCGATGTCCAGTCTACCGCCGCCCAGCAGGCCTCCAGGTCCGCCAGATCTAAACGGATCCCGGGGAGATCGAACCCGTTCAGCTCCTGCGACGTGCCCGCTGCGTCTGCGTCGACGGCCCACGACTCCACCGGACGGAAGATGACGAGACCTGATGGATACTGCTCGACGGGAGCCCTGGACAGTGTGGTTTCCACCGTCACGACCCGGCCATCGGCTCCCAGATAGCGCTCGCGACTCGGAGCCGCACGCCCCAAACGCTCCGCTTCTGCGATCCGACGATGCGCGTTCTCGCGGTCATCGGGATGCACGAGGTCCAGCAGCAAGCGCCCCACGAGCTCATCCGGGTGTTCGTGGCGCAGGATGCGCGCGGCCTCCGCGTTCACGTAGAGCAGCACTCCCGCGCGGTGAACGGCGATGCCGATGCCGGCATTGTCGACTAGCGCCCGAAAACGATGCTCCGACGCCTCGAAGGCACTCGCGGCGAGAACCTGCTCGCTCAGATCCTCGAGAAGCAGAAGCGCCCCAACGATTCGTCCTCCGTGTCGAAATGGCTGGACGTGGACCCGCCACGACCCCTGGATGTCGCCAAGACACGCAAGCTGACTCGTCTCGAAACACTCCGAATTTCCCCGCAGCGCCGAGCTGAAGGCCTCGTCCAACTCGACATCGGGACCACTCCCGAGTTGAATGGCCCCAAGCGCCGTCCCCGCGGCATCAATGGCCCGTCTCAGCGCGCCATTAGCTGCCATGATGTGACCGTCGGCGGCGACAATGGCGATCGCGACGGGCGCTCCGTTCAGCGCCTCGCAGATAGTTGCCGCTGTTTGGTATTCCGCTTCGGCCATGACCTCTGACCTCAGTGCCGTCCTCGCTCAGGCGACCCTGCCACACTTCGTGGCGTTGCCAAACCCCCAAGCACAATGCGATGCTCCGTGATGCGCGCAGCAGCCCAGCCGCGCTTCTGGAGCGCAGCGTCAAACCGAGGTGACCAGCCGAACGAGCCGTCCTCTAGCCAATCATCCAGCCTGTCACACCAGAGCCAGGGAATGCAGCCGCGCGACCCTAAGCCAGTCGAGCACCTGAGTTTCGTGTCGGGGGTCAAAAGCCTTCTCTTGGGAGCGCTCCATCTTCTGCGCAATCCGGCCACTTGGCCGTGGTCCATGGTGCCACTGATACTTCTCGTTGCACTCTGGGGGGCCTGCACGGCAGCACTCGCGATTTGGCTCGAACCGGTGATCGGTGGCTGGATCACCCAACGAACGAATCTGGGCAGGCTGGGTGAGTCGCTGCTAACCTGGACCCTGAGGGTGACGGTGGCGCTTCCAGCGCTGTGGTTCGCTGTGTTAGCGACGCCCACGCTGGCGTCGCCGGCACTCGAGCGACTCGTCGAGGCACAGGAGCGCGCGCTGCAGATTCCGCCGCGGCGCCCGCAGGGCATTCTTCGCGAAATCCTGTGCGGCATCCGGGCGCAGGCCATGGCGGTTGGAACCATCAGTCCCCTTCTACTGATCCTCTGGCTCGTCGAGCTCGCAGTTCCGCCCACCGTCATCGTTGTGCTCCCGCTCAAGCTTGGTCTGGTGGGTCTTGGCGCCGCCTGGACGCTCATCGACTACCCGCTCACCCTGAGGGGAATCGGGGTCCGCGCAAGGTTGCGCCTTCTCCGGTACCATCCATTGGCTGCGCTGGGGTTTGGTTTAGCGGTCGCGGCAGTCTTCTGGGTTCCCTGCGGCGGTGTCATCATGCTTCCCGCAGCCGTGCTGGGTGCGACCCACCTCGTCTGGGCCGCACAGCGAGCGGATCCAGCGCTCTGGCCCGAACTGTCGGGGGACCGCTCGGCTTCCGCCTGCGAGTCGAGCGGTCCGCCCGCTTGAGACACGAGAATCCGCTTGCCAAGGACTAGCCAAGTACGACGGTTCGCGCTATTAGCCCCGGCCGAACACTACAACCGTCGGGTCGATAGCTCAGTTGGTTAGAGCTGCGGATTTTTAATCCGTAGGTCCAGGGTTCGAGTCCCTGTCGACCCACCAGAGAACAGAGGACGATTCCGGGTCTCACCGGAGCTCGGCCACCGTTCCTCCAAAGAGACGCTCGAGGCTTGCCAGCAGTCGGTCGTCGGGAGTGACCCTGAGGTCGTCCAACGAGAGCACGACTTCTGTCCTGTCTTCCAGAGTGAGCACCAACTCGGCAGCACAGCTTCCCGGGCATTCCTCCAGAAGCGCACGAAGTCGCTTGAGAATCCCCGCTCGCACCGCACGTGCTTCCAACCGAATGGTGACGCTCCGCGTGGCTTTCAGGACCGCTGCCGCCAGCGGCTCCACCCCATCAACGAGCAGGGTCGGCTCCTTCTCCTCGTCTGGGTCGTCAGATATCGGAAAGCTCACCTTGCCGGAAACCAGCATGGGATCCCCGGAAGTGAGCAGCGAGCTGAACGTCTCCAAGCGGTCTCCGCGGACCTTGGCCTTGATCCGACCATGCGTGTCTTCGACCTCGAAGAAGGCTGCCTTCCCGCCACTCCCCCCTTTGAACAGTCGCTCCTGATAGCCCTCCACCATTCCCGCCACGCTCGCCATGCTCCAGGGTTCCGCCCCAGCCAAGCTCGAAGTCGGGCTTGCGTTGAGTCGGCCCAGCTTGGCACCGTACCGGTGGAGCGGGTGTCCCGAAACGTAGCAGCCCAGTGCTGCTTTCTCGCGACGAAGGAGCGTGAATCGATCCCATTCTTCGCACTCCGGATAGCCGTCACTTGGCAGGACGCCACCTGCATCCTTGGCTTTCGCCTGATCAAACATCCCGAATAGCGTCGTCTGTCCCCGCTCGCGGTCACGACTCGCGCTGCGCGACCGCTCGAGGGCACGGTCAGCAGCAGCGTAGGCTCGGGCTCGGCTGATCCCGGCGCCGGCAAGGGGACCGTCAAACGCCCCACACTGAACGAGTGCTTCCAGAACCCCCTTGTTGAGCCGCTTGCTGTCCACCCGAGACGCGAAGTCGAAGAGATCCCGGAACGGTCCGCCAGCACTTCGTGCAACGAAGACGCCGTCGAGCGCGCTCTCCCCGAGCCCTCTCACGGCGCCAAGACCGAACCGAATCTGTGGAGAGAATCGGTCTTTCAGCTTGCCGGGCCCCGCTTTTGCCCCGTCGCCCTTCGGGTTGTTGTACACCACGGTGAAGTCCATCTCGCTGAGGTTCACGTCGGGAGGCAGTACGCTCACTCCCCAGGCTCGTGCCTCAGCGATGATCCGAACCACCTTCTCGATCTTGTCCTTGTCAGCCGTCATGAGCGCCGCGAAGAACTCGGTCGGGTAGTGCGCTTTCAGGTACGCTGTTTGATACGTGATGAGGGCGTAAGCTGCGGAGTGGCTCTTGTTGAACCCATACGAAGCGAACCCCTCGATCTCTTTGAAGATCGACAGAGCCTGTTCCGTGCTCACACCCCGCTCCACTGCGCCCTTGACGAACTGCTCCTGCTGCTTGGCCATTTCTTCCAGCTTTTTCTTGCCCATGGCCCGGCGCAGCAGATCGGCGCCGCCCAGACTGTAGCCAGCGAGCTTCTGCGCGATCTGCATCACTTGTTCTTGGTAGACGGGAACGCCGTAGGTCGGGCGGAGCACATCGTCCACCAGCGCGTGGAGCTTGCGAATCGGCTTGCGGCCATGCTTGCTCGCCACGAAGTCGTCGACCATGCCTGTCCCCAGTGGACCAGGACGATAGAGTGCCACGACAGCCACGACGTCCTCGAAACAGTCAGGCTTGAGTCCACGCAGGAGTTGCTGCATCCCGGTCGACTCGAGCTGAAAAACGCCCGTGGTCTCACCCGAAGAGATGAGAGAATAAGTCGCTGGATCGTCCAGCCGCACTTCAGACAATTTGAGCGGACGCCCCTGACGATCGGGACGAGCGCTGACGAGCTTTTCGGCGATGTCGATGACGGTGAGGGTCTTCAGACCGAGAAAGTCGAACTTGACCAGCCCAGCCTGTTCGACATCATCCTTGTCGTACTGAGTTACGATCGCTGCATCACTGAGGAAGCACGGAACATGATCGTAGAGGGGGCCCTCCGAGATCACGACGCCTGCGGCGTGCATGCCGGCGTGCCGAGTGAGCCCCTCGAGCTTTCTGGCTTGCTTAAGCAGTTCTGCGACCCGCGGGTCCCCGTCGTTCAGCTCTTTGAGCTTAGGCTCGACCTCCAGAGCTTCCTCGATCGTGCACGTCTTCCCCTGTCCCTTGTCAGGGATGAGTGTCGCGATGCGCTGGGCCTCGGGCGCTGGAATCCCCATCGCTCGAGCCACGTCCTTGGTGACGCTTCTGGCTTTGAGGTTCTGGAAGGTCGCGATCTGCCCGACGCTCTCCTTGCCGTAGTGCTCAGAAACGTAGTGAATTACCTCCTCCCGCCGCGACATGCAGAAGTCGACATCGAAATCCGGCATGCTGATGCGCTCCGGATTCAAGAACCGCTCGAAAAGTAGATCGTAGGGCAGCGGATCGAGCTCGGTGATGCCCATCGAATATGCGACAAGCGAGCCGGCACCGGAGCCTCGTCCCGGCCCGACCGGAATCCCCCGGGACTTGGCTTCGCGAATGAAGTCCCACACAATCAGGAAGTAGCCTGGAAAATCCATGCTCACGATGACCTCGAGCTCGCGCTGAAGCCTGGCGCGGTATACCGCGGCGTCGAATTTCGCCCCGAGGGATTCGAGTTGCCCGAACCGCTTCTCGAGCCCCGTCTCAGCCACGTGTCGGAAGTATCCGACGGTGTCGTACCCCTCCGGAACCTTGAAGTGTGGCAGCATCGGTTTTCCGAGTCTGAGACGCACGCCCGAACACATCTCCGTGACGCGAAGCGTGTTCCGGATCGCTTCCGGATACTCCGGCAGGGCCGCCAGCATCTCATCGGCGCTCTTGAGATACATCTCATAGCTTCCGTGATGGGCGGGTTCCGCCTCTGCATAGGTACGGCCCAGTCTCACGCACTCGAGGTACAGCTGCGCTTGTCCATCCTCCCTCTTGATGAAGTGCACGTCGTTCGTCGCAACGAGGGGCAGTTCCATGGATCGTGCCAGGTTCGCGAGGATGCGACACATCACGGGCTGCTCGGGTAGCCCGTGGTTCTGGAGTTCGACGAAGAGGTATCCGGGCTCGAAGATCTCCTTCAACCTGCCGAGGACGCTCGCGCCGGCGGCCTCCCCTTGCTCCAGGACCGCCTGCGACACTACCCCTCCAAGACACCCGGTCAGAGCGACGAGCCCCTTGGCCCCCTGAGCGATCTGCTCGAACGTCACCGCCGGATGCGACTCGCTAGCGGATTGGAGGTGTCCCTGCGAAACGAGTCGAATCAGGTTCTTGTAGCCGTCCTCGGAGGAGGCCAAGAGCACGAGGTGATCGACAGCACCGCCGCCATCAGCCCGACGAACATTGACCTCGGAACCGAGAATCGGCAGGATATTGGCTTTCTGGCATGCCTTGTAGTGGCGAATGGCGCCGTACATGCTGGCGTGATCCGTCATGGCGATCGCCGGCATGCCGAGCTCCACGGCTCGCGAAACGAGCGCGTCCACCTTGGCGGTGCTCGTCAAGAAGGAGAACTGGGTATGCGCGTGAAGGTGGACGAACTCTGCGGCCATCGGCCTAGCAGTAGCTGCAGTTGTGCCGTCATGGCAGCCCAGAGACGCACTTGCCGCGAGATACTCGAGCGTCGGCACGCGGAGTCGGCGTTCCGTGCGCCCCGGTCGGTGCACCCTACACGATTCCTAGTTAGAGGCCGAGTGGCCGACCCCTCCTTGTCTGACCATGATGCCCCCCCCACGGCACATCCTCGGCTCCCCACCGTTGAACATCATTGGAGGGGTGGTCGTCCATGGCCTGTGGAAATTCACGCGAACCTTGCGCGATCGCCTCGACCTGGTTTACCGGTCTTGGGGGTCGAAGGGCTCGGCGTTTCCGAATCCACGATGCCCATCCCGATGAGGAGGATCATCCTATGTTTCGCAAGTCAGGCCTCGCACTCTCCCTAGTTGGGTCGCTCGCGCTCGCTGTCGCCGCGTGTCAAGCCTCGTTCCAGGCTGGCTCCGGAGCGAACGAGCCCGCACCGCCGCCGCCACCGCCGCCACCTACCACTACGGCAGCCCCTGCCGCCACGACACCGGCTGAGCCTGCCGCAGCGACGTCAGCCACTCCGGCATCCACCGAGACTGCAGCGACGCCGACAACCGATCAGTCTGACCTCAAGGTCAAGCGAGGAAGGTTGGAGGTTCCCGGCAACATTGTCTTCGAGACGGGCAAGGCAACGCTGGACCCAGGCGGTGGTAGCGAGGCGGTCCTCGCACAAGTCAAGGCCTTCCTGGACAAGAACCCCAGTGTCACCAAGCTTCGCATCGAAGGCCACACCGACCACCAGGGGGACGCAGATGCCAACGTCGAACTGTCCGGCCAACGGTCGAAGACGGTGAAGCAATGGCTGGTCGACCACGGGATCGACGCCGGGCGCCTACTCGCCACCGGATTCGGCTCCCAGCGACCCATCGCTGACAATAGCACCGAGGAAGGCCGCGCACAGAATCGGCGGACAGAGTTCCACGTGGCCGAGAAGTACAACAAGAAATTCCTTGGGAAGAACCCAACCGGCGGAGGCAAGGTCTTCGAGTAGCCACCTGACTCACGAGAGCTGAAACGGCCGAGAAACGCGGGGTGCGAGAACTGATTCCACCCCGCCGTTCTCTCGCGAATGGCCGAACCAGGTGTCGTCTCTGGTGCAGGGGGACAGCGGCGCGTCTTTCCCGTGAGGCGAGCGTGAACGCCTCTTCAGGGAGAGCCCTTTCTCGTGCCAGCATGGGGAGCGTGCTATTTGAGCTCCCCATGCATCGCGCCGCTTTCCACCGAGCACTGGTTGGGGTGCTGGCTCTGGGCTGTGACTCCGCTCCCAACGATCTGCGTGAATGGACCGCAGCCGATCATCACCATCAGGCCGAACCAGGGACTCAAGGGGTTGTTCCCTCCCTTCCCTCGCCTCCTTCGGCAACCGTAGAAGGAGAGCAGCCCAATGACGTAACGGCCGTCAGCTTTCTTCGCCACTGTGCTCGGTGCCACGGTCCGAATGGGCGCGGTGACGGCCCCGATGGAGCGATGGTGGGTGCACGCAGACTGGACGATGCTGGGTGGCAGGGGGAAGCGAGCGATGATCGAATCGCGGGTGTGGTTCGAGCGGGGAAGGGAAAGATGCCGGGGTTCGACTTCCCTGCGGCCACGGTGGAGGCGCTGGTTCGCCATGTGAGAGGGTTCTCGCCCGAGGGCACCCCAGCCGGCGCCGCACCGAGCGCCCAGCCCCCAGCGCCTTCGGTCAGGCGGATGGCCACTGCCCCGGGGCTGCCTGTCGCTTCGAGCTCTCCAACGCCCACGCGGAGTCAGACGGCCAACGGAAGCCGTGCCGCCGACGGGGCTTCAGCGGGGGCACCGTACGCCGGTGCTGGTGGGAATCCGAGTACCATGGGCAGAAATCCATGACCCCAGCCTGGCGCCCTCGGGTCACCCGAAGGGCCGTCGCTCGCGCTCTGCTCATTGTTGGAACGGTGGGGATCGTGCTCACAGCCGGACGATCGCTGCCGCGCGATAACCAACTACACTTCCGCCTACCGGAGTCCACGCTTCCCGCATGCCGGCTGCAGTTTGCGTGGCAAGGGATCGAGGACCCCGACCATTTTGGAGGCGGCTCCATGACCGTACCGAACAACCGTTCTCGGGTCATGGAGAGCACGGTTCGCGCCCCGATCGGGGCCTACCGATTGACGGTCGTGATCCTCCGCCCAAGAGAGAAAGGGTCCTGTAGTTCAGAGCTAGCCACCCTGCCGATGCGAGACCAAACGATCCAGCTGGAGGGTGGCGACGCGCAAATCCACCTCTCTCCGGCTGACAACCCGTGACAACCAACCTACCGTCGTTCCTTGGTTCCCAGTTCGCACCAGAAAGCGGCCTCGAGCGTTTCGGCGACTGGATTGGCGTCAGCGACTCACTGACCGAGCTGTTTGACCGGCTGCGGCAAGTGATCAGAACTCGCGACCCTCTCATCATCGAGGGAGAGAGCGGGGTCGGGAAGCGTTCTCTGTTACTTCAGGTTCATGGCGAGTCGGCGTTGCCGGAGCGCCCCTTGGTCGTGGTGAACTGCGCAACCCTGCCCGCGAAACGCGCAGAGGCCGAGCTATTCGGGAGCGGAGGAACCGCTGGCGCGTTGCAGAGGGCGACTGGAGGAGACCTGCTGTTGGCAGAACTGCCCCTGCTACCCCTTCCAGTTCAGCGCCTGCTCGCGGAACGTTTCGCTGGAGCCAGCATTCTCCCGCGTTTACTGGCCACCAGCCATTCGTCCTTGGCGGACGAGTGCGAACGCGGCCGATTCGACGGAGCCCTGTTCGCCTTGGTGTCAACCCACCGTCACGCGTTGTTGCCGCTGCGTGAGCGGCGCGAGGACATACTCCCGCTCGCAGAGCTCTTCCTCATGCGTAGCAGAACCCACGCATCTTCGTTCTCGACGGAAGACCTCAAGCTTGGCGCCAATGAGGTCGAGGCCTTGGTGAACCACGACTGGCCAGGGAACGCACGGGAACTGAAGAGCGTCATCGAGCGATCGATACGTCGGGGGAACGCAGTCCTTGGAGCGTCCCCGGTGTGGCTTGGGCCAACGGAGCAAGCGCCCCTCGAACACGGTGGCTTCGAACCGGGGTCTAGCTATCGGGAGACGCGAGCGCGATTCGAGGCTGATTTTGAGGTGCAGTACGTTCGCTGGCTCTTGGGCCGACACTCGGGCAACATCAGCGCCGCTTCTCGAGAAGCTCGCATGGATCGCAAATACCTCTACGATCTCGCCAGAAAGCACGGGCTTCGAGGGCAGCGTCAGATAGCCTGAAGAGGCAGCTGTTCGGTCGTGCAAACCGTTTCTGATCCACAGTGCCATCTGCCGTGAGCATCCGCACCGACGGACTGGAGCGGGAGCGTCGACCAATCAGGGAAACCTGATCGAATCCTGAACCGGTGGGGCGCAGTCTGCGCGCCACCAGCCATCAGGCGACGCAACTTCGTCAGTCTCTCACCGCACCCCGTGAGACAGCCAAGGAACGGGCCGCGAAGAAGGCGACAGCGATGGATGCCTGGTCACCGGTGTCAGCCCTGTCCACGACGCTTAAGCGTTGGATTTGATAAAGCTATCTTCCACTCGCGAGGCCGGCTTTGGGACGGGCTATCAAGGTGGATAGCTGGGGTTGAGTGGCCGCCGTCGGCCAGCCGTTGGCCTTTCGCGAGGCTGAAGGCCCTTGAACGGCCAGGAAAGGGCGACTAACAGTTTTGTCCGTTCCTCGTGGATATGATACTTCATACCACATAGACACACCTGAGCCGTCACAGGCCCGTGGCAGTTGAGTCTGCCCGGGATTCCTTGGACCAGGCGGGGGGCAGTGTAACGACCCGAACAGGAGAACCGCGAAAAATGAAGTTCAACGTCTGGTACCTGTTGCTCGCGCTACTCCCAGTCGTATTGATGTTCAGCGGTGCGTTCGGGGCTCAGATTCTGGTTCTAGGCGTCACCCTTGGCATTTTCTTCGGAACCCTATCGCTGCGTCGTCCAGAACCTGGCGATGCCACAACCACCCGCTCCGGACACTGACCACTCCGAATTTGCCCCCATTCCGAGACGGAGCCTCTGGTTCCTTCCCGACTGTGACTAGGCTCAAGGAAATCCATGAGCTTACGTTGCATGACGTGGAGGCCATCAAGGTCATCCTGAGGGGCGGATCCACGATTGACTGGCACCGCCTCCATTTCGAGACTCGCGCGGACGCAGAGCGATTCGTACTGAACCACGAACTCGAGCCGAGCAGCGAGGTCGATCGACGTTACATGGAGCGCATTCAGCGCGAAGCGATCGATTATCTGCGGAGAAACTTCAAGTTCAAGATTCCTAAGCCAATCTCCAACGCGACGTTGGAGGACCTCCTTCTGGTTGCGTCAGGACATGGTCACCGACAGCTCTGCGCGTGCACCATTCTAAAGACGATGCAGATCATCAATCACATGGCCTGCCGTGAGCTGCTTTTCCGGCTGCCAGTGAGCGACCGTGATCTGTTCCACTTGGTGGAGGAGAAGGTCTACCGGGTCGTTGGCACCATGCTGAGCGACGGGTTCCCCATCACGGAGTTCATCGGCGGCCGAAAGAACCTGGACTCGACCTACACCAAGCTGCTCTCCAAAGCGGAAGCCAACGCATCTGCACTCTACGACAAACTCAGATTCAGGATCGTAACGCGAAGTCGAGACGACATCGTGCCAGTCCTGCTCTACCTCACGGAGCGACTCTTCCCCTTCAACTACATCGTGCCGAAACAGAGCACCAACACGGTGTTTCACTTCCGAAGCTACTGCGATTCGCATCCTCATCTGAAGAAGCTGGCTCATCAAGTCGAAGACATCGAGGATACCCTCACTCCCGTCGATAACCGATTCTCGGCCCCGACATATCAAGTGATCCAGTTCGTAACTGAGGTTCCAGTTCGCGTGCCGGGGCACCTGCTCGAGTTGGCTCCACCTGGATCCGATGGGCTGGGCCGCATCGTCTACATGATGTGCGAGTTTCAGCTACTCGACGCCCAGAGCGAGGCCGCAAACGAATCCGGAGAAGCTAGCCACGATGAATACAAGCGCCGGCAGCGGTTGGCCGTGTCGCGGCGCTTGCGTCTCGGGACGCGTCGATTCGCGCCCAAGCCTCCCTCCGACTCGTGAGTCGAGCGCGAAGCGGTCTTTCTGCCAGCGGACTGTCCTCGACCCCTGATTGGCACTGAACCGCCTGGACCGCTAGCCCTCCCTGTTCGCTTACCGAACGACGAGCCAAAGTCCTGGTACGGCATAGAAAAGCTGAGCCTTGCGCGATTGGCTCTGGATGAACAGCGGGCGAGAAGCTAACAATCCTCGCCATGTGGCTTCACACCGCTCGCACGCCGCAACTTGCTGCAAGAATCGTAGGCACCCTCGTGGAATCGAATGACATCGAGACCGAGAGTAGACAGGAGGTCCAGCTCGACGTCGAGGCGGTGTTGAACCAGTACATCCGAGACGAGCAAGAGGTCAGCGAGAAGGCGCGCGACATGCTGGCAGCACGCGGCTTGCCGCAATCGGAGCTCGGGCGAATCCGCAAGCTGGTCGCCGACCAGCGACGGGTACCGCTCGGCGACGACGCGGTCGACTACCTCCTGGACCAATTGCTCGAGATGCTCATGCACTCGGCCAATGTCGATGAAGTCTACGCCGAGGACATCGAGATTCGCCGAAAGATCCGCGCATTTTTGCGTGCTGAAATGGAGATCGACAATCAACTCCGCGTCGAGGCACAGCAGCAACTCAAGCATGTTGAGGAAGGCGGGAGCGTCTGGGAAGTCGAGTATCAGCGCGTGATGCACGATATCAGGCGCCGCAAGGGTCTGTGAGTAGACTTGCATGTTGGCCACGTCGCCATTAGTCCAATCGAACCGCGGCTACCCTTGGCCATCGCACGGGCCGCGTCTTCCGGACTGTACCCGCGGTGGCGTGGCGTCGACACCGGTCGGTCGCAGTCCCCGGGACACCGTCAAGCTCCGAGCAGTCACGCCGTTTGGGAGTAGCATCCAGTGCCCATACGCAGCATGACAGGATACGGGCTCGGAAGCGCCCCACTCGGTGCCGGAACAGTCCACATCGAGGTACGCTCGCTCAACCACCGCTTCGTCGAGGTTCGAGTACGGGTGCCCACTGAGCTCGGCGAACACGCCTTCTACCTTGAGCAGCAGCTGCGAGCGGAATCCAGCAGGGGGCGCTTCGACGTAACTGTTCGTAGCGAGGGAGTGAGCAGCCTCGCCCCTCACCTCGACCTCGACCGCGCCCGCGCCGTCTACGCCGGTCTATGCTTGCTTCGCGACGAGCTCACCCCGGGCACGGATCTCCCTATCGGGGTTTTGGCGTCCGTACCCGAACTCATCGTGACCGCACCAGGCAGCACGACGGATGAGTCGCGGGCGTCCCTGAGTGCTGCCCTAAGTGCGGCTCTGCAGCGCATGAACGATATGCGCAAACGTGAGGGCGAAGCCCTCGCCCGTGAGCTCACGGGGCTACTGACGGAGGCTCGCAGCCTGTGCGCTAGCGTCAGCGTTCGCGCAGCAGCCGCGCCGGATCTACATCGTGCGCGCCTCCGAGACCGGATCGAGCGGTTTCTTGCCGAAGTACCCGTGGAGCTTGAGCAGGGGCGCCTCGAGACAGAGGTCGCGTTTCTGGCGGACAGAAGCGATGTGGCGGAGGAGCTCGCTCGATTGCAGTGCCACTTCGACGAATTCGGCCGGCTGCTGGAGGGAACAGAACCAGTGGGTCGACGGCTCGACTTTCTGCTGCAAGAGATCGCGCGTGAATCGAACACTATCGGGGCCAAGAGCGCAGATGCCGCCCTGTCGCACCTCGTGGTGGAGCTGAAGAGTGTTGTCGAGCGCATGCGGGAGCAAGTGCAGAATGTCGAATAGAGAGCCGATGCTTCTCATCATTTCCTCACCCTCCGGGGCAGGAAAAACCACGCTCACTCGCCGGCTGCGCGACGCGGTTCCCAACCTTCGGTTCAGCGTCTCTCATACGACTCGCCGCCCGCGAGAGGGCGAACAGACCGGTCGTGAGTATCACTTCACCGATCGTGAAGCCTTCGACCGGCTCGTCGCAGACGAGCGATTCTTGGAATGGGCAGAAGTTCACGGGAACCTGTACGGTACCAGTCTCGACGAAGTGAGGAAGAACGCCGATGCCCGGGGCATCATCTTCGACGTCGATCATCAAGGTGCCCGACAGATCAAGTGCATGCGGCCCGACGCCGTCGCCGTTTTTGTGCTCCCCCCGAGCATGGACATACTGCTGTCACGACTGCGTGGTCGAGCCAGCGAAGACGAACCAACCGTCCGGCGACGCTACCAAGCAGCCATCGGCGAGATTGCCCACTACGGCATGTTCGACTACGTGCTCGTGAACGACGACTTGGACGAAGCCACGAGTCAGCTCGTGTCCATCTTCAAGGCCGAGGAGTGCCGTCGGGGGCGGGCCGCCCGGTTCGCGGAGCGGCTACTCACCGCAAACCGAGCGGTCTCGAGCGGCTGAGTCTCGCTGGCGCCAGCTCCCGCGGTACGTCACAGCTGGCGCTCACAGCTTTTCCGAAGCCTTGCCACCACTCGGGTGGGGATGAGACGGCGCGCCATCGAGGTGCCCGTTGCTGTTGCGGGAGCCGGCGTGGTAACCGATCGGACATGCAACAGACACTTGGAGTCGTGGGTGGGACCGGGATCAGCAAGATGCCCGAGCTCGATGCGGTGGAAGAGCTGACGGTCTACACCCCGTACGGCGCCCCCAGCGACACCATTACGGCCGGCGTCATCGGGAATACCCGGCTCCTGTTTCTGCCTCGGCACGGTCGCGGCCACCGCATCGCCCCCCACGAGATCAACTACCGGGCAAACATCCACGCCCTGAAGCAGCTCGGAGCCTCCCAGGTCGTGAGTCTGTCCGCGGTTGGCTCAATGAAGGACGACATCGTACCTGGCGACGTGGTGATCGTCGATCAGTACATCGACTGGACCAAGCGACGCATCACTACGTTCTTCGAGGACGGCGTGGTTGCGCACGTAGGCCTCGCCGACCCCGTCTGTCCCAACCTGGCCTCGGCCGCGGCGGCTGCTGCCCAGCGCGCGGGCGGTCGTGTCCATCAGGGGGGAACCTACTTGTGTATCGACGGCCCGCAGTTCTCGACTCGCGCAGAAAGCCTTCTTTATCGGAGCTGGGGCGTGGCCGTCATTGGAATGACCGCGATGCCTGAGGCGAAGCTCGCACGCGAGGCAGAGCTGCCCTACGCGACGGTCGCCTTCGCGACGGACTATGACTGCTGGCACACGAGCAAGGAGGCCGTCTCGGTCGGCTCCATCCTCGACGTGCTCCAGCGCAACGGCGAACTTGCTCAGCGGTTGGTCGCAGATCTCGCACATTCGCTCCCGGATCCTTCCCAGAGCCCCGCTGTCACTGCCTTGGCGAGCGCTGTGATGACCGAGCGTTCGCAGATCTCCCCACACGTCGCAGCACGCACCGCCTGGCTCGGAGTACGCTAGGAATCCCGTCTCCCGAGGCAGTCGCCTCAGGCCGTGACGGTTTCGGCTGGATGCCGGTCAGCCACGAGATCGCGCGTGGCGGCTCCATCGGCTAGCACACGCTGTTTGCGGACGATCTCAAGGAGCTGCGACTGGGTGGCGATCCCCGAATCGAGCAGGGCACACATGTACCCATCAACGAAGCTCCGCGCGCTCCCCATCCGATCCTGAGTTGCCCCCACGTGCTTGAGCTCCAGTACCTCGCTGAGCAGTCGCTCCAGCGTCGCTGACATTTCGCGGGAAAGCGTGGCGTGCGCCATCGTGGGTCTCCTGTGATCTCCCGGTTGATGCACGGCAAACCAGGGTACGGACCCAGGCGATCGATGGCCAAGTTGTCGGCACTCCATTCGCCCCACGGCGCGCCATCATGGCTCTGGAGGCGACGTATACCTACGGGACATCGGCCGTCGAGCCCAGAGCGCCACTCCAAGTAGTACGGTCCGGTTGCATCGGCCGAGGCGCCGCTGCGCCCCCGTGATGACGACTTGGGTTGACCGTACCGTCATCGAGACTATTTAGCGCTGAGTCCGACAGGTGGACCGGCGCTGTGCCCGGCCGCCATGGCGTGACTACAAGAACCCATGAAACTCAACGTGTTCAAGTCGAAGATACACCGGGCCATGGTGACGCACGCTGACTTGGGATACGAAGGCAGTGTGACCATCGACCGTGATCTGATGGATGCCGCAGAAATCCTGCAGTACGAGGCCGTGCACGTCTGGAACATCACGCGTGGCTCGCGCCTTGTGACCTACGCGCTCGAGGGCCCGCGCGGCAGCGGGGCCATCTGCGTCAACGGTGCTGCTGCCCACCTGAACCAGCCGGGCGACCTGGTGATTCTTGCCACGTTTGCCGAGATGACCCCGGAAGAGGCGGCCCGGCACGTGCCCACGGTGGTCCGCGTGGACCACCTGAACCGTCGTACGACGGACTGTCGCCCGGAACGTCCGGGGCCACTGCTCCGTTCGATTCCCGGCGTTCAGTCCTAGTACGCGCTGAGTCGCGAAAGCCTGGCGAAACGGCGTCGCTTCGGATAATGCACGCGATGGGTATGTCGGTCGTTGCCACGCCTCTTGTCAGGCTCCGCGAGCTTTTGGATTCCAAGGCTGCTCGTGATGTTGCTCGTCGTGTTCGCGACGAGCTGGAACAGGCGGCGCAATCGCGTCGGCTGCCATGGGAGCTCGAAACGCGAGCGACTCCGGGAGGGGCGAGCCCAGAGCGGGTTTCGACGATACCCTTCGGTGTCGGCGTCGAGCAAGCGGACCCCGTCGCGGCGGCGCAGGTGGTGCCGCCACAGGCTCACGCCGTGTCCTCCCCTACCCGCCCGCCACCACCGCGGGGACCGATCACTGTGGAAGACGCCCCAAGCATTCTGCGGCGGGGGCCGGCTAGCGACGGGGAGCGAGACTTGTTGGCGAGGCTCCTCGCCGTCGCTGTGATCCGTGATTGGACTGCCGACCCGCTAGCTGTCGCACGACTCGTTCGCTCCGTGGCGTGGCTCGCCGTGAAGGCGCAAATCGACGCCTCTCCCTGGCTCGACGAGGCACTCGGTCCCGATGAGCGCGCTGAGTTCTGGAGTGCGCTCGGTGAGCACGCCATCGCCCTCGCCAATACGAACGACGATGCCAAGCGTCTCGAGGCTACCGGCGCTGCGTGGCAGGTTTCTCGGGGCCGCTCCCCGGAAGCACGGCGGGTCGCCTCAGCAACGGCGGCGCTCTGCAAAGACGAATGGCTCCGGAGCTTGCTCAGTGCTGGCGCCCCCGCTCCAGTCCTGATTGGCGAGCTCGGACCGACGCCCCGCGGGGGCTTCGCGACCTTCGTCATGGCGGTTACTCTCGTGCTGTTTCTGAGCCGCTTCATCGCGGTGGTGGGCCGCTACGTGTTCGCCTACCGACGTCCAGCCCGCGTCTGGCTGGGCGCCGAGGGCATCGAGATCGAGCAACGTACCGACTTTCTGGGGAGAAGCATCAAGGAGCGTCGCTGCGTCATTCCCGTCGCGTCGCTGTCCCGAATCACTCGCGAGACTCGTTATCAGAATCTGGGACTGTATGCAGGGCTGGCATCGTTGGTCATCGGAACCTTCGTCGGTTCAGGGTTGTTGGTCGACGGGGTACGTGTCCCCGGAGGTTCCGGCACATTGATCCTGCTCGGCCTCGCATTCTGCTTGATCGGTATCGGTCTCGATCTCGGCCTCAGCCTCATTGATACGCGTCGCGCCAATCAGTGCCGACTCATCGTCCGCCCATCGCGAGGCCGTGCACTCTGCATCACACGAGTCGACACGGAACTCGCTGACGTCCTGCTTGCCGACGTCAAGCGGCAGCTTCCGCGTCCCCCTCAAATGGGGTGAGCCCGAGCAAGGCGCGTGGCGTGCGCCGAAGGCCCCGGTGCCCGAGGCGTCACTGTCCGACGCGCGAATGCGCCGAACACCGGAGCATCACGTGGACCAGGAAGGACCGAAGTACGGCCCCAACTCCCGGGGTGCCCGCCACTCGGGTGCTGCTCGACGGGCGGCCTCGCACCGTGGCCCTTGGGTGCGAGGCGGATCACGACCGGTCCCCCATCGAAGCGGCGAAGGGATATCCTGTCTGAGCGCGTGGGCCA
>CAYRKE010000006.1:0-18275 GCA_964424695.1 uncultured Polyangiaceae bacterium
CGACCGGTCCCCCATCGAAGCGGCGAAGGGATATCCTGTCTGAGCGCGTGGGCCAGCATCCCGCAGCGACTAGAGCCGGGTTGCCGGCCGCCGATTGGCTGGCAATGCCGAGGGCGCGACGTCCTTTGCCGGATCCGGAGCAGCAACCTTTCCCGGTGGCATCGAACGTATCGGATTTGCCGATAGCTGTGAGCTGGGCGCTATACTCGGGGGCGTTGGCTTTGGCATACGCTGTCTCCGCCCTTCTGGCTTGAAGAGGCTCTCCGCCATCTGGAGCAGGCTTGCCAGTTGGCTCGGCGTTGCGCGAACCGTCCCCACGATTCGGCTTCCTTCGACACTGAGGGTGATCGGTTCAACGAAGCGATGCTGCTTCGCCCCAAGCAACGCCCCGAGCACACCCAGATTCAGCTGAGTCAGCGCATTGGCAGCCGCGGATAGGGTCGCCGCGTTGTCCTTCGCCTGGGTCTCGGACTCGTCCTGGAGAACCAGGTCCGCAGCAGCTCCACCGTCGGGCGTGAGCGATACCCTCACCTTTGCCCATTCGATCGATTTCGGAACCTCAACCCCGGTTCGCAAGAAAACCCTCCAGGGCGAAACGACGTATGCCTCGGCCACCGCATCACCCACTGTGGGTGGGAAGCGAAGCGATTTTTGTGCAAGAGCGCTCGCCGCCGCGCTCGCGGGAACGACCATCACCACATCGCTATCCGGGAGAAGTACGAAGGTTCGCTCTGCACGATCTGCGCGCGCAACCGCTGCGGGCACGCCCCCATCGAGCCAGTGCCCCCGTGTATCCCGTCGCACGAGCGCATCCACGGCTTCGCGGATGCGCTCGTCCTCGACGCGATAGAGCATCACCGCAGCCACCTGCGAGGAATCTCGGAACTGCGGCCCCACCACGAGCATCTCGTCGAAATCGCGGATCGCGTCTAGCCCCGTCGGAGCGAAGAAATCTCGCCACTGATACACGCGTCCCAGCAACGCTCCGAGGGTCGGTCCTAGCGCATGTTGACGGATCCTCGCGTTGTGGATCCTAAGCCGGACGTTGGCGTTGGCATCCACGACGCTCCCCGCCTCACCTGCCAAGGCAATGGGATCCGGTAGCTCGCCGCCGTCAGCCGGCGGCGCCGCATCTGGGTTGTACCCAGCGTCTCCCGCGTCCAGACCACTGTCTGGCACTCCCCCGTCGATGGGGGGGGGCCCGGCATCCTCAGGCGAAGCACTAGCGTCTCCCGCGTCTATGCCCGCGTCCGCCGGACCGACACCGGCGTCAAGTCCGGCATCACGCCCAGGCAGCTTCTCCTCCACCGGCACGGGAGCTGGCTCGGGAACGATGGTGGCCGCCTGCTCATCGGACGGTTTGGAGGGCTGCTCTACGCTGGCCGTTGGAGCCTGGTCCTCGTCCCCCATGAGCAGCTCCACCGGTATCGCCTTCAGCTCCCCAAGGTCCGGTGCGTCCGACACCTCCGTGTCGAGAAGAGCGAGCAGCCCAATCAACGCCGAAAAGGGTGTCAGCGGCAGATGGAGGATGAGAGACAGGAGGACCAACCCCTGGAAGCGAGTCCCGTGGGTGTCCCGCTGACCACGCCACTGGGTACCAAGCGCCACATGGGGAACATAGCCCCAGGCAGGCCGCAGCGCGAATTCCACAGCCTCGAGCCTGGCACGAATCTGGCTGTTACCTCGACTGAACAGTCAGCCGTGAATCGACTCAGGAAAGTGGTTCGACGCGTCCTGCTAACGATAGTAAGGGCCAACCCAAGTCGAAACGGCAGCAAGAAGCCCCCTTCGAATCCTGCGCGTATCGGCCTCGATGCCCCCGCGGATAGCAGTTCGCTGCTCTCTCCGCCCTTGGCCATCCCCGCGCAATCGTCCAGTGCCATCTCATGATCCGCCAACACGCCCTTCCCCCAAGCTCGAAGACCCACTGGTTCGCCCGCCACATGCTCGCCGTCGTCGGCGTGGTGTGCTCGCTCGAGGGCTGCGACCTCTGGAGCGAATCGGGCCGTGAACCCTCAAGCACGAGTGTGCCCACCAGCGCGCCCGTCCCCGCGCCGATTCCGAGTAGCTCCGCCCTGCCCAAGGAATTGGCAGTAGCTCCTGCGGCGGACGCGGGTACGGATGGGGGCACAGCGGCTCAGGCCGAACTCCCGCCACACCCAGGACCGTGGTTCGTCGTGACTTCGCTCGCTGCGTCCATATACCGTCAACCGAAGTTCGACCGAAAGGCCCATCTCGGATATGCCCGAAGCGGCGCGAAACTACCCGTGAAGGAGGGAGCCGTGTCGCGCGAGGAGTGTAGCGGCGGGTGGTACGCGGTTGTTGATGGCGGATACGTGTGTGGCAACCAGGGCAGTGTCGATGAGAAGAATCCCGAGCTTCGCTTCACGATGAAGCAACCCGACTGGGATGCCGTGCTTCCCTACCGCTACGCCAGGAACAGCAAGCATGGCACGCCCCTTTATCGCTCGATTCCGTCGCGCGAGCAGATGCTGGAGTACGAACCCTACCTCCGAGAGAGCTCGAAGTCCTCGTCGGATGCGGGGGACGCGGGCGCGCCCAAGGCGAGCCCAGACACCGAGCCCGCAGCCGGCGATTCGGGCGGCGGAGCCGCGCGTCGCCTTCGTGGCAAGCTAGACGAGGCGTTGTCCGACGCCGGCTTTGGAGTCGAGCTAGGCGAGAGCACCGATGCGACATCGGGCACTCCATGGTGGCAGAAGGAGAACGCGCAGGACACGCTGCACGAGGTGACGCTCGACCAACTCGAAGCCGAGGCGGATGGAATCCTCGCCAAACGAATGGTCAAGGGGTTCTACATTGCGATCGACAAGACGTTCCGATGGAACGGGCGCACCTGGTACAAGACTACCAAAGGATTGGTGGCTCCGCAGGATCGCTTCGGTTACGCGGAAGGGTCCACGTTTCAGGGCACAGCCCTCGGCACCGAGCACCAGCTTCCCCTGGCTTGGGTACACGGCTGGCGCAAGTCTACCAGCCTGTATCGGATCGACACGGAGAAACAGACGCTCAAGACCGAGGGCTCTGTGGAGAAGTTTGCTCTGCTCGACCTGACGGGACGAACTGTTGACATCCGCGGCCGCGTCTACCGGGAAACGAAGGCTGGCACCTGGGTTCGGGCTGCGCATGTCCGCGTCACGGAGCCGGGACCCGCGCCCGAAGGGGTGGGGCCACAGGAGCGGTGGATCGACATCAACATCTCGCAGCAGACGCTGGTGGTGTACGAGGGGACCACTCCCTTGTACGCAACTCTCTTGAGTTCGGGGAGAGCCTCCAACATCAAGACTAAGGACCACCGTACTCCGATCGGAGAGTGGCGAGTCCGGGAGAAGCACGTCACGACTACGATGGATGGCGATGGATCGGCGGCCGGCGATCTACCCTACAGCATCGAAGACGTCCCCTACGTCCTCTACTACTATCGCTCGTACGCTCTGCACGGTGCGTTCTGGCACCGCAACTATGGCGTCGAGATGAGTCACGGTTGCGTGAACCTTGCTCCCCTCGACGCGAAATGGGTATTCCAGCACGTTGGCCCGAAGCTCCCCAGCGGCTGGCACGGAGTCTGGGCAACGGAGGAGAATCCGGGCGCTCGCGTCGTGGTTCACGAAGGCACGCGCACGCCCGACGGTTCCGACTGAGGTCAAGGCGCTGGGTCGCGCATCCCCGAACCCCGTAGCGCCCGCCGCCGTGAGCCGAGCGTTCGGCAGGCCTCCGACAGCGCGCCAAGGCCTCAGAGTTCTGTTTGGCCCGACAGCCTTGCGTAGCCGGCCTAAACGAAGGACGCGAACTGGCCGTCTTGATTGAGAGCCGATTCGGCAACGTGACGACCCGACAATCCCGTCACCGCGACGGTAGACCAATCCCTCCCTCCAAGAAGACTCCATCCTGCCGCTTGACTCGCGAGCGGCATCGGACCATCAAGCAGCGACGGAAATGGACCAATTCTCCGCTCACCTCGACCGTGGATGGGATCTCGTGCAGCGCGGTGACTCGCGTGGCGCCGAGCTCTCGGCGCGTCGCGCGCTCGAGATCGACAGCCAGTCGCCGGAAGCCCACAACCTCCTCGGATATGTGTCTGCCCTCCAGGGCGACTTCGAGGACGCCGTAGAGAGCTATCGCCAAGCCATTGCGCTCGACGAGACCTATCTCGAGGCGATGCTGAACGCCGCCGAGGTGTACATTCATCCACTCGGCGAGTTCGACGAAGCCATTCGACTTTGTGAACAGGCGCTGGAGCTAGCCGAAAACGCTGATGAAACCGTGGACGCGCTGCTGCTCTGCTTCGACGCGCTCCTCGGAAAAGGGGATACCGCAGCGGCGACGACGCTCTGTAAGCGTTTCCCCGAAGGCCCCTTCGAGAACCCCAACCACTCATTCCTGGTTGGCCGCGCCTTCTACGAAATCGGGGACATTGACAGCGCCGCTCCGCTCATCGAGGCGTCGGTCAAGAACACCCCCGACAATCCGGAGGCGTTCTACTATCTCGGCCTTCTGCGCGATGATCAGGGCGATATCCCGGCTGCGACCCGGGCCTTTCTCAGGTCGCGTGAGCTAGACCTGGAGTTCCCCCCCCCCACGTGGTCCCTCAGCCGCGAGACTTTCGAGGCGACGGTTCGCAAGGCCGTCGAAAACCTCACCCATGAGCTCCGCCAATACCTGCGCGATGACGAGGTGTACGTTGCGGATGTGCCGGGAGTCGAAGTGGTAGTGGATGGGGTCGATCCTCGCGCCATTCTGCTGCTCGACGGCGTCCAACCCACAGACGACCGGGATCGGGGCTACGTCCGGCTCTTCGTCTACCAGCGCAACGCCGAACGCCTCGCAGGCACCGTAGAGCACATCCAGAACGAGATTCGAGCTGCGCTGGAACGTGAGATCACCAACACGCTACTGGAAGCGGAGCGCGACAAGGTGATGGACGCGCGCCACTTGAATTAGCTCGGATTGGGACTCGTGGAGGTGCGCCGGGCTCAACGGGCCCGGGCGACCATTTCCCTGGCGATTGTCTCCAGCATGATCTTCGCGGGACTAGCTTGGAGGCCGGCGAGCTCGCGCTGAGCCACGTCCGTGACCCCCTCGGCTCGCACACGGACCTCCTCACACGCGCCGCTTGATACGACTGCCTCTCGAACCCCTTCCACGGCGTCAGTATCCCCGGCGTGGATTCGGTGAAGCAGGGGCAATAGCTCAGGCTTGCGCTTCACCGCCAGTACGAGCGGCAACGTCAATTTACCTTCTCGCAAGTCGGTCGCCATGCTCTTACCAGAACCTTCGCCGGCATAGTCCAGAACATCGTCGACAAGCTGGAACGCTACCCCGAGAGCCTCGCCGAAGCGGCCGAGGCTGTCCTGATCTGTGGGCGTCGCCCCAGCGAGTTTCGCGCCGCTGCGCGCCGCGAAAGCGAAGAGTGACGCCGTCTTGCCGCGCAGAATGCGTTCGTAGGTTTCTTCGGAAAGATCCAACTGCCGCCTGCCGTGAAGCTGGATCACCTCGCCGTCAACTAGCAGGTGCAGCGTCGTCACGAGATCCGACATGAGTTCCGGAGCCGAGCGCAAGGTGCAACTCAGGCCGTGAACGAGCATAAGATCACCTGCCAGCACACTGATGGCATTGCCGTACACGAGCCGTGCGGCCTCTCGGCCGCGACGCACCATGCCGTCGTCCATGACATCATCGTGGAGTAGTGTCGCAGTGTGAATGAGCTCACTCACGAGCGCGACCTCCCGAGCTGTACGGGGAATGTCTCCAAAACAGCCGGAGGCCAGGAGGAGTGTCAGAGGCCGCACCCGCTTTCCCCCGAGAGTGGCGAGGTGCTTAGCTGCCGCGGTCGCGGGATACGCCCCCTCACCCGAAACGCCTCGGAGCGCCGTCTCCAACCAGGCTAGATCGTCCTCCAGGAGTGACTGAACCTCTGCCAAGCGCCGGGCGAGAGCCGGATCCGGCACCTCGGCAACCTGGCTCTCGACGAGGGTGTCGACCGCTTGGCTCACGCTCATGGGCATGTGACGCCCACGAGATAGTAACATTCGCTTCGTTCGGCAACCGTGGCCTGCGTCCGAAGGGGTATCCGGATGATTGACGTCTCACGGGTCCGGGCGGTAGACCCCGGAGGAGTGGCTGCCACCGTCTCTTCTAGTCCCACCGCACGGGCACGGAAAATCGGCCGCGCCTTGGGGATCGCGGTCTTCGCCGCGGTGGTAGGGGGCAGTACGGTCGCTTGGACCATCCAAATCCTCCGGCAGGTTTGGGGAGCGCCAGCGCGGGTCACGGCGGGTACATGCCGCCCGGCCATCGTCGCACTGATCCGCGCGGTCTACCGTGCGCGTGAGTCCTCCGCCCACGCCTCGGCTACCGAGACGGCGCTGGTCTCCAGTTTCCGCGCCGCCTTGCGGCCCGAGTGGGACGAGCGCTCGGCCATCGGCATCCGCTGTGCCAACGATAGAGAGGCAATGCGAGCACTCGCCGAAGTCGACCGGTTTCGTTATGCCGAGGAGCACGGGGTCCGCTATTTATCCGTGGATCTCGGGCGACGGCGAGCGAACGTGAGCCGTATCGAGCGTGCATTCAGTCGCAGTGAGTCCGAACGGACGGTGGATACCGCGAGCCGTCCTGCGCGCTGACCGGCCGCGTTCCGAGCCAGGCGAGGCGACGTCATCACTCGAGGCGGCACCGCCTCGAGTGTCGAGCGACTCATAGCTTCAGAGAGAGCTTCCCAGGGTGGCGGGGCCTGACGGACCGGTCTAAGCTCCGCCCACTTCATGGACGAAGGCAAAGAGACCCCCACGACCACCCCACCTCCAACGTTCGACGATCTCGCTCTATCGCCCGAGCTTAGGCGCGCCATCGAAGATCTCGGCTACACCCACCCCACGCCTGTGCAGCGCGAGGTATTCGAGCCTGCCCGTCGTGGCATTGATCTGGTCGTTCAAGCACGCACAGGTACGGGCAAGACGGCTGCGTTCGGCATGCCGATCATCGACTCCCTCGTGCGACGCGGACAGAACGCCGTGCAGGCAGTAATCCTGTGCCCTACCCGCGAGCTCGCCTTGCAGGTATCGAGAGAGCTCGAAGCACTTGGGAAGTACCGCGGGGTAAAGCCCGTCGCAGTCTACGGTGGAGCTCCCATGCCTCGGCAGGTGGAACAGATCCGCGCCGGCGCGCAGGTCCTGGTGGGGACGCCTGGGCGCGTGCTCGATCACCTCCAGCGCGGGACTCTGGACGTCAGTCAGGTCAGACTTTTCGTGCTGGACGAGAGCGACGAGATGCTCTCGATGGGATTTCTCCCACAGATCGATCAAATTCAAACCTATCTGCCCGAATCGCGTCAGACGCTTCTCTTCAGTGCGACGCTGCCGCCGGATATCCAGCGTCTCGCCGAAACCAGACTGCGCAACCCCGAGTTCCTCACGTTGAGCGGCGATCACATCGGCGCACTCGAGATCACGCACCTCGTGTATCTCAGCCGTGGCGACAAGCTAGCGGAGTTCATCCAACTCCTCGAGGTGGAGGACCCCGAGAGCGCCATCGTCTTCTGCAACACCCGAGACGAGACCAAACGCGTAGCGAGCGCCCTTCAGCAACAAGGCTACGCGGCGGACTGGCTAAACGCGGATCTGGCCCAACCGGATCGAGAAAAAGTGATGGCGGCGACGCGCGGCGGGGAACTCCGTTTCCTCGTCTGCACTGACGTTGCAGCTCGGGGCATCGATATCTCGCACCTCACCCACGTCATCAACTTCGACTACCCTGAGGCAGCGGAAAGCTACGTACACAGGACGGGGCGCACGGGGCGCGCGGGGCGCACGGGCACAGCGATATCGCTGGTCGCGCCCAGCGACATCGGCAACCTCTACCTCACCCGTCTCACCTACAAGATTCGCACAATCGAGAGGCAGCTCCCAAGCGCCCGTGAGATCAAGACCCGTGCCGAGGCCGACCTCATCGACATGTTCGTTCAGGCATTCGCCACACGGCCGGTTCACGCCGACGACATGGCTCTTGCCCGACGCCTGCTCACTCACGAGGCGGCGGAGTTGGTCATTGCAGGCCTCATACGGGATCACCTCGGCGCCCGCCCAGACGCCCAGGAAGAGGCGAGCGCGGCGCGCCACTCCAGGCGCCCGCGGGAGGCAGACGCATTGACGCTGGCGGAGGCGCCCCCAAGGTGCCGCAGCCGAAGCCGGGCGAGAGACGAGTCGGCACGCGCGGACGTCACCGACCACCGAGTGCACCCCGTGGCGGACGACTCTGCCGTCCGCCACGCCGAGCCCAGCCTTCCGGAGGAGCCGGCACGGGATACCGAGGAGCTCCCGACGGCCTCGAGTCGTCCCCGCCAGGCGACGGCCGCAAGCGAGGGCAGCGAGGCAACAGCCTCCGATCCCTCGACGGTTGACGCAAGGGAAAGGGAGAGGCGGCCTCGCCGGGCGCGGTTCGACGAGGGGCGCGGGCGCCGAGAACCGCGGGCGCCCAGTCCAGCAGTATCATCAAGTCGTCGACAGAGTGACAGGGGCAACGACGAGTTCGAATTCGCGTACACGGTCTCGGACATGAAGCCCGAGGAGCGTATCGAGAAGGGGGAGGAAGGCCCAGCCCTCAGCGAAGCGGCGCTCGCCCAGCCCGAAGCCGCTGCGGAGTGTACCACGGCCGACAATCTCGGGCGGCTTGCGGAACTCTACATCAATGTCGGACGGCAAGACGGAGCCTCCGCCACTGACTTCGAAACCGCCCTTGCGGAGCGCGCGGGGATCACCCGCGCCGAGACGGGGTACATTCGTGTCCGGAACCGACACACCTTCGTTGCAGTGCCCGAAGCGCTGTTCGAAAGAGCCCAGAACGCTCTCGATGGCGCGGAAATCGCCGGAAAGAGCGCGGTCGCAGAGCCGGCAAGGCCTCGAACCTGAGACTCAGGGCAGCCGATTGCGCCCCCCTTCGCCCCGGAACACGATTCTAGAATGGCTCTGCGACGGGATGCTCGGACCCGACTTCGGGACATCGAGTGGGCGCTGCGCCACGGAATTGAGCGACGCGAGCTGGTCCGAATGGTGGAGCGGCTCCTGGTCGTGTCCTCTCCTGGCTCGACGGAAGAGCAGTTCGCGACGCTCAAGCTTGCAGAGCTGGTTGTGGCCGACCATCCCTGGAGAGCGGCAACCCTGGCCCGTCGCTCGTTGCGTTCCCAGGAGTCAGCGCACGCCTGGGCGGTGCTGGGACTTGCCCAGTCAGGCCTCGGCAACTACCGCGCGGCGGTCAAGGCCTACCGCCGCGCGCTCCTGCTCGTTCCCGAGAATCCCTGGTACTCCCACAACCTGGGCCACCTCCTCGACGTCGCGTTCGATCGCCCACTCGATGCCCTTCGCTACCTGCAGCTTGCGCACTCCAGCCAGCCTGCTGAGCCAGAGATTGCGAGCAGCTATGCCCATGCCCTGGCGAGGGTGGGCCGTCGCGACCACGCTCGCGCCGTGCTGACACGGTCAACGGGTTCCACCGAGCAAGCCGAGGCCTGGCTCACCTCTTGGGAGCGCCGGAAGGTGGCCGCTGACGGCGACGGCGCTGGGTAAGGAAATCTCCCGTCGGTCGGCCCATTCGTACATGCCCGTGCGATCTGGCGGGTGCCCCGTCGAGCAGAGGACGGCACTCGGTCCGCGTCTTTACGCCGCCGCTCTGCAACGCTAGCTTCGTCGCTCATGAGGGCAGAGTCTAAAGCGTTCGCAGCAGTCCTCCTGGTAACGGGCGCGCTACTGACCTACCTGATCTGGTTCATTGTGGCGCGCGCGCCCGTGGCCCAAGCTGCGGCGGGCGGTCTGGCACAGAAGATCTTCTACTTTCACGTTCCCGCCGCGTACGCGATGTACCTCTGTGGCGGGGTCTGCCTCGTGGCCAGTGCCGGCTACCTCGCAAGTCCAAGGGAATCATGGAACGCCTGGGCTCGAGCCGGTGCCGAAGCGGCGGTCCTCTTTGGCCTGATGGTTCTCGTGAGTGGCCCACTCTGGGCGCGGAAGGCGTGGGGGCTCTACTGGACCTGGGATCCGCGTCTCACGTCTTCATTGCTTTCGGTGCTCGTGTATGCGGCGATCGTGGTGTTGCGCTCGTTCACCGGCGACGGAGAGGCAGAGCGCAAGTTTGCGGCCGCATTTGGCGTCATCGGCACCTTCAATCTTCCCATCATTCACATGTCGGTGAAGCTCTGGGGTGGCAACCACCCGAGGGTAATCGGGAAAGGTGGCGGGGGAATTTCCCCCGATATGCTCCACGGGCTGATCGTGGGTGGCATCACGATGACATGCCTCGCTGTTATCACTCTGTGGCTGCGCGCGCGGCTCATCCTCGCCTATGCCCGCTATCACAACCTCTACGAACGCGCGCTGACGCTCGGGGTGGAGGTCTAGGTATGTCTCCCTCGAACGGGGTGGCAAGTGACCGATCGACTGAATTCGTAGCCACCACCGGCGGTCACGAGACGATCCCGGCGGCAGACCTGCTGGTGGTAGCATACGTGTTGATGTGGGGGCTTGTCCTGGGGTTCATCGGGCTCTCGTGGCGACGCCAGACGAGACTCGATGCTCGCATCAGCGAGCTAGAAAAGGCGTTGACGGACCAGAAGCCGCGGCGATAGTAGCCCCATGAGCGCAGCTCACATTCTGTACATTTCGGGAACACTGCTCGTCGGCATCGTCATCGGCTACGTGCTCGGGTCGCGCGCCGCTCGCGACGAACAGAGCCGACAGAGCGAGCGCGCGAAGCGGTAGCCCATGCTCGACTTCTCACTCAGTGACGAGCAGCTCGCACTCCAAGCGCTCGGCCAACGCTTCTCCCGCGAACGCATTATGCCCATCGCGGCACGATGTGATGTCGAAGCACGCTTCCCCACGGAACTGCTCGCCGAAGCTCACGAGATCGGTCTGCTTCAGGCCCTCGTGCCGGAAGCCTACGGTGGAGGTGGTATTCGGCCACTGGAGCACGCTCTGATCGTCGAAGCGTTATCTTACGGCTGCTCCGGCATCGAGACTAGCCTGCTGGGCAGCTCGCTGGCGATCAGCGCGCTTTGTCTGGCGGCAACCGAGGACCAGATGCGTAAGGTCTTCGGAGCGATCGTCTCCGAACCGACACTCGTGTCGCTCGCAGTCACCGAACCTGACGCGGGCTCGGACGTGGCAGGAATCCGCACGCGCTGTCGCCGGGTCGGGAATGACTGGGTACTGGAGGGCCAGAAGTCCTGGATCACCAACGCGACTCTCTCGCGTTACTTCGTGGTTTTCGCGACGCTCGATCCCGCCGCGCGGCAGCGCGGAATTGCGGCCTTCATCGTTCCGAGAGACGCACGCGGACTTGAGGTTGGGCGTCCCGAGCGCAAGCTCGGGCAGCGAGCCAGCGATACGGCTTCTCTGCGGCTCGATGCCGTGACCCTGCCCCCAGGGGCGATGCTGGCCCCCCCCGATCACGGTTTCAAGCTCGCCATGGCCGTGTTCGAGCGGACGCGCCCCGACATCGCGGCGATCGCAACGGGCCTCATGGCGCGCGCACTCGACGAGAGCGTGGCCTACTCCGAGCTTCGGCGCACGTTCGGCAAGCAGCTCCGGGATCATCAGCTTGTCGCCGCGTCACTCGCGGAAATGTCTATTGCCTGCGAGGCAGCCAGGCTCCTCTACCGACGGGCGGCGTGGGGCATCGACCGCGGCGGGATACCGAGCTTCTCGAGCCACGCCAAAGCATTCGCGGCAGACCAAGCCGTGCGCGTTGCGGCGTCGGCTGTTCAGATCTTTGGCGCGTGCGGCTACAGTTGCGACTACCCGGTCGAGAAGCTGTATCGTGACGCCAAGGTCCTGCAGATCTACGAGGGAACGAGCGAGATCCAACGGCTGATCATCGCCCGCCAGCTTCGCCACTCGGTGGAGGAGACCCGGTGAGTACTTAGTCCTTGCCGCGCTCGGGCTCATCGGTCTAGCTCACCCCCTTTCCCTGCCGCATGCCGGCCCTGGATGCCTCTCGAAACCAGCCATTACGGCGCTCTGCGGCGGAGAGCGCCGGCCAGTGGGCCCGCATCAGATCAGCGCTCCGTTCGGCGGCGCTGGGCCACCGTCTCACGCTAGCCCACGTTGCCCGCCGGCGAGTCGCGGGCTAGCGTTCCTCAGTGTTTGGCGTCTCGCTGGGCGAGTTCACGATCGTTCTCATTGTCGTCCTGGTCGTGGTGGGGCCGACAAGACTCCCCGTGATGTTGAGAACGCTGGGCCAGTGGATCGGCAATGCGCGCCGCTTCGTGACCCAGGTCCGCGCCCAGACCGGGATCGACGATCTGCTTCGTGAGGAGGGGCTCACCGGGGGGATCCAAGAGCTGAGGAGTATCCTGCACGGGGATCTGGTTCGCCCGAGCTATCGATCTCGGTCATCCCCTCCAGGCTCGGATCCCTACCTGGACGCCATGCAGTTCGACGTCACTCGCGAGTACCCCGTTGAGGGGCCAGACGCACTGGGGGCCGTTCCAGACGATCTCGACGTGAGCGCCGAAAGCCCCAAAGAGCCGAATCCCGCGGATTTGCCACCATGAGCGTCACCTCTCCCGACAAAGCGATGAGTTTCTGGGAGCATCTGGATGAGCTTCGTTCACGAATCGTGAAGGTGCTGCTCGCATTCGGGCTTGGCGCGGGAGTGGCCTGGTTCTTTCGTGAGGATATTCTGCTCTGGATCACCCTACCCTTCGCGTCCGCGTGGAAGCACGGAGGGCTAGCGGGTGAGGTGGCTCTTCATTTCAAGGCTCCAGCGGCCCTCTTCGTAACCTACATCAAGCTGAGCGTTCTGGGCGGTGGCATCCTGGCGCTGCCCATCGTGCTCTACCAGTTGTGGGCGTTCGTGGCGCCGGGGCTCTATGCGAATGAGAAGCGTTTCGCGCTGCCATTCGTGGCCTCCTCGTGCGCGCTCTTCGCGTCTGGCGCGTACTTCTGCTTCCGGATGGTGGCTCCCGCGGCTTTCCAGTACCTTCTCGGGTTCAGCGGCAATGTCGGTGCCACGGGTTTTTCGCTGAAACCCACGGTCATGATCGACGAGTATCTCGACTTCGTCACTCAGATCCTTCTCGCGTTCGGCATTGTATTCGAGCTCCCGGTGCTGGTCTTCTTTCTCAGCGTCGCCGGCATCGTCAACCACCGGCACCTCATTCGCTTCGCGCGGTACTTCATTGTGATCGCCTTCATTCTTGGCGCAGTCCTCACCCCGCCCGATCCGTTGAGCCAGCTGCTCCTGGCGATACCGCTGTGCTTGCTCTATGCGCTCTCCATCGGAATCGCCTACGTGTTCGGCCGGCGCCGCCAGAAGGCGCGCTCCTAGTCTGCGTCCCGCCTACCCCTCTCGCGCGTAAGGTTCGCGGTGAAGAATAGACAGACCACGGTAGAGCTGTTCGAGTAGCAGGATCCGCGCGAGCCGGTGGGGCAGTGTCATGGTGGAGAGACTCAGCGTCGCGTTGGACTTTGCCACGACGTCCTCGGGTAGACCGTCGGCGCCTCCGATGACGAACGTGACGCCTCCCCGCACGGCTGACCAACGCTCGAGTTGAGCCGCAAATGCCGTTGAGGAGTGGGACTGCCCCGTGACTTCCAGCACCACAAGCCACGAGTCCTGCGGCAGCGCTCGCCTGAGCGCTGCGTCGTCCCTAACCTCAATTTCTTCGCATCGAACGTGGCGCCTGATGCGCTTCAGGTAGTCATCGGCCAGATCCCGAAGTCCCCGCTCGCGCAGACGCCCTTCGGCGAGAATCGTCCACTTCACGGCTTGCTGGGCACGCTGGGAGCCGGGACCCGCTGTGCGTCGAGCCACAGACCGTCCAGGTCGTACAGTGGCCTCGTGTCCGCATGGAAGACGTGGACCACCACGTCGACGAAGTCGATGAGCACCCACTGTGCTCGAGCAAGACCCTCGACGCTGAGTGCCCGATGCCCCATCTCCTCCAGAGCGGCGTCGATGCTCTGAGCCAGCGTCGTCACGTGGCGGTCGCTGTGACCCGTCATCAACACCAAGAAGTCAGCGTAGTCCACACGACCGCGCACATCGATGATCTGCACGTCGAGCGCCTTCTTCTCGAGTCCCGCGCTGGCAGCGGCCAGCGCCAAAGCGCGCGATTCATTTGCGTCGAGCGCTCTCGCAGGATTGGCGGAGCGCCTAGGTTTCTTCAGAACTTCCACGTTTCGTCACCAACTCTCAGGCAATCAGCACGATGCCGACTCATCCAGGTAGCTACGAAGTCCGAATGGCTGGTCCGCTGCTAGCACAAGCAGCATTGACACGAGCAGCCACAGCCAGAACGTGGGCACCACCGGCGCCTACGCTGAGCCAAACCGCCCGGATCATTCCCCGCGGCATCCGGTCCGCGCCCCCATGTTTCCGAAGGGCACCTGTCCCAGCTCCGCAGGCCTAGGCACGTCGGACACTCCACGTGGCCTTGGTTCAAGACCAGCGCACGCCTACTGCCGAGCAATCGACCATCCTTCGCACGTTCATGGGCCGAGACACGAAATCTGATCATAGCCCTGCATCGGCCCCTTGGGTAGGCCCATCTGAACTCCAACGCGGTCGATAGGCCGCAGCCGCTCCGTAAAGAGACAGCAAGCCCGCTGCCCGGTTTCCTCCCCTTCGCCAAAAGCAGGCCAAGTGGCTCGGGCGGCTCAGTGGGGAGCCACGATGGTCCGTTCAGAGCCACGGCCCACTCCCCCAGGCGGTCCCCAATCCGTACCTTCTTCAGGAGGAAGGGTGGTCGAATCCCCGACCGACTGACCGCTTCTCGCAGAGTCAGCACCTCCCGAGCCGACCATGCCGCTGCTGGTTTCTCCGTTCCCGCTCACTGAGCTCGGCGCTCCTCCCGAACCACTGGCGACACCATTGGACGGTCCGTCCACCCAGTCCCCGACCGCAGCCGAGCCGAAAGGATCCCCGCCCTCATCCCGACCTGTCGCGCCTGCATCCCACGGAGGAACAACTACCGGCTCGTACTCGGGAGGAGGGAGACTCGGACGCACTTCGCTTGCGCATCCAACTGCGGCAGCCAGGCAACACCAAGGGAATAGTCTCATTGTTTCACCTGATTGTGCCCATGACGGGCCTCCAGCACGCTGGACGAGGAAGCGGTCAGAGCGCCACGGGCTCCTTTGCGCTGACCTCGGGCAGCGGAGAGAGCGCCCCCGCATCGCTCGACGTGATGGCTCCAGCGTCAGGACTGCTCCTGCCGAGCGGAACGCCCCCGTCTTGGTCCACTTCCGGGCTCTCGGATAACTCGGTGGGCGCAGGAGGCAGCACGGCGCCGCCGTCGAGCGAGTACGCGCCGCGGGCGTGCTTCGCCGCCGGCACGGGCCGATCATCCTCGTGGCTCGGGAATGCCATCTCCGGGGGTTGCTCGCAGGCACCGAGCGGCACCGCGCCAGCAATCAGCATCCGAGAAAGACCCACGAGACGGGCGATTCCCACGGGAGAGCGCGCGCGAACAGCACTCGCAGCAAATGCTCCCATCACCAGAACACCCTGCGCCGTTGTCGGAGTCCAAACCCAAGCAAGTGCTGGATGCTCTGCCGAACAAGCCAAGCTCGATGCGAAGTCTCCTCCGCTCCCACATGCCCCAGCGGGAAATGCAGTGGTTCACCGAAGTGCAGCCGATATCGGGCCGGAAGCGGTAGTTGCGCGCCAGGCACGAGCAGCTGTGGAATCACCGGCAGAGCCGGTAAGTGCAGAAGTCGCGCCAATGGCTCCAGATTGGCCAGATTGACGTACTGCTCCTCAGCGCCAACCACCGCCAGAGGCACGACTGGAGCCCCAGTCATTGCAGCAACGTCCACGAAGTCGGTTGCGAAGGGTTGAAGCTGGTATCTGGATCGGTATGGCTTCATCAACCCATTGGCTCCCTCGGGAAACACGAGCACAGACTGCCCGCGATCGAGCAAAGCGCGCAATGCCCCCCGATCGAGCGGGACGTGCCCCAAGCGCCCGAGCGCGGCCAGGACCAAGGGAACGCGGTTGAACCGCGCGTCCAGAGCGACCCGAAGCGCCCGCCCCGGATTGAGCTCCAAGAGGAGTGCCGCCGCAATCACCGCTCCGTCAATCGGCAGCTGACCCGAGTGGTTGGCGACGACGATCACTGGCCCGCTCGGGAAGTGCTCGAGACCGTAACACTCACTGCGGAAATAGACCCGATGGAGAAGCGCGCCGAGCCTCGCCCGCATCGCGAAAGCTTCGACGCTCAGCCCGAAGGGGTGCCCCACGTCGAGCTCCGAGGTCACCCGCGCGATTCGCTCGTCGAAATCGACCCCGAACGCCTGTCGTTTCAGCCAGGTCTTAGCCAGCTGAACGCTGTTGCTGGCGCGGTCCAAAACGGCCCCTGAGGGCAGTACCCTCGGCTTCATCGGCGCCAGTGTCCTCGGCGGAACCATGCCGTTCGACTCTAAATCACCACGGCCCCTCGGGCCACAGCGGAGCACCCATCACGCGCCTTGGCCGCGAGATGAACGTCGAGCCGGACGGTGTTGATTCGAGCCCGTGGCCGCATCTCTTGTTCATCGGCGGCACCGGCCGGAGTAACCTCACGCCGTGCTCGCTCCCCCCCCACCGCGCCCCGGTGACGTGGTTCGCATCATCGCACCCTCGAGTCCCTTCGATCGGACCCTCTTCTGGCGTGGTCTTGGTGTGCTCGCGACTCGCTACCGCTTGCGTTTTCGCCCCGATATCTGCGCGCACGATGGGTTCCTCGCCGGCTCTGATGCCCGCCGCCTGGACGAACTCCACGAGGCCCTTGGGGATCCGGACGCGAAAGCCGTTTTCGCAGCGCGAGGCGGCCACGGGCTGACGCGACTTCTGCCAGCCCTCTCGGTTCGCGCCCTGAGAGAACACCCAAAGTGGCTGGTTGGGTTCTCCGACATCACCGCCCTCCACGTAGTGTGCGCCGGAGTGGGGCTCATGAGTCTCCACGCCACCAACGTCACCGGCCTCGGTCGCGGCGACCAAGCTGCCAGAGACCAACTGTTCGCCGCCGTCGAGGCCCCACTCTCCCCGCGGACGCTCCGCGGGGTTCCTGCTCGCATGGGACGAGCCCGAGGGCCGCTGGTCGGAGGGAATCTGACCCTTCTGCATGCGTGCGCCGCAGTTGGCAGACTGCGATTGCCGCCTCGCTGCATTGTCGCGATTGAGGACGTCTCGGAATCCTCGTACCAAATCGATCGAATGCTCAGCAACCTGGTTGCGTCGGGTGCCCTCGATCAGGTTGGCGGATTCGCGATCGGTGAGTTCTACGATTGCCGCCCAGGGCGTTACGGTGTGCCCGTCGCCGAGGTGCTTCGACAGCACCTCTTTGCGCTCCGGGTGCCATGCGTGGAGGCCCTTCCTTTTGGCCACGACCGGAACAACGCGCCGCTAACCCTAGGCGCGCCCGCAGAGCTCGATGGCGACCGCGGCACTCTCATAACAGCGGCAAGCTAGTCACGCGCCCCATTGGTTCACGTGTCCGCTCATTCGCCCGGGCGTGGATTCATCCGAGGGCAAGGGTCCGAGTACCGAACGCCCTGCCCTCAACGACGATACAAAGAAACGTCGCTACTTCTCAATGAGCTCCTCATCACCATCAGTGTTCTTTGGCCCGGAGCTCGGAGGAACAGGGCGGCGCGGCGGCGGCGGCGGGGGTGGACGGCGCGACACGACCCCAGGCTGAGCCTGTCTTGCTCCCGCTGACCACCCCGGCGGCGGCGGCGGGGGCACGGCCCCAGAAGGTGGGGGCGGCGGCGGCGGCGGCGGCGCTGCCATGCCCGGTGCTCGAGCCGGCGGCGGCGCCGGAGGACGGGAACCAGCCGGTACTGCGGGTGGCGTGGACGCCGAAGGTGGGGGCGGCGGCGCGCCAGGGCGGCGCGGAGGAGGCGTCGGCCTCGAAGCCCGCTGTGCCCCAGCCTCCAAGCGTGGGGTTGGTGGCGGCTCCAGAGCCTCTGCGGCAGGCTCCGGTGTGGACGGAGGCGCGTTCGCCAAGGATTGATCCTCGCCGATTCCCCCCGCGACTGGAGCATCCGCGACAGCGGACGCCTCCCGGGAAACCGCAGAATCAACCGCCATCGGCTCAGCGGCCACGATGGCGTCAGCCGTTGGCGCCACCTCTGGAACCTTCGGCGTCTCTGCGGGCTCGGCTTCTTTCGGCGTCTCTGCGGGCTCAGCTGCCTTCGACGCTTCTGCGGGCTCAGCTGCCTTCGACGCCTCTGCGGGCTCAGCTGCCTTCGGCGCCCCTGCGGGCTCGGGCGCGTCCGCCACCT
>CAYRKE010000006.1:18375-100591 GCA_964424695.1 uncultured Polyangiaceae bacterium
TCTGCGGGCTCAGCTGCCTTCGGCGCCCCTGCGGGCTCGGGCGCGTCCGCCACCTCGTTCAAACCAGATACCGAGGCTGCCACCGATTCCTCGGACTCGACCTCTTTCGGCGGTGCGACCTGAGCAGACGGTGTCTGGTCGCTTCCCACACTCGTGCTAGCGTCAGTCTGCTCCTCGGACGGCTCGCTCGAGAGGCTGCTGTCCGTCTCGGGTAGCGACGGTGGAGCCACAATCCTCTTCTGTGGCACCTCCTCGCTCCTGGGCTTGAGCATGTTCTTCTTTGCGCGGTCGAGACCCTCGGTCGCCTCAGGATCATTGCTCTTCATGCGGAGCACGCGTCGCCACGCGTCAGCCGCTTCACGAGAATCCTGGAGCGTCTCCTCCCACAGTCTGGCGATCTTCCTGGCAAGCTCCAGACGCATGCCCGGATCCTTGCCCCGGAGGATCTGATCCTCATAGAGCTGAACCAGACCGCGGTGGTTGCCGAGCTCGTTGTAGAGCGCGCTCAGCCGCGCCGCGACGTCCGTATCGCCAGGAGCGAGGTCATGAAGCTTCTTTAGATCATCGGCCGCCCCGGAGGGATCCTGCAGTTGCTCCAGACGCATATCTGCCCGATGAGCCAGGATCTTGCGCACCAGTGGGCCATCGAACACCTCTTCTAGCGCGCGAGCCAGCACGGCCTCGGCCTGGCTAGGCTCGCCCACTGCCTGCGACAGGTCGTCCAGGGCGTCGAGCGTCGAGTCGTCCACGAAGCTTACCAGCGCGTCTCCGAGCCACTCGAATGCCTTCTTGATGTCCTTCAGATCCCGCTGAGCAAGCTTCGCGGCCTCGCGCAGTAGCAGGCTACGCGAGCGCCCACCGTCACGTGCCCCCTGACCTCCGGCGGCCATCGCCTCAGCCAGAGTGCGTGTCAGAGGACTTCCCTCTCGCGTCTCGTCGTGTCCACGCGCCGCGGTCTCAAGAACCTCGATCGTCCCAGTCTGGATGCCGCCCCCGAGGGCGATATCAAAGAAGGCCCGCGCGCGGTCGCTCTGTCCGCGTTCTGCCGCTACCTGCGCGGCTCGCGCGAGCGCGCGCACTCTGTCGGCGGGCGCCTTGCAGCGCGTCACCTGGCGCTCATAGAGATCCACGACCTGAGCGTCGTCGGCGGCCAAGGTCACGAGCCGGGCCAACAGGGGCTCGACGTCCTCGGAACCGACGCTGGTGAGTGCCTGCTCGCCGTGCTGCAGAGCCTCTTCCGCAGGAATTCCGGCCTTGAGGAGCACCTCAGCCTGTCGCACCATCTCCTCGGCTCGGTCGAGCCCGTGCAGATCTCTGACGAGGAAGTCGTGCGCGGTCCCCAAAGCATCGAGGTCGCCCAGACTGACGGCGAGCTCCTCGAGCTTGGCAGCGATGTCCGGATCGGCGGCCCGAGTGCGTACCAGCTCAGCTGCGACGCTCACTGCATCGGCGGGGCGCTCCACCTCAACGAAGCGTTCGAAGGCTCCCCTGAGAGCGTCGTTTCGAATCTCACCGACGGGTGCCTCGACGTACCACTCCACGAGCTTCGTCGCGACAATCCCTTTCCAACCCAAAGCATCTCCGAGGTCGACGTATGCCTCGCGACATGGTTCATCTCCCTGGTCAGCGATCTCCATCAACGCTGCCAAGGCGTCATCGCTCTTACCCGCCTTCTCATGAAGGATCGTCGCCCGTTCGCGCGTCATTCGGCTGACTTCGACCTCGTCGCCCTCAACCTCGATGAGCTCGGCCAGGTAGGCGGCCACTTGCGGCCAATCCTCTGCTCGCTTGGACAGCTCGCAGAGGCGAGCAACGGCGTCATAGTCTTCGGAGTCCACCTCGCAGACAATCCGGAGAGCGCGGATGGCGCCTGGAACGTCCTGCAACCGCTCCTCATAGAGCTCTGCGAGTCGCTGCGCGATCGGCAGCTGTTCCTCCTTGACGGTTGTTAGCGCCAGTTGGCGCTCCAACGCGTTCGCAACCCCCTCGTAGTCCTCGAGACGTTCACTCAATTCGGCCACGGCGGCCAGCACCGGCACGTTTTGCGGATCAAGCTCCTTGAGGATGTGCTCGTAGCGAGCGATCGCTCCCTCGGGATCTTCGAGCGCATCCGCCCGAAGGGCAGCCTCGCGGGAGATCAGCGTTACCTTCTCGTCGGTGGTCGGCGCAACCGCCGCCATGCGCCGAAGATACTCCACTACCTGCTCGAAGTCCGAACGCCCCTCGGCGTCCTCGACGAGCCAGCCAAGCACTTCCGGATCCTCGGCGTCGGCGAGCACGAGCTCCAAACTCGCTCGCGCCCCTTCCGCATCATTCAACTGGTCGCGAAGCAGAAGCGCCGCCCGCTTGCGCAACTGAACGCGCTGCGTCACGACCTCAACGGCTTCCGCTCGCTTGAGCAAGAGGCTGGCCAGATCCTCAACGCGTCCGGCAGCGGTGTAGCGCTCCTCCAGCGCGGCGGCAAATGCAGCGTTGCCAGGATCGAGCTCGGTTGCTTGCTCGATCTTCGCCAGCGCACCATCGGCGTCGCCGGCCCGCTCGAGGTAGGAGGACTGAGCGAAGTACAGTGATGCTTGCTCTCCGGGTGCCTGAACGAGCTGCGCCCGTTCCTCGCAGGCACTGGCCGCCTGTTCCCAAGCCTCGCCTTGCACGAAGCACCGTTCCGCAGACTCCCAGCTCGTTTCCAGCTTGGTAAGCGCTCCAGCTTCCGCAAAGGCGTCACCTGCCCCGACGAAGTCCTGAGCAGACTCACGCAGTTGACCGAGACGCACGAAGAACTCGCCTCGCAGCGTCTCGTCGGTTACCTGCCCCACGTTGTCGGCCAGCACCTGAGCCGCTCTATCAAACCGCTCACCCGCCTCGAAGAAGCGAACCGCAGACGACAGCGCCGCCTCGTCGTCGGGTGCCAGGGCGGCAATGCGCGCCCAGGTCTCGCCCGTCGCAACGGGATCCTTGCGCTTCTGTTCGTGGATCTTGGCGACCGACTTTTCCAGCACGATACGTGCTTCGACGTCTTCGACTGCGGCTGCCTGCTTCTCGAGGAGCTCCGCCAGTTCATCCCAACGCCCGGCGCGCTCCAGCATGCGACGCAGAGACGTGAGGGACTCCTCATCGTTCGGGTCCAGCTCGACCAGCTGTTTCAGCGCTGCCGCCGCATTGTCGAGATCGCGAAGCTGCTTCTCGCACAATAGAGCGAGTTCTCGCAGCCAACGCGTGCGAAGCTCGACGTCCGCGTCTTGCACTGCCGCAGCAGCCAACAGCATGTCGCGAAGCTGTGGGAAACGCCGCTTCTGTCGGAGATAGCCCTCCATAAACGAGACCGCCTCTTCATTCGACGGTTCGAGGGCAAGCACCTCCTGGTACTTTTCGGCAGCAGCGGGCTTCTTCGCTTGCCGGGAAAGGGCGTTGGCCTGCCCGAGGAGAGCGGCCACCCGCTCCTCGACACCGGCCCCCTCGGCGGGGGCGAGGGCGTCGAGCAGGCTATCCCCGGCCACCCCGGACTCCAGGGCGTCCGTCACGAAACGCCTGGCCTCGTCCGCAATGACACCCTGCGGGTTGTACTTCAGATAGGCGGCAGCCTTGGACGCAACGTCGGATCTGCGCCCCAGCTGGTCGGCATAGTAGAGAGCCAGCTGCACCGCTCGATCGTGACCTGGTTGAAGCTCGGCCGCGCACGAAGCATACGAGAGGCCATGCTCGCCTGGATAATCCTCCGCGAGTTCGACGAATAGCGCCGCAGCTTCCTCGCGTTCCGCTTCGGTCACAGCCTCCCGAGCCTGTTGACGCTCCAGCACGCTCGAAGCGAGGAGCTGTTTCAGGCCTGGATCGGCCCCGCCCTCGATCTCTCGAGCTCGACGCAGCGTTTCCGTCGCCCCAGCCAGGTCGCCCGCGGCACGTCTCGTCTCCGCCTCGTCCTGACATAGGGCCAGCCTGCGCTCGGCGTCGTCGACCAGATCGATTTCCATCTGGAAGTACGGAATCGCCTCGCCCCATTGCCCGGCGGCCTTGAGCAGCTCCCGCACCGAGTAAATGGAGAACTGGCTTCGTGGATCGAGCTCGACGGCCTTGCGGTAGTTTTCGATGGCCTTGCGCGGCTGGCTGAGCGGCGCCTCAGCCCACAGACGACCAAGCTCCTCGTGCACGAGGGCAGCCATCGCGCGAATCGCCCCATCTTGAACCAGCGGGGCCAACGCCTTGGCACGCCGTTCCAGCAAGGCGACGAGCGCTTTGGTGTCACCCTTCTCACGGTACAGCTCCGCCAGGCGGTCCGCCGGATCGGGTTGGGTCGGGTCTCGATCGATGGCGATCATGAGGGCACGCGCTGCGCGGTGCATATCGCCCAGGCTTGCCGACCAAACGTTTGCCGCCTCGGTCAACCAGTAACTCGCGTATGCTGGGTCAGACGTTCCTGCGCCCACCTTTTCGAGAAACATCGCGTATGCACGCGGGTCAGATTGCCCGGCTTCGTACGCAATTCTGACTGCTTCTTCGTCGTGTGGGTTCTGGACCAGGCGCTGAACCAGCGGCTCCATCTCACGGGGGTCCATGTCGGCGGCAACCTACCATGCGGCCTCAGCCCATGTCACCAACCCGTACGCGCTCTGAGTGTAATTCCGACTCGACCTCGGCCCGAGGAATCGACTGCTACCCGTCCCTTCGGGCTCGGAAATGCAGGGGCGGGGTGGATCCGTGGCAACCCCATCACCCGTTTCCGCTCTCTCCGCCATCCGTGCGGCGTACCGGCCGCCGACGGATGCGAGTGACCGGCAGCGGTGTTGATGGGGGGATTCTGGGGCTCCCGCAATTTTCACGTGAACAGGGCTTCCCCGCATCCAATGGACTGTTCGTAGGCAGGTCGTCCAGTCACTCGAACCGACCATAGTGATCGCCGCTGCTGCGCCTGACCCCCCAGGTGCTGCTGGGTGTGGGTCTTGTGGAGCTGGAGCCGCCCGTCTTGGGTGTGGCCGCGGGGGAAGCTTCGGTGGCGCCCAGCTCGGTCGGCGGCGAATCCTCCGCAGATTGGACCCGTACCGAGTGGGCTTGAGCACGCTCACCCAATCGATGGGCCATGGGACGCATCAAGGGCGGAGGGCTATCGTCAGAGCCGCGCTCCCACAGCGACGCCAGAACACCCGACAGCCCCAGCAGCCCCACCCCGGTGGCAAGCGCAATCCAGACCGCCCGCTTCCGAACGGTCGAGCGTTGCCACAACCGGACCGGACGCCAGGACCGTGACCACCGCAGGCGGCGGCTTGGGGGAACGTCGAGCTCGCCCACCGCCTCATCAAGGAGCGCAATGTAGTCCTCGGCGCTCTGAGGCCGCAGGGCCGCAGATTTTGACAGCCCCCTCAGCACGAGGGATTCGAGTGCTGGAAGCGATTCGAGGTCGGGCGCCGCCTCATGGAAGCTGGGTGGCTGACGGGTGATATGTGAGGCCATGACAACCACCGCGTCATTGTCCACGAACGGCGCGCGCCCCGTCAGCATCGCGTAGAGAATGACGCTCAGCGAATAGAGGTCACTCCGCGCGTCGAGGGCCATCCCCTGGGCCTGCTCGGGAGACATGTATCTCGGCGTGCCGAACACTGCTCCGGCCTGCGTCTCGAGTTGATCGATGCCTGGATTGGTCCCCAGGACCTTCGCGATTCCGAAGTCCAGGAGTTTGGATGTCTCGCCCGCGAGCTTGCCTCCCTCGTCCGGCACACTGACGAGGAAAAGGTTATCGGGCTTCATGTCGCGGTGGATGATTCCCTTGGCGTGGGCCTCAGCCAGCGACTTCAAGGCTTCGCGGACGATTCGGCAGGCGTCGCGCGGCGGGACCCGCCCTTGCCGCCGTAAACGGGCTCCCAGAGTCTCCCCGACCAGGAGCTCCATCGCCAGAAACCAGGAACCATCCTCGGCCGCTCCAAAGTCGAACACTGTGATGGTATGGGGACTGATCAGTGCGCTGGTTGCTCTGGCCTCCCGCTCGAACCGAGCCTGGGCGTGGGCGTCACCGACTCGCTCGGAGCGCAGGATCTTGAGCGCAACGTCTCTGCCGATCGCCTCTTGACGAGCGCGATACACCGTCCCCATGGCCCCCGAGCCCAGCTTTCCCAGCACCGTGAAGCGCCCCGCCACACAACGGCCTAGAAGCGGATCGGGGTTCTCATCATCAACCTCCGCCGCGGGAACGTAAGCGAGACCGTGGGTTGGGCAACGCGGGAGAGGACCGACTACCGGACCGGCATACGCCTCGCCCCCGTGATCGATGGGTTGTCGACAAACGGGACACACATATGGGTCCCCCCGGGAAGAGTCCGGGGCTCTCTCTCTCTCGGCTTCTCTTTCTGCCTGGGATTGCGCCACGTCCAGCATTCGCAACACCCGAGCCGCACTTGTACCATCCATGCGCTCCGACGCATCGTCTCGCGTTCCGCAAGCCCGCACATTCCGGCATCTGTCCCCATGTGTGCCGAGGTGGGGAGCGGACTACTCGGGCGGCGCGCCGCGTCGCGTTCAGGGAAGGGACTTGGCCGAGTGCGCACCATTCGAGAAGTCAGACGCCATCCGCAGCTCCTGCGCGTCAGATCTGTGAGCCTCCCGCCAGCGCAAGGACCGAAGCAGAACCGAGACTCGCTGAACGTTGCTCACTCGGACCAGGCCCAAAAAGGAGCACCCGCGGCGCAACCACTGCGGCGCGAGGAGGATCTGGGCCGAACCTTCATCTGGAAACGGGAGCGGATGCCAGGCCAGCATGCACCTCAACGCCCTGGGGTTTCGTCGCGGTCGACAAGGAAAAGTCCTCTATGGCTGGATGCTGGGCTTATCGAAGGGAGCCCACGGCCGACCGCCAGAACTGACCCGCGGCGAGCCAAGCAAGTGCTCGTTCACTCACGACCGCGTACCCACGATGCGCTCGGGATCGCGGCCGCATCAGGTGGAGGGCTCGGGAGCACGCACTCGTTCCACGGGCCATCGGTGACGGGAACACAATGCGTGGCGTTCGGGCAGTCACTGGCGTCGCAGCAGACATCCGCGCACACCCCGTTGTCGGAGCAGAACGCAGACCGGCAGGTTTCGTTGCTGGCACACGACTCCCCCACCGCCTGCCCCCCAGCGCCAGACACGTCCTCACCCAACGCATGGAGCGCATTCGTGCCAACACATACGAGACGGTAGTTGGCATTCGCGACGGCGCGACAAACGGCCCCGCCGGCACAGTCCGCGGAGCTGCAGCAGGCCTCCAGACATTCGGGCTGAGTACCGTCGTTCAGAACAACGCACACGTCGTCGTTCGCGCACTGCATGCTGCTGCACTCGCCCGACGGCGAGCCCCTCGCACCGTAACAGCCCTCATCTGCCTGTCCGTCGCAGTCGTCGTCGACCCGGTTGCCACAGTAGTCCGCCTCTTGGCACCGCGTGCACACGCCATCCAGGCAGAACGCGTCGGACGGGCACTCGTCTGCGGCATGGCTCTGGCCAGAGCATCTCCGCGTGTCCCAATCACCGTCGACCCAGTAACTGCAACCCGTCGCGACCAGCTGGGCGACGAGCACCGAAAGCACAAGACGCAAGTGTCTGGGCATCAGAAGCTTCCGCCCAAGCGCAACCCGGGACCGTGAGAGGCTGCCTGGACGCCCTGCGGTCCGGATGCCCCGCTGCCTTTGTCGTCGTTTGCGAACCAGAAGACCCCTGCCGCAACCCCGCTCCCCACCCCGACAGAAATGGCAAGGTCGGCAGCCATTGCGTAGGCGTGAGCTCGATCAGCACGGTTCTCGAGCTCCGCGTAGGTCTCGTCCCCGATCTTCGAGTCCCGATTCGGGTCGGCCTTCAGCGCGATCACGCCCAGGGCGATGCCAAGACAGAACAGCGCAGCGGAAGTGACGGACAGGCCCAGTGCCCAGTCGTCGAGCCGTGACACGGGTTGCTCGGCGACTTGAGAATCCGTCCGACTGCCCTGCCATCCCCTTCCTCGGGGCGCGTACGGTTGCAGCATGTGGAGCTGTCGGGCATGTGCGGCGCGAAGCCTCCGAATGGCCAGATCCGCTCGCCGACGCTCGCCCGGGTTGGTTTCGAGCTTCCGATACTGCCTCCAGTGTTCAATGGAAGCGTAAGGCTCACCGACCTTCTCGTGAACCAGCGCCAAGTTGTACTCGAGGTCCTTGCTGCCGGGATCGAGTGACGCAGCACGATGGAGCTCGTCCAGCGCCGTCTGGTAGTCACCGTGTCGGTAGGCGGACAACGCCGTTGCGAAGTGTTGCTTCGCAAGCTTCGCAACCGATTGGGTGCGGGGGCGCGATGGCTCACCGCCCGTAACAGCCCCGGATCTTGAGCTCGACGCTGACCGCGGCCGCTGCCCCTTGGGGTCGGCCGGACGTGGACTCGCCGAACCAGCGGGCTGCCCGTCAGACGCGGGGCGCTCAGCGTTCGGCCGGGGGGAATCCGGATTGGCGGGATCGTGGAGATCGGGCGATCTGTCGCGAACAGGCCACTCTCGCGAAGAGCGCCCCGGCTGCTCCACCACCCTCGGCCCCGATGTCCCACCCGCGTCCACCTGAGTGGGAGAGGCGTCGGGCTGCGCGGGCGGAATCGCATGAGTGGCGCGAGCCGTTCCAAGCACCAACAGTGCTGCACCAATCGTTGACCGCCCAAGCGCCATGCAGCCCAACGGTATAGCGCAGGTTGTGAGATAGTTCGAGGCCTTCTGGCTGGAGGACGGACGCTTCGATAACACGAGTGATGGAGCAAGGCGCGCGGCCGTTTGGTACTATCGCGCACGATGTCGACAGGAAGTCACGCTGGTACCCCACTACCGCTCGGAGCCACAGTTAACCCGGGAACGCTACGAGCTGTCCTCGAGGAGTTGCGGGCCGCCGGGCGAACCATGCCCCTCGCGCAGGCCGTTGGCGTCATCGTTCCGCTCGCGGTCGAGGTGGCTGTGAGACACGGAAACGGTGAGTTGCTCTATCTACACCCGTCCAGCATCAGGCAAGACGAGGGAGGTACCTGGTGCGTCTCACCTGACTATGCTCTGCAGAAGCCAGTGCTGCCGCGAGACAAGGCGTGCATGGCGCCCGAGGAACGCGAAGGGCGTCCCGGGAACGCCGCCGCGAGCGTCTTCGCACTCGGTGCAATCCTCTACGAGCTCGTGACAGGGGCTTCCGTTGGTCCCGGGATGCGACGTCCCGGCGAAATCAATCCTCGGCTTCCAGCGGCGCTCGAGGTCATTCTCAGCAAGGCACTCGTGACGGATCCCCAGCATCGTCCCGATGACTTGAATGCCTTGGCCCAAGCGATACACCACCTCGAGCCATCGGGAAGCGTCGCTCCGCCGCTCGGAGACGAGGCGGAGCTCGATCATGCCGGCGAGTTCGACGTCGACGTGTCGCTGTCCATGATGCCGCCCGCCCCGACGGCTGCGGCTAGCCCGTACGACATGGTCGTGAAGCAGGAACCTCGCCAGGTCCAGGTGGTCCTCGATGCGCAGACTCACCAGCTTGCGGCCTTGAAGGCGCGGCTCGAAGCGGACCCGCGCCCGCGCTACGCAGTCGTCAAGGACGGAATGGACCACGGTCCGTTCAGCGCGGTCGAGCTCCTGCAGCAACTTGCGGCCAACACCTTCAGCGACACTGATGTTCTCCGAGACTCCTTCAGCAAAGAAGAGAAGCCCATCGCCGAGTGGGAGGAATTCGCGCCGTTTGCCAAGCACGCGGCCATCCATCGCAACATCAAGCTCGAGAAGGAGGCCCTCGAACGATCGGTCATCAAAGAGTCGCGAAGCACACGAGGTAAGGCCGTGCTCGGCGTGCTCGCCGTCGTTGTCGTCGTGGCCGTCGCGGCAGGCTGGTTCCTCACCCAACGCGGGTCGAAGGACGATCGCATCGCCGTCGAGGGCGACCTGGTAACGAGCATCGAAACCGATGGTGGTCTGAAGGTCGCGCGGGGTGGCGGCCGCGGTAGGGGCGTCGTGGGGCACCAGGGTGGCTATCCAGTCCTGGGCGGCGGCATGAGTTGTGAGGCAGCGCAGGCCAAGTACGTCGAGACCATCAACGTGGGCGGCCCCCAGGGTCAAGCGGATATCACGCGGGCGCAGTATAGTGCTGTCCTCAATCGTGGAGGCTACTTCGCCCATTGCGGCGTCCCGGAGAGCATGGCTGTCAGCATCTGCGCCGCGGTACAGAACGGTCGCGCCGTGGGAATCACTGTCACCACCAAGCCCCCGAATGCCGGCATTCAGTCGTGCGTGGCCGCGTCGGTGCGGCGCATCAGCTTCCCGGTCAATCCCAAGCTCGACGTAACCCGCACCTATTTTGCCCCAGCGGGCTGAGGGAGCGGTCATGCGTCTTTCGTTGGTTGCCACTCCGTGGATTGGCCTTCTCGCGATCGCCTGCTCCGTGCCGATAGCCTCGCGTCTCGACGAACGGGGCGCGGGCGAGGTCGTTGGCGCACTCAACTCCAGCGGAATCGCTGCCAGCAAGGAGCGAGATCCGGAAGAAGAAGCGCGCTGGCTGGTGGTGGTCGGTCGAAGTGATGCCTCAAGCGCAAGCGAGGTGCTCCAGAGGCTGGGTCTACCGCGCCGACACTCACCTGGGTTGCTTGAAGCGCTCGGCGACGATGCCCTCATTAGCAGCCCGGTTGCGGAACAGGCACGGTGGTCGGCCGGAACGGCGGCGGAGCTTGAGCGCTCCCTTCAAGGCCTAGCCAATGTCCTTTCGGTTCGCGTTCACCTTGCCATCCCCGTCACACCGGCCTTCCCCGGAACAGCCGAAGCAGACAGCGCACCAACCGCTTCCGTTCTGCTCCAGTACACAGGCGCCGCACCGCCCCTGCCCTCGCGCGATATCCAGCGGCTCATCGCCGGGGCGGTACCCGGCCTCGCCGCCCAGTCGGTGCAGGTCGTCATGCGAGCGGAGATGGCGCCTACCCACCCACCGACCCCAGCGCTGTCGCGATTCGGCCCCCTCACGATTCCGCGTCACGCGGCAGCGCGGCTACGCGTTGCGGTGGCGGTGGCAATTGCCACCTGCCTCACCGCCATTGGGTTGGCCGTGGTTCTCTGGCTCAAGCTCCGCCGCATCCAGGGCGCTGAGGGCGGCGCAGGTTTGGCCAATGCCCCAGCGAAGCCTCAGGCTTAGAGCCGAAGCGGGTTGGCCTGGGGTTCGGTCCCGCTTCCATACGTGTCCACCCGAATAGGAGGTGACCGGCGCCCGAAGGCCCACAGCGACCTTGGTGACCGGCGCGCTCACAGATCTTCACTCGGAGACACGTCGGCGAGGGCTCAGCGCCGCCTACCCACCCAATAATCCGGAAATTCTCCCACACCGCTAAAACGAGATGACCAAGACGCTTGCTTGAGTTAGGGTTCCGCGCCCTACAAGGCGTTGACGGACGCACCGTTGCGTTGCTATGCGCCTGATGGCTGCGCTCTGTCGTTGAGCTCACCGACCAGCCGCCCCCAGAGGTATACCGCCCATGGCCGAACAGAAGGAAAGCTCGGTTCTCTTTTCCCTCAAGGAGCTGATGAACCTTGAGGAAGACCGCATCAAGGAGGAGGAGGCCGACAAGGAGCGCCGCGCCCGTGCAGAGCTCGAGGCGAAGGAAGCTGCTGAGCGCGCCGCCCGCGAGGCCGAGGAACGTCGCCTTCGCGAAGAGGAAGAGGCGCGCCGCGCTGAAGAGCAGCGCCGCAGAGAGGAAGAGGCTCGGCTAGAAGCGATCCGGCACGGTGAGCTGGCGAAGGCACAGGCCGAGGCGGAGCACCGCGCGCGAATGGAAGCGATGACGGCACAGCAGCAGCATGAAGCCACACTTGCTGCAATGCAGCAGGACAAGCACAAGAAGAAGCTGCAAATCACCGTCGGGGTCGTGAGTGCCCTCCTTGTTATCATCGGAATCAGCGGCGCGGTCGTCATCTCGAGTAGCAAGGAAGAGGCGGCGAAGAAGGCGGCGGCAGCGGCCGCTCAACAGCAAGCTCTTCAGGAGGAGATGGATCGTCTGCGCCACGAGTTCGAGGCGGCTCAGAAGAAGGAGGAGCAGCTCAAGGCTTCTCTCGAGAATGCCAAGGATGAGGCCGAACGCGCAAAGCTCAAGGCCCAGCTCGAAGCTGCAGAAAAGAGCCGCGCCACAGCAGGTCGTGCGATTCGCGGAGCGTCCGCCAAACCTGCCAGTGGTGGCGGGTCCAAGGCCCCGTGCAAGTGCGATCCCGGCGATCCGCTCTGCGCGTGCTTCTAGAGGAACGTGGACCACAATACCGCTCGCCAGAAGCTGGCGTTTGCCCTCGATTACCCGTCGTTGGACGCGGCGCGAGCCGGGGCTGCTTGCGTCGCAGCATCGGTGGGGGTTTTGAAGGTCGGTCTTGAGCTCTTTGCCAAGGAGGGCCCGCCAGCTGTCTCGCTTGGAAGAGATCTGGGCTGCAGCGTGTTTCTCGACCTGAAGCTCCACGATATACCGGAAACGGTTGACCGGGCGGTTGCGTCAGCTTGTTTGCTGGGTGTTCGGTACCTGACGCTGCATGCGGCCGGTGGACCCAGAATGCTTGAGTATGCGGCGAAACGAGCGGATCGGGAGGGAGCTGGACTCGTCCTGTTGGGAGTCACCGTGCTCACTTCATTGGACGCGTCGGATCTGGCCGAGATCGGGGTGAGCGCCTCTCCGGCCGAGCAGGCGCTTCGGCTGGCGCGGTTGGCGACCCGCTGTGGAATTGGCGGACTCGTATGCTCCGCCGCCGAGGTTGGAGGCCTTCGCAACGCTCTTGGCCCGAATCCCATACTCGTGACTCCTGGGATCCGTCCGAAATCGGGCAGCACTGACGACCAGAAACGGGTTGGTTCTCCTGAGGACGCGATAGCAGCCGGCTCCAGCCTCCTGGTGGTTGGTAGGCCCATCCGCGATGCAGCCGATCCCGCTGCGGCCGCCCGTTCCATCTTAGACTCCATCGTTGCAGCGAGCGGTCCGGCATGACCGCAGTCACAGAGGCCTCGCGACTCGTTCTTGGCCTCCAACCCGTGCGTGAGCTTCTTCGCGTTCACGGTCACGCCGTTTCGCGGGTGGCGGTGGACGATCGTCCCCTTCCCCGACTGGATGCGCTTGCTCGATATGCCAGCGATCGCGGGGTAAGCAGGGTTGACCGCGTCGCAGCGAGATCGCTCGACAGCCTGGCCCATGGCCAGAGCCATCAGGGCGTGGCCGCATGGGGCCCCCCGCTGGTGTTCGCAGAGCTCGAAGCAGTCCTCAGTTCGGCGAATCTCGCCGCTTTGGCAATTGACGAGATTCAGGACCCGCAGAATTTTGGGGCGCTGGTCCGTAGCGCGGTCGGCCTGCTCAATGCGCCAGTACTCTGGGGCGAGCACCGTTCAGCACCGCTCAGCACCGCGATGTTTCGAGCGTCCGCAGGCGCCGTGGAGCACGCCACCCTGTGCCGGGTCCCTTCGCTTCGCAGCGCGCTCCAGGCTGCCGCTCAGCGCGGCGTCCAGGTTGTGGGCCTTGACGCCCACGCCGAAGTAAGCTTGTCGCAGATGAACCTTCTTGGTCCCACAATTCTGGTCGTGGGCAGCGAGCACACAGGCATGGGTCGCGGCGTCAAGCACTGCTGCACTGCCATTGCCCGCCTTGCAGGCGCGTCCCGAATCGACTCTCTCAATGCGTCGGTCGCCGCCGCCATCGCCCTCTATGAATGCTGGAGACAGCGTTCAATTTCGGCTACTTAGGTGGCGTTCCTTGAGGTTGATTCGAGGGACAGCCAGACCACTGAACAGATGAGGGGTTCTGGGTGGGGGGTTTCCATTGAATGGAGTGTCGCTCCCTGGTTCGGACGCTGCTATTTCGGTTAGTCATTTCGATGTGTTAGCAACCAAGACCGGAGCTACTGTCTTCACGTTATGCCGAATAGATCACGCGTTACGTGAGGTTTGCAGGCACCAGGCCGAGGAAACCGCAAATCGGGGTGTTATGGCTCCGACCGCAAGAGCGCCCTGCCCTTCGCAGCGCCGCCCGCCCGTCCAGTGTGCCCGAGTGTGTCCCCATCCCCGATCACTCGCGGGGCTGCCGTTACGTGGTGCCCCCCACCGATGTGCGCGAACGCTTCTCCGACCTTTGCAGGGACCCGAATATGCAGGAGTAGGTGGTCGCGGCGAGACCCAACCAACGGAGCTGAGCGCCACGCCGGTCAGCCCCCGAACGAGCGAAAGCCGATCGGAAAGGCACGATTTGCTCCCCAACTAACTAATTGCGCTGGGCGCCCGCTCGGCCAAAACGATGTAGAAGGCAGCGCCGGTCAATCGCGCCCCCCCAATGGTCTCTTCCGACGGCGACGCCACACGAACGTCGCCCCCGAGTCCGCGCACGATACCTTTGACCACCGCCAGCCCTACGCCAGTTCCACCGTGAGCCCGGGTGGGTGATCCGTCAGCCTGATAGAACGCATCGAAGAGCCGACCGATTGCCTCCGGAGCGACGCCGGGCCCGGTGTCGGCGACGCAAATCTCGAACTGGCGAGTTGGCAATTGACGCAGTCGGATCCCGGCCAGCCCACCTCCTGGCGTGAACTTGGCTGCGTTATCAAGGAGATGGTCAACCGCGCGGCCCAGCCTCTCGGGATCTCCGCACGCGTCGAGTCGTCCCGACGGCAGCTCCACCAGCAGGCGACAGCCGGCACGCTCCAACTTCGCCTGACCTCGCCCGATGGCGCGGCGCACGACGTCCACCACGTCGTAGTCGCGCTGCACGAAACGTAGCCGCCCCGTTTCGATCCCGGTCACGTCGAGCAGAGCGTCGATCAGCCCGCGTAGCCGCTGCACGCAGTCTTCCATGGCGCAGAGCGCCTTGCTCTGAGGAGCAGTCAACGGCCCCAGCTCCTCGTCCTTGAGCAACTTAACGTAGCCAACGATTGGCGTCATCGGCGTGCTGAGCTCGTGCGAGATATTTCGGTAGAACTGTTTTCGCGCATTGTCGAGTTCGATGAGGCGCTCGTTGGCAGCACTGAGCTCAGCAATCTTCTCCTCGAGGTGCCCAACGATTTTCTGGCTCTGGAGGCGAAGGTGCTGCCCGGTCTGCTCGGGGCTTCCACGCTCCCGACGCCCTCCGAGGTAGCCCTGGATCGTCGCGACGAAGGAGCGAGCGTCGATGGGCTTCTGTAGAAACCCATCACAGCCCACGGCCAGGCTCGTTTCGCGGCTGCCCTCGGCCGTGATGGCGACGATAGGCACGCGAGCCAAAGTGGGTTCTGCCCGCAGACGGAGGGTGACTTCGTACCCATCCAGACCAGGGATCGCGATGTCGACCAGAATGAGATCTGGCCGCTGCTCGCGTGCTTTCCGCATGCCTTCGAGTCCGTCAGCCGCGTCCACCACCTCCAGTCCGGCGGGTGTGAGCAGCTTACGCACCAGGAGACGATTCGCGGGATCGTCCTCGATGTGCAGAATCTTTGGCATCGGAGCTCGATTTCTCCACGGACTGCGACCCCAATCCCTTGGGGTACAAACTGACCAGTCGGTTGCACTGCACAACCAGCTTGTTGCATCATACAACGGGAGACGGCGAATGGACATCCGCTCCCGCCCAGTGAACGATGAGCTTGCTGGGCCTGCCCGGCTGTCAACCCTCGCGGGCCGTTGGGTCCCAACGGCCTAAGGAGACCACTCGGTGTCTGCCCCAGCATCCCCGACCGTTCCCAAGCGCAAGCCGCTCATTCTCGTCGCGGATGACGATCCTGAGATCCGGAAGCTCATCGAACGTGTGTTGGCTTCCAAGTACCGAGTCACAGCGGTCGGCGACGGCCCATCGGCAATCGCAGCCGCATCCCGACCGACGTACCCTGACCTGCTGATCCTCGACGTGATGATGCCCGGATTGGACGGGTTCGATGTCGCCGCCAAAGTTCGTGCCCTGCCCAACACCCAGAAGGTTCCCATCCTCTTCGTGACGGCCCGGGATACCCCCATGGACAAGATCCGCGGGATTCAGTGCGGCGCTCGTTCCTACATCACCAAGCCGTTTCGTATGGATGAGCTACTGAGTAAGGTGAGCGCTGCGCTCAGGGATTGACGGGCCCACGGGCACCAGGCGAAAAGACCGACTGACACGTGGACTCCCCCAATCACCGGCGCAGTGCCGTCACAAAAGAACCGGAAAGGGCATTGCCCCCCGAACGCTCAACGGGTGCCGAAACAAGTAGAGGAGCCCCGCAGCTCCTTCGGCCCCCCGTGGATTTCCGCGTTGGGACGGCCCTCGCTTTCCTGTGTGGCATTCTCTACTTTTTGGCGTTTCCGGGCATCGACGTCTGGCCCCTCAGTGTCGTGACCTGGGTCCCACTGCTCGTGGCACTGCGCGGCCAGTCAGCGAAGCGAGCCCTATGGCTCGGGTGGGTCGCGGGCTTCACCATGACCATGGTGGGCTTCTACTGGCTGCTGGAGATGCTACGAACCTTCAGCGGGTTCGCGACACCTTTGTGCCTCTTCTTCATGGCCTTCGTGTGCGCTTACCAAGCCGGGCGGATTGCGCTCATGACCTGGCTGTACGCTCGAGCCACGATCCGCGGTTGGTCGCATATCCTGGCATTTGTCCTCGCGTTCTCCACCAGCGAGCTGGTCTTTCCCTTACTGTTCCCCTGGACGTTCGCGGCGACGGTCCACCAAATCCCGGCCCTGCTGCAGAGCGCCGAACTCGGCGGGCAGATCCTAGTTGGCGTTGCACTGGTTGCAGCGAACTTGGCGGTCGCCGAACCGTTGATGGCCCGACTGGAGGGTCGCTCGATCCACTGGCGGTCAGTCGCCGTCTTGGCACTGGTCCCCAGCGCGAACTTCCTTTACGGGCTGATACGGCTGCCCCAGATCGACGCCCTCATCGCTCGCGCATCCAGAGTGAAGGTTGGTGTGGTGCAAGCCAACATGAGCCTCATGGGCAAGCGCCGCAACAAGCAAGAGGGACTACGCCGCAACCTCGAGCTCACCGAGCAGCTCAGATCCGCAGGGGGGCTGGATCTGGTCGTCTGGGCGGAAACGAGCGTGGCCGGGGCGGTGCCTGAGGCGAGCATCAACGAAGTCTATCCTCAGCGGTTTACCCGTTCGCTCGGTGTGCCCACCATCTTCGGTGGGGTGCTGTTCCGATCCGTAGAAGATGAGCGCGGACACGTTTTCTACAACTCGGCGCTCTCAGTTGATGCCCAGGGGAACATCACCGGGCGCTATGACAAGCAGTACCTGCTTGCCTTCGGCGAATACCTGCCGCTCGGAGACTCGTTCCCCATCCTATATTCTTGGAGCCCCCATTCGGGTCGATTCACCCCCGGGACCAGCATGGATTCCGTTCCCGTTGGGGACAAGAAGGTGGGGGTCTTGATCTGCTACGAGGACATCATCCCAGCGTTCGTCAACGGGATCGTCAATCAGGACCAGCCCCAGCTCCTTGTGAACATGACCAACGACGCCTGGTTCGGCGACACGACCGAGCCGTGGATTCACTGGGCGCTATCCAAACTTCGAGCAGTGGAGCAGCGGCGGTATCTGGCGCGCGCCAACAACAGCGGCGTCAGCGGGTTCATTGACCCGGCGGGGCGCGACATCTCGCACACGGAGACCTTCACAGAGGCCGCCCTGGCGGCGGATCTGGCGTGGCTCGATGAGAAAACGCTGTTCCGATCGACTGGGCACGCGCCGTGGTGGGTTGGCGCCGCCCTCTCGACTTGGATGGCGTTCCGACGCCGGCGGAATTCCTAGCAACTCGTGACCCTCCCCCGACGCGGGATGTGGAGTGCAACTTGCCCCGACGCGACCTGCGATCGAATATGCGCACGATGAGCCACGTCCATCGCCCCGTGCTTTGGCGCGTCCCTCCTCGAACCGGCGACCGAACTTCCTCGGCGACAGGGTGGACGTTTCCCGGGGCGGGGTGCGAGGATGCGCCGATCCCACTCGGCACCCGCGCAGATCGCGGCGCATCCGGATGATGACCGAGAGCCTTGGGGCCGCGGGGGCTCTCGAGGCGGTTCAAGGAGAGAATCACAACTATGAAGACAAACCCTTGGTTGACAGCGATGGCAATCGCATTCGGTGCGGCGCTAGCGACGGCTTGCGTCGTCTCGACGGATGATGACGACGACGACGACATCGCCGATCTGGACGACGATGACAGCAACACCGGCGGCACGGACGCCGACGATGATGCCGACGATGATGCCGACGATGATTCGGGCACAGGCGGGACCTCCAACACGGGTGGATCCAGCGGCAGCGACGCCACGGGCGGTTCGGCGGGCAATCCAGACCCGGGGGGCACCTGCGGCGACATCCCGATGGCCAGCGCCTGTGCGGAGTGCCTCGCGAATGCAGACAATGGCTACGCCGACGACTGGAATGCGTGCAAGGACACCTACCCCTGCTGCAGTGAGTCTGCCGCCTACGTGAACTGTGTGCGGCTGGGCTACGTCGATGAAGAGAACCTGGGCGACTGCGGGACGATAGACTCACCAGAGTCGTGTTGCGTCGACATCACGATTGCAGTGATGGAGAGCGATGACCTCTCGGAGGAGTTCTACGCCCTGACCGCTGAGGCGCTGAGCCAAGACCCAGACGTCGACTCCAAGTGCGCCAACGAGTGCTACTTCCCGGCTGAGTAACGGGACCGCAATATTGCAGTCAAACGCGATAGCGCCCCGTGCAGGTCGGACCTGCCGGGGCGTTCTCGTGTCCGCGCTGATTCCTGTGGCTGGCCAAGCTGGTCCTCACCAACGTCGCACGAACAGGGCTGGCCCAAGGGCCACATGCAACCGACGGGCGAGCAGGCTTGCCTGGTCGCGCGCGCCAAACCCGTCGGCTTGAGATGTCCGGCCCGCGCCATCCCTCTTGAGATGACGGGAGGTCACGCGAATTCTGGGGCGACCTGGGCGCGATCATCCACCAGCGTGTTCGCTGCATGTCGCTGCTCGCCGGGCCATGGTGTGTTAGGGTTGCGGCGCGATGATCACGGTCGGTTGCGCTGGATTCGCGGTTCCTGCCACACGGTACTTCCGGGAGTTCGGCTTCGTAGAGATTCAGGAGACCCACCTGGCGATCCCGGGACCGGGCACCATGCGGCGCTGGCAACGTGAAGCCCCCGCGGGCTTCGAGTTCGCGCTTCTGGGACCGCGTGAGATCGGGCAGGACGGTTTCCGCAAGGGCGAGCCCCTCGACGCCGCGCTGGCGGGCCTCGGTGCAGTGGGCAAGGAGCTCGGCGCCACAACGGCGGTGTTCGTCGCGTCGCCGGAGTTTCCCTGCAATCGGACGAACAAGACCGCCCTGCGGGATTTCCTGAAAGCGGTCAGGCCGCTCTACGAGCGGGTGGTTTTCGAGGCGGGGCTGACGTGGGATCCCGAAGAGAGTGACGCCCTCGCCAAGGAGACCGGGACCCTCGCTGCAAGAGATCCGCTCAATCAGGGGGTATCGAAGCGCGAGCAAGCCTACTATCGCCTCCCCGGGCCGGCAGGAAGGAAGAGCCGCTACGAGGATCCGGCAATCGAGCGGCTCGCGGAGCTCGCGCACGAAGCGGGTGAGCAGCAGGCCATCTACGTTTTCGCCAACGTCGACATGTTCGCGGACGCGAAGCGCTTCAAGAAGTCGTTGAAGCGCTAGGGCCATGGTGCTCCCCTGCTAGAACGTCGAGGTGCCGCTCGGTCCAGGAGGCGAAATGCCACGGCGGAACGGCGGGAGGTTCACGTTCCAGTTTTTGGCGGCTTGGTGCGCACTGTGACCTGAACGGAGGCCCACTGGACAGCTGGCTGGTTGTGAACAAGCTGTTGTTGAACGTGAAACTTGGCCAACCCCTGTGTGTTGCCGCTATGCTACTCGTTTTGTCGTGCGGCTACCGACCGGCCTATGGCGGCCCTGCCCCAGAGCAACGGCTCAGCGTGCACCTTGCCGGCTCGGTGATCGCAGAGCCGGAATTGGCTCAGGAGGTCCTCAGCGGTGCGCGAACCGAGCTCGCTCGAGCAGACGCGGATCAGGATGGAACTGGCTTTCCCATGCTGATGGTGGAGATCCTACGAGTCGACGAAAACCCTCGAGGTATCGCCGCAATCCCGGAAGCCGGGGAGAAGCGGCCCCGGGCCCGCGTGACCGCCGTGGGACTTGTTGGGCGGGCGTGGGTTGTCGAGAACCTGAACGGCCCTCAGATCCGTGACACAGGCGATGTGCGACGGGTCGAGGTCTACAACTCATCGCAAACCGTGAATGGCGAGATGCTTGCCTACGACGGTGCCCTGCGGGCGGCCGCACGCGCCCTTGGCCGAGCGCTGGTTCAGAGGGTTCTGGGCGAGCCAGCGCCAACCATGGAACCGATGTGAAGCACCGTCGTTGGTGGCACGCGCTCTCACTCGGCGATCCCCCAACACCGCCAAGGCGCTCGACGCAATCGAGGCCCTAGCCGAGAATGACGTTGATGATTCGACCCGGAACGTAGATGAACTTCCGAACCGGACGACCAGCGACGAACCTTTGCACATTGGGCTCCGTGAGGGCGGCCTCCCGTGCATCGGCCTCGTTGGCGTCGCGCGCCAAGGTCACTCGTCCTCTCACCTTGCCGTTGACCTGAACTGCCATCTCGATGTCGTTGTCCACACACAGTGATTCGTCGTATGTGGGCCAGGCGGCATCTCCGATGCTTGCAGGGTTTCCGAGGTGTTGCCACAGCTCTTCGGCCAGATGGGGTGCAAATGGCGAAAGGCAAAGCACCAAAGTCTCCACCGCCGTCCGCGGCAGCTCGGAGAGGCCGTGCAAGTGGTTGCAGAGCACCATCATCGCGCTGATCGGCGTGTTGAGGTGCAGGTTCTCGATGTCCTGGCCGACCTTCTTCACGGTGCGATTCACCAGCCGAAGCGTGCGTGGGTCCATCTCGCCTGAAGTGAGGTCTCGTCTCGCCAGGGAGTCGACTCGATCCAGGAATCGCCGGACGCCCTGCAAACCGCTGGTCTGCCACGGCTTGCTCTGCTCCAGCGGCCCCATGAACATCTCATAGAGCCTCAGGCTATCGGCCCCGAACTCATCTACAACCTGATCGGGGTTGACAACGTTGCCCCGGCTCTTGCTCATCTTCTCCGCGACCGGCACGACCTTCATGCCGTACTGGGCATGAACGGGGATGCCCTCGGCAAGCTTGACACTGTCATCATTCGCCCAGCGCAGCTCCACCGGTTCTCCAGTCGCGGAGAGCCGGAGCTTGCCATCCTCGTCGGCTTCGACCTCTGCGTCGCCAGGGAGCGCGCGAACCAGGTTCCCCTCGGCGTCGATCACGGCGTACCAGCGATACGCCATCCCCAGGATGAGCCCCTGGTGTACCAGTTTGGTGAAGGGCTCTGGGTGTTTCACCACACCCAAGTCATGGAGCACTTTATGCCAGAACCGCGCGTACAGCAGGTGGAGCACGGCATGCTCCGCTCCTCCCACGTAGAGATCCACGGGCATCCAATCGTCGTAGCTCTCCTGGCTGAAGATCTCGTCCGTGTTTCGCGGATCGAGGTAGCGAAGGTAGTACCAGCACGACCCCGCCCATTGCGGCATCGTGTTGGTTTCGCGGGCAAACCACTTACCGTCCCTCTGGAAGAAGCGCCACGTGAGGGCCTTGGCGAGGGGCCCCTGCGGATCGCCAGGACGGTAGTCGTCGAGCTCGGGCAGTAGCAGCGGAAGCTCGGTATCTTCGAGTGGAATCGGTCGGGAATAGTCAATCTGGTAGGGCGCGCCGCTACGGGGATCGCCACTGGTTTCGACGGGAAAGAAGATGGGGATCGGTTCTCCCCAGTAGCGCTGGCGGCTGAAGATCCAGTCCCGCAGCTTGTAGTTGACGCGGCTTCTGCCCAAACCTTGCTCGCTCAGGTAGCGAACGATGTTTCCCTTCATTGCCGCGGTGGTCTGCCCGTCGAACTGACCGCTTCGAACCGCGATACCGTCTTCGGCGTAAGCTGCGTCGAGCGATTCGTGCAGGGTACCATCGGGACTCACCACCTCGACTATGGGCAGGCCGTGTTTCTTGGCGAAATCGAAATCGCGCTCATCGTGAGCCGGCACGGCCATGATCGCGCCCGTGCCATAGGCCCCGAGAACGTAGTCGCCCGCATAAACGGGGATCCTCTGCTGGTTGACCGGGTTGATCGCGTAGGCCCCGGTGAAAACGCCGGTCTTTCCCTTGCCGAGTGCTGTCCGCTCGAGATCGCTCTTCTTGGCCGCAGCCTCGATGTATGCCTGGACCGCGCTCCGCTGCGCGTCCGTTGTGATGGCAAGAGTCAGCTTGTGGTCCGGCGCAATGACCATGTAGGTCGCGCCGAACAGCGTGTCCGGACGCGTCGTGAAGACCGTGAGCTTGTCATCGCGTTCCACCAGCCGAAAGTCGACCTCGGCGCCCTCGCTGCGACCGATCCAATCCCGTTGCTTCTGTTTGGTCTCGGGCCAGTCGAGGCTCTCGAGCTCTTCCGCCAGGCGATCGGCGTAGGCTGTGATGCGGAGCTGCCACTGCCGAAGGGGCTGTCTTACGACGGGATGACCGCCGCGCTCACTTCGACCGTCGATGACTTCCTCGTTAGCGAGCACCGTTCCCAGCGCAGGACACCAGTTCACGGGTACCTCGGCCTGAAAGGCCAAGCCGCGACGGAAGAGCCGCAGGAAGATCCACTGCGTCCATCTGACGTAGTCTGGATCGGTCGTGTTGATCTCCCGAGACCAGTCGTAGGCGAACCCGAGGCGCTGGAGCTGCCCCCGAAACGTGTCGATGTTCTGCCGAGTAGTCGTCGCAGGATGAGTGCCCGTAGCCATGGCGTGCTGCTCAGCAGGAAGCCCGAATGCATCCCAACCCATCGGGTGCAGAACATCCCACCCCTGCATTCGCCGATAGCGAACGACGATATCCGACGCGGTGTATCCCTCGGGATGACCGACGTGCAGTCCATGGCCCGACGGATAGGGAAACATGTCGAGAGCGTAGAGCTTGGGCCGGCCAGGTCGCCGGATTGCCTTAAAGGTCTCGTTCTCGGCCCAGTAGCGTTGCCAACGGGCTTCGATCGTTCGGTGGTCGTAGGCCATGCCGCCCTTTACCAGATCCCCCGGGTGATTGGCATGAACCGCGCGCAATTTCGCCATGGACGGACGCGCCGCGACCGAACGGGCGAACAGAGCGTCGAGCGCTGTTATTAAACCAGGCCGGAGCCCAAGGCCCCGCGAGATCTCCCCGAGCCCTGGGCCTCGCCCGCACGAGCACCGGTCTGTCAGAGGGCTGGGTCCCTGCAGCAACCGCCCGGGCTGGCCCCCACAGGCAGCGCCCGCGGGAGCCCTCACGACAGCAGCTCGCCGCTCCCGGGCGGCTCCCCGCGGCCGCTCTCAGCCGACCACTTTCAGCGCCCCGGGTGCCCTGAACGGCTCGAAGAAGTCGTTCCCCTTGTCATCGACGATGATGAACGCTGGGAAGTCCTCCACTTCGATCCGCCACACGGCTTCCATACCGAGCTCTGGGTATTCGAGAACCTCCACCCGCTTGATGCAGTCCTGGGCGAGCCTTGCAGCAGGACCACCGATGCTTCCCAGGTAGAAGCCCCCGAACCGCTTGCAAGCCTCAGTGACCTCCGAACTGCGGTTGCCCTTGGCAAGCATCACGAGCGATGCCCCTTCGGCCTGGAAGGCCGCAACATAGGCATCCATCCGCCCAGCGGTGGTTGGACCGAAGGAACCTGAAGCGTACCCCTCCGGTTTCTTCGCGGGCCCTGCGTAGTAGACGATGTGATCCTTGAAGTACTGGGGCAACCCCTGACCCGAATCGAGGCGCTCCTTGAGTTTCGCGTGAGCAATGTCGCGCGCCACGATCAGTGTCCCGGACAGAGAGAGTCGGGTCTTGATGGGGTAGCGGCTCAATTCCGCACGTATCTCGGCCATAGGCTTGCTGAGGTCGATTCGCACCACGTCACCGAACAGTGCGGCCTCGTCGACCTCCGGAAGGTACCGGGCTGGATCGTGCTCCAGCTCCTCGACGAAAATGCCCTCCTTCGTGATCTTGCCGTGTGCCTGCCGATCGGCTGAGCAAGAGACGCTGATCGCCACCGGACACGAAGCTCCGTGGCGCGGCAATCGAATCACACGCACATCGTGGCAGAAGTACTTCCCCCCGAACTGCGCTCCGATGCCGCTGTTCCGCGTGAGCTCCAGAACCTGAGCCTCGAGCTCGGGGTCGCGGATGGCGTGCCCCAACCGGTTGCCGACGGTCGGTAAGTCATCCAAGTAGCGAGCCGAAGCAAGCTTCGAGATCTTGAGTGCATACTCTGCCGAGGTGCCGCCGATAACGATCGCCAAGTGGTACGGGGGGCAGGCAGCGGTGCCGAGCGTTCGGATCTTCGAATCCAGAAAGGACAGCAGCGTCTTGGGGTTCAACAGCGCCTTGGTCTCCTGATACAGGTAGCTCTTGTTGGCACTCCCGCCGCCCTTCGCCATGAACAGGAAGTGGTACTCGCTGCCGCCAGTCGCATACACTTCGATCTGCGCGGGCAGGTTGTTGCCCGTATTCACCTCTTCGTACATGCTGAGTGGAGCCATCTGCGAATACCGCAGGTAATCGCCGGTGTATGCCTCGAAAACGCCCTGTGCGATGCGGGCCTCGTCATCGACACCGGTGAGAACGAACTGGCCCTTCTTGCCCATGATGATGGCGGTCCCCGTGTCCTGACACTGCGGCAGGACACGACCAGACGCCACGACAGCGTTTTTCAGGAGATCGAGCGCGACGAATTTGTCGTTGGAGCTCGCCTGGGGGTCATTGAGGATATCGCGGACCTGCGCGAGGTGTCCAGGCCGGAGGAAGTACGCGATCTCCTTTATCGCCTCTCGCGCCAGCAGCGTCAGCCCTTCGGGTTCGATCTTGAGGAACTCGTGACCCAGAGCGGTGACGGTACTCACATGGTCAGACGTGAGCTTCCGATAGGGTGTCGACTCGGCGTGCATGGGCAGCATGGGCTGGTACTGAAACTCGGACATCGGGACGAGCATAGCCAACCTGCTAGCGTCGCGCACGCGCATCGGCTGCGCCCTTTCCGGGTCGGGCCGCCATACCTTCGCAGTCTCGGGGAGCCCCCCTCGCCTCGAGTGCCTGCACGGACCGCTTGGGGGCAAGATGAGCCGACAGCCTCCCCGCCGCTCGGATTGTCGCGACACTCCATCGGCTTGTCGTTTCAGAGGTTCTCGCCTCCCCCGCGCCGCCGCGCACGCGGCCCCGCATGAGCCGCGCGTTCCAGCTTGCGTTCGAGACGCAGCTTGCGTTTCTCGAACCCTGCCGGGCCTTCCCCCGTACCCCGACGGATGACGTCAAGCGCGCGGGCGGGCGCCCTGACGAAATGCTCGTACAGCTTGGCGAGCTCGAGTCGAGCCGCGTCGTCGTCGACCTTGGCCGCGAGCTCCTCGAACCGAGCGAGCGCACGGGCTCTGTCGCCGCGAGCTTTGGCAACGGCCGCCTTGACTCGCAGAGCCTCCAGCGCCGCGCCACGATGAGCAGCCACGTCCGCAGCGCGTTCGGCTTCATCCCAAGCTTTGGATCGACTATAGGTGCGGGCCAGCCCGAGAAGATCCCGCTCATGTAGCAGGTCGAGAGGTTCTCCATAGAGCCCGACCAGCGCTGCCATGGTGAGCACATCGTATGCGTTGTGGTCCACCACGGCCCTCAACGCCGCCTCGTCACCCGTGCGCAAGAAGTGTCCGTACCTTGCAGCAACCTCTGCCCCAGCGATGTCGGGGCCGCGCACGAATCCCAGCACTTCGCTCTCGAGATCCGTCAGCCGACAAACTCCGAGGCGCTGCCGGTGCAGCCGCCGCCCCACGTGGAGCAAATCGAGGTGCGGCAACGCACGCAGATGCGGCATTCGGTTCATGACGCACCGAGTGTTCAGGAGCGGCCAATCGAACGTCTTTCCGTTGAATGTCACGACGAAGCTTGCCGCCTCGACACGATTCGCCACGATCGCCAGAAGGCCGGGCTCTTCGGCTGGGGTCCGAAGCAGCAACTGCTCGAGAACGAGACGGTCTTGATCGAACCACGCCAGGCCAACGAGAAACGGCAGGGTCCCCGCACCTCCGAGCCCCGTCGTCTCGCAATCCAGGTACAGAGCTCGAGCCGGAGACTGCGTAGCCAGCGCCGGGGTGAGACCCAGGAGCGCTAGCACCGAAGGGGCAGCATCGCGTGCCGAGTCGACCGGGATCCTACCCACATGGGCCGACGGCGCAAGGCGCTCGAAGCGTCGGTGCACGACCCCGTGTGGCGTCGCCTGGGGCGCGAAAGGCAGGGTGGTGGCGCCTGGATCCGCGGGCGGGGGCCGGGACGGGAGTCTTTGGCCGAGGATCGAATCCATGCGGTCGCGCAGCGCCCGCAGCGTCTCTCCCTTCGCGTCGTGCCCCGACTGTTGTCCCCCACTCTCGAGAGGAGTTGGGGAAGCCGGTGTTGTCTCCAGAAGACCTTCGGAGTCGACCCCATCTGTTTGCGCCACAGCGGTCCCTGGCAGAGGACGGTTCCCCTCGCCCCTCGGGCTCATGGGACCGAGCCGACTCAGCTTGCGCTTCAGGGACATGCCGCAGGAGTACCTCGGAACTGCCCCCCAAGCCTCCCCGAGGACGGTTCTCCCTCGGGGCACCGAAAGGTTGGCTGCTGTCGGGGTGTTGTGAACCTCGGAGGCACCAAGCCTTGAGCTGCCCGATTCGTGCGAAGCCTGACCGTGAGTGGATGCTAGACAGAACGGCCACCCGCACCAATGGTACTCGTCCACTGAGCACGGATGGCACACGAACCCAGGGTTCCACGAGCTCTCGCGCCAATCCCCCGAAATTCGAATCGGCACTTCCCGTCAGATTCACAGTGAGTTGGGTTCGGAGTACCCGTTCGTTCATGCATGTCTTCGGACTGACGGGTGGAATTGGAACAGGCAAGTCCACAGTAGCTCGGTGGTGGAGCCAGCGGGGGCTCGGATTGGTCGACGCGGACGAGCTTGCAAGAGCCGCAGTAGCGCCTGGCTCCCCTGGTCTCGACCGAGTGGTTCGTGAATTCGGTCGCGAAGTCCTTGGGCACGACGGGACACTCGACCGCAAACGGATGGCGGAGAGAGTGTTCTCCGACAGCTCCGCCAGAAAGTGCCTCGAAGCCCTGGTGCATCCGCTGGTGAGGGAGCTGGCGCGTATTCGGTTCGAGACCCTTGCGAGCCACGGTCACGAGCTAGGATGCTACGAGGTCCCACTGCTTTTCGAGGTGGGCCTGGTCGCGGAGCTGCGACCGATCGTTGTCGTCACTGCGGATGCCGACACGCAGCTGGCCCGGGTTCTGCGACGAGACAAAGGAACCCAGGACGAGGCTCGGGCAAGAATCAGCGCCCAGTGGCCACTGCATGACAAAGTAGCGGCAGCGGACTACGTGATCGACAACGGGGGCACCAAGGACGCCACAGCGGCACAAGCCGACCGAGTCCTCGCCGCAATCTGCCAAGGGTTTTCTGTTTCACCGGCTGCCTACGGGTTGTGAGCGAGGCACGGCGTCTTCCGCACCGCAAACGGGTTGGAGCTGAGAACTCGAGATCCGGGCCTGTTCTTGGGGGGGGGCTGTCACCGGGAAGCACGGGCTGTCGCCGCGACGAGAGTGTTCTCCAACAGCATGGCGATCGTCATGGGACCCACACCGCCGGGAACGGGCGTTATCGCCGAGGCCACCGGTTCCGCGCTCGCGAAATCGACGTCGCCGCAGCGCTTCCCTTGCTCGTCCCAGTTCATGCCGACATCGATGACCACCGCACCAGGCTTGAGCCAACTCCCCTTGACCATCTTGGCTCGTCCCACCGCAGCGATCACGATGTCGGCCTCGCGACAGCGAGCGGGAAGGTCCTCTGTGCGTGAATGAGCCAGCGTGACCGTCGCATTCTCTGCCAGCAGAAGCGCAGCGATCGGCTTGCCCACGATATTGCTGCGACCAATCACGATGGCCCGCTTGCCGGCAACGGTCACACCGGCCTCTCGGAGTAGCCGCATGCACCCGCGGGGGGTGCACGGAACCAACCCTGGAACGCCGGCCCAAAGCTTCCCAATGTTCACCGGATGGAACCCATCCACGTCCTTGGCTGGGTCGATGCTTTCAAGCACCTTGGTCGGGGCGATTCCGGCCGGAAGCGGAAGCTGAACCAAAAGCCCATCGACGCCAGGATCTGCATTGAGAGCGGCGACGAGCTCAAGCACCTGCGCCTCACTCACCGAAGCATCGAGGCGGTGGACTTCTCCGGCCATTCCAACTTGAGCCGCGGCCTTCTCTTTGTTGCGGACGTAGGTGGCCGATGCCGGGTCGTCCCCAGCAAGGACTACGTGCAGACCAGGTACACGGTCGAACGAGCGACGGAAGTCCTGGACCCCACGCGCAACTTCTTCGAGCACCTTGGTGGAGATTGCCTTGCCATCAATTCGCTGGGCCACGGCCCGCCATTACCAGACGGTCCCGGCGGGCGCCAGCCCGATCGAGTAGCCCGAGGAGCCACTACTGCGCTACCACGACCTCGAAGTAGCTCACCATCCCGGCCGCCACCAGAAGGCCGAGGCCCTCGGTCACCGAGCTGTCATCCTCGAAGCGGACGTGAAGCGGCTGCAGCCCCCCCCCCACCACCGGAAGATTCTGGATGAGTGCGATCCCGCGCCTGCCCGAGCCCACAGCCAGATCCGTCCACGTACTGCCAGCGTCGTAGATCACCTTACCTCCGCTGGGCGGCTGCAGTCTGACTCCGGTCACTCCGTCGCCGGACCCCTCGGAAGTGAACCGCAGAACGACTTGTCCGGCCGCGTCGTTCCTCGTCTCAGGCGTCGTCACCACCGCGAAGGCTGCGTCCAGCGCCGCGGCAGACACGACCGGCACTTGAAGGTCTTGGTTCGTCAGTGTGTCGGCCCAGCTAATCGTGGGAAGCGCAAGACTGCTCCCGTTGGGACTAGCAACAACCGGCGATAGTCTATCGCCCAGCACGCCGTCGAGTGCGAACCTGCCGCTCAGCGCATCTGCGCTAGTCAGTCGCCGATCCTTCGCGAGCATCATCGAGACGCTCGAGTCTTCGGCGAAGCGCCGGGACGTATCGGGGTCGAAGGTCTGCGAATCGAGCCAGTATAGCCGCCCCTCGACGTCAACGCCTGAGCTTCCCGCCTCCCCCCCAGCTCCCGAAGCTCCGGCACTCCCGCTCGTGCTCTGCTCCGATGGCCGAGTCTCAGGAAGGTCGTCGAGCGAACAATCGTCCTCACAGGTCGCTGCCGCTGGTCGCGGCTCGTCCTTCACATGGCACCCCGTTGCCATGCCGAGCCCCAACAGAACCTCGGCCACCAGGCGCCGCCGTCTCGTCGCGAAGTGCCGTATCGCGTGCTGTGCGGACGCCGATAATCCCCGCACCGCCGAGCCCCAGCGAGAGGAGGTTGAAGCCCTTGCGCCATCGGCGGGCAGGATCCATTCGCATTCGCACCAAGGCTCTCCCGGCATGGCGAGAGGATACCCAAACGTCGTCCCGAGTCGATGGCGATCCGCCGCATCCCCTCTTTCGAGACTCCAGTGCGCTCACCCGCCGAGGAGCTTGCTCGGTCGCGTCGATCGCTTGTCGCTCGGTCTCAACAACGGAGCGCGCCAAACCGCCTCACTCACCCCGTGAACCCTCGCTCACCCCGTGAACCCTCACTCACCCCGCGAATCGAGACGCCGCGTCTCCTGCCCGGTCGCCCGCCGACAGAAGGGGCTAGCGCGGCTCGACCCGTTCGTTGTACGACGGCATGGAATTGGCGTTCCTGTCCACACGGCCTACACGGTTTTGTAAGCCAGCCTCGACGCTGGCAGCTCTTCTGGCTTTCACCGGGGCTGTCTCCCTGCCAACGATTGCGGGGGCTCAGGAGGTGCGTCCCTCGGGCGCCCCAGCTCACTCCCCCCCGCCCGTGGTTCGCCCGGCCGAAACGCCACCGGGTCAACGCCGAATCGAAGAAGACTTCCTCGCGCAGCTCGATACCCTCAAATTCGAGGCTGCTGGCCTCTTTGCGGTAATTAGCTACGCAGGCTGGCGAGATTGGAAGTGGGGAACGGCGCGCTGGAGGTACAACCCGGAAGGTTGGTTTGGCATGAACACCGGGAGCGGGGGCATCGACAAGACCGGCCACGGCTACTCGACCTACCTGATGACGGAGTTCCTGTACCTGCGACTCAGAATGGCTGAACGTCGACAGATAGGGGCGGCGCTCGTGCCGCCCCTCATCACGTGGACGCTGATGCTCTACGTCGAGTTCTTCGATGCCTTCTCGGTCGACCACGGCTTCTCTCGGGAGGATCTCGTGATGGACACCATCGGCGCATCGGCCTCGCTCTTCCGCAATGCATTCCCCGCCATTGGCCAGGCCTTCGACTTTCGTATGGAATACTATCCCTCGTCGCGGGAAGGGGGGTTCCACCCGATGATCGACTATTCCGGGCAGAAGTTCCTCTTCGCGCTGCGCCCAAGCGGGATCCCCCTGCTCGATTCCACACCCTTGAGGTTCACCGAGCTCTACCTCGGCTACTACACGCGCGGTTTTCTCGACAAGGACGACCCTCTGGGCAAGCGCGCCCGCCTCTACATGGGGGTCGGCCTGGATCTCGAAGAGCTGGTCACCAGCCAGCTCGGTCGGGCGGAGGACAACCCTGGTTCGGCCATCGACTTCTTGAGCACCGCGCTTCGAATGTTCCAGGTTCCTTACGACTACCCCAAGAAGACGCTTCGCGGGCGGCACGCCGACTACTGAGTTCAGTCCTGGTTCGGTGCCCGCGTTCCGAGCCTCCGCAACGCCCGTTTGGCGGCGGCCGTGCAGAAGACCGCCAATGCTCACGCGTCCGGCTCCCTCGTGTCGAGTCTGGAGTCTGGTCCGTGAAACAGCGTGCAGGCAATTGTGCAATCAGGCGGCAATTGAGCACGGGAGAAGCTCGGGGACGAAGCACGCGGCTCACCAGGTGCGTGCGGGATCAGAGGCACTCCAAACAGAGCACCATCGCGTTGTGCCCCCCGCCCGGCGACGGCGAGCGCTCGGTCACGGAGGGTTCGCGGCAGCGCGAGTGATTTTTGCTCACCCGCGCTGTAGTCCCCGCCACGCGCGCTGAGGCTCCGGGTTTCGTGCGACTTGAAGGGATCGCCGGTCAGGCGACCGCGAGCTCCCAATGGGTCAAATTTCTTCCTGCGAGCGTTGCGTTTGGATGCATTTCGGAGCACTCTTGGATTCCCGGCTGCGGGCACGATCTCCTTCCCTGCGCCGTTGTCCGTAGCCGGGGCTTGCTATACGCGAGGGCATTTCGTGTAACGGCGAGCAGAGCGGTTGGGCCAGTGCCCACTCGAGGCGCTTCCGCGACTAGTTGTGAGTGTCGAGCGCCTGCACTGCTCCTTCTCCTTCCGCGGAAGAGCCCGGCGTGCAGGGTGTCGAGCGCGGCGCCCGCAAGTACGAACCGAGTCCGCCAACGCGCCTCGTCAGAGCCAAGCTACTCGTCTGACGGCTCCCAGGTCACACACACCCAATCGGATTCCAACGTAGCGAAGACCCGCCCCCGTGTCGGGCACGTCAAGGCGAGGAACCTGCCTGCTCGGTTGGCTCCTGTGGCCGCGCTCTGCCCCTGGCGAGCCTCAGGTGGACGATCCCGGCCGCAACAATCAGAAGGACTCCAATGAGCTGGGATGTACTGACACCCAGCAGCCCGCCCCGATCGTCCATTCGCCAGAACTCCAGCACGAAACGAGCAGACGCGTAGAGCACGACGAACGCAAGAAAGAGCTGCCCGTCGTACCGCTTACGCTCGTGAACGACCAGCGCAAGAACCGCCGCAATCGCGAGGGCAGCGGTTGCCTCGTACAGCTGGGTAACGTGTACCGGAAGGCTCGATCGCGTCGGAGCTGCAAGTAGCCCAAGCCGCCACTGCGCCTCGCTCGCCGGGCTACTCGGGGGGAAACTGACCCCCCACGGCGACAACGCTGGAGCACCAAAACAGCAGCCCGCGAGCGTGCACCCCATACGTCCAAAGGCCAGCCCGAGTGGCACGGCCATGGCCGCCATGTCGGCGGCGCGCCAGAACGGAAACCGATCGCGTCTCAGAAGATAAACAGCGGCCGCGCTGGCCCCGAGGAACCCTCCGTAGTACGTGAATCCCCCCGCCGCGAGGTTGGCCCAGGAGAAACACCGGGCCAGTTCGTGGCTCAAGTCGCGATGTGGGACCGGTACACAGACCGCCCGCACCGCGTCCCAAGTGCCCTCTTGGCCGAGCGAACCGCACTCGGCTTGTGTAACTCGCCAAGCGACGGCAGCAGGATCGATACAGATATTGACGTAGTCCCAGAAGTAGCCATCAGCGATGACGTGCAGCAGCCGCGATCCGACAACACCCGCGATGAGCGTTCCGATCCCCAGATCGACGATGACGTCGGGGTTATGGCCGATGCGTTTGGCCCAGAGCACCCCGACCCCGGTCGCGACGACGAACCCCAGCGTCAGCATCACGAAGTAGCTGGGGAACGCGATACCTAGAACCTCGAACAACCGTGGATGCATCCTTGGCCCCTCGCTCCCCGCGCCTTAGCGCGGCCCTTCCGGTGGTTTCGGGCCAGTCGCTTCTTCGTCGGCCATCGGCTTCTGAACGTTCGCCCCCCCAGCATAGTGCTCGTCGCTTTCACAACGCGCTGCTGCAGCGGGCTCGGCGCGCATCGTGACCGCTTTGATCGACTCGTCTCCGGAAGCGTCGATTGCCGAGTTGCTCGTGTCTGGGGAGGGCTGGGAAGCGCTGGAAGGCACGCCGTTGGTTTCCAGCGTGGGATCTTGGCGTGCCACGAACATGTCGATCGCCATTAGGGCGACGCCGACGGTGATCCCGATGTCGGCCACATTGAATGTCGGCCAGTGATCCGTGATCAGCCACCCCTGCGCGACCGAGGCGATGCCTCGATTCATGAGCGCCACCCAATCGCCGCGATAATCGATGAAGTCGACTACCCCCTCTCGGGCGATGCGATCCGAGAGGTTCCCGAGCGCTCCCCCGAGTACCAAGGGCAGCCCCCATCTCAGTGACCGCTGCTCCGGCCTGAGCCGCCCGTAGAGCGAGACCAGAAATGCGATCGCTAGGGCACTCACCACCAAGAAGAACGGCTTTCTCACCCAGTCGCCGAAATCTCGGAACACGCCCCAAGCCCCACCCTTGTTGTACGCCAGCGTAAACGACAGATGGTGCTCGATGACAGTGACTGCTCTACCGGCCCGAGCCAACCCTTCGAATCGAATCTCGGCCCATGCCTTGGAAGCGACGTCCAGCAGCAGCACGCAGGAAGCGACGCTCGCGAAGAAGACGTACGAGGGATGTGGTCTGCCATGTTCCACAGCTCCTCTCCAACGCGAGTCTCCCGAAGGACCGCGCATGGGCTCCGAACCACGCGTCTCCGTCACCGACTGAGCGCCGGCCGCCGCCAAAGGCAGGCCGGGGGACACCGGACCGAGTGACTCGCCCCCAGGCTCGGCAGAATCGGGTGGCCAGGCAGGCGAAACCCCGTCCGATGTGGATCGAGCTTTGTGCGGATCGGCATCGCTCATTGGACCCGTATCCCTACGACAGGTAGCGCGGAGTTGCCAGCATACCGAACGAATGTTTAGCTTCGCGCATGGCCGATGCCCCCTGGTCAGACGTCCGTGGCCTCGATGCCGTGCTTGCAAAGTGGCGTGACGAGGGGGGGATCCAACGCTGTGTAGCCGCCGAGCGGTTGTTCGAGGCTGGAACGGCGAGCTTCGCGCCCATGCCGCCCGACCTCGCACCGGGAATCCGACAGGCCCTGCGCCGCCGCGGTATCGAGCAGCTCTACAGCCACCAGTCTGAGGCCATCAACGCTGCCTTGCGTGGCCAACACGTCGTCATCGCGACCCCTACGGCAAGCGGCAAGAGTCTCTGTTTCCACGTCCCCGTGCTGCAGGCTCTTGCTGACAACCCAGCTGCCAGTGCCATCTTCCTCTACCCGACGAAAGCCTTGTCGCGAGACCAGGAGCATTCCCTCGGGGATCTCGCGTCCGAAGCCGGTATCGCCGCTGGCCCGGTCGTCTACGACGGTGACACGCCCGGTGACGCTCGCCGCAGTGCCCGGGAGCGGAGCAGGATCGTGCTCACCAATCCCGATATGCTCCACGCCGGCATACTGCCTAGTCACCCCAAGTGGGCATCGCTGTTTCAGGGGCTCCGTTTCGTGGTGCTCGATGAGCTCCACACTTATCGGGGCGTCTTCGGCTCTCACATGGCTCACGTCATCGCGCGTCTACGACGAGTGGCGGCATTCCACGGAAGCTTCCCAACGTTTGTCTGTGCCACCGCGACGATCGGTAATCCGGCGGAGCACGCTGCCCGGCTGCTCGGAGTCTCGACCGAGGACATGCGTCTCGTGGACCGCTCCGGGGCACCTCGCTCGGCTCGTCGGTTCTTCCTCTACAACCCCCCGGTGGTGAACGCAGACCTCGGAATCCGTGGCAGCGCCCTCAAGCATTCCGTACGACTGGCTGCCGATCTCATCGCTGCCCGGGTGCCAACCCTCGTCTTCGGTCCCTCGCGGAATTCCGTCGAGACAATGCTCAAGTATCTGCGAGCAGCGGCTCCGAGTGGTCTCAACCCCAGCTCCAGCATCATGGCGTATCGGGGCGGCTACCTTCCAGAAACACGGCGAGCAGTCGAGGAGGGGCTCCGGGAAGGCCGTGTCCTCGGCGTCGTCGCAACGAACGCCCTTGAGCTCGGAATCGACATTGGCGACCTCGACGCCGTCGTGTGCGTCGGGTACCCAGGCTCCGTCGCGGGTACGTGGCAGCGATTCGGCCGTGCCGGGCGCCGCGGCAAGACTTCGGTCGCCATCATGGTGTGCTCGAGCGCTCCCGTCGATCAGTTCCTCGCGCAGGACCCAGAGTATCTATTGCGTGCAGGCGCCGAGGAGGCACGCATCGACCCGAGCAACGTCGAGGTCCTCATCCAGCACCTCAAGTGTGCCGCATTCGAGGCCCCCTTCGAGCTAGCGCCCATGGGCCCGCGCCCCGCTCACCCGGAAGAGGCGGTGGGGGAGCGCTACGCCGTGCTCGACGAGGAGGCGACACGGGATGCGCTGGAGTACCTGGCGCAGCACGGGCTCGTTCATCAGAGCGGAGGAAAGTACCATTGGGCCGGCGAAGCCTTCCCCGCGAACGCGGTCTCTCTGCGCAACATCGGATGGGACAACTTCGTCATTGTGGACGTCGCGAGCGGGAAAGCTCTAGCAGAGCTGGACTGGCGGGCGGCTCACACGATGCTGCACGAGCAGGCGATCTATCAGCACGATGCTGAGCAGTATCAGGTCGAACGTCTCGACTATGACAATCACAAGGCCTTCGTGCGGCGTGTCGAACCCGACTACTTCACGACGGCCCTCACCTACCGCACCGTCAGTGTCCTCGATGAGAACGACTCAAAGTCGCTCGGCGTGACACGCATCGCATGGGGAGACGTGAAGGTGCTGGAGAAGGTCACCGGATACAAGAAGGTGAAGTTCTTCACACACGAAAACGCCGGATACGGCGACGTACACCTTCCTGAGATGCAACTCCACACCACAAGTTTCTGGATGACTCTGCCTGAAGCGGTAGTCCAAGGATTGTCGATGCCCCGTGCTGTGGTCATTGACGGACTTCGGGGGCTCGGGCAAGCGCTCGAGACAGTGGCCACACTGGCGCTAATGTGTGAGCCACGCGACCTCAATCGAACCCTGGGAGATGGCAGCGATGGGACCACCACCGATGCGGGGCGCGACCCTTTCAGCGGACGCACCGGTGGACTCAACCCAACGATCTTCATCTTCGATGCACACGCTGGCGGTGTCGGGCTTGCCGAGCGCATCTACGAGCGCTGCCCGACGCTCATCGAACACGCAAGCAACCTCGTCCGCGGGTGCTCGTGTCGAACGGGCTGTCCAGCCTGCGTTGGTCCGGCTGAGATCGATGGTTCGAGGCGCGCAGCCACGTTGGCAGTCCTCGAGCTGCTCCGCAGTGCCGATCGCACTCCGCCCGCACCAGGCACGACAGGACGCTAGCCCGAATCGACCAGGCTCTTCATCTCACCGCGAGTAACCCGCGACACTCGTCTTCCCTATCGGAACCACCAGCCGAAGCCAGCCCTGAAAGCAATTCTCGCGCTTGGGACTGAGTAAGAGCCACCACGGACCCATCCACCGCGACGGTGCGGCGGGAGGCACAGCACACGCCTCGGCGCTGCGAAGGCCCGTCGTGCCAGCAGCTGGGGAGCTCCTGCGCCGCGGAGTGGCCGGCTCCGTCAGCTTCAACGGGCGCCGAAGTACTGGCGAACGCCCTCGATGACCCGGAACTGCTGGGCTGAGGAAAGCTCGGGATAGATTGGAAGGCTCAAGACCTCGCGCGAAGCCCGCTCAGCCTCGGGTAGCCAAGCCCCGCGTCCAGCAAAGAGCGTGCCCATGCACGGCTGTCGGTGCAGCGGTACCGGATAGTGGATTGCAGTCGCGATCCCCAGGTTTCCGAGGTGGCTCGCCAAGGCGTCACGCCGACCATCACGAACCCGGATCGTGTACTGCGCGTACGCCGACGCGGCCCCATCGGAAAGCCTGGGACAAACGACTGCGCCGAGGTCTGCGAAACCCTCGTCGTAGCAGCGCGCCAGCTCCCGGCGTCTGACGTTCCAGGCTTCGAGGTGGGGCAGTTTGACCCGGAGAAGCGCGGCCTGGAGCTCGTCGAGTCGGAAGTTTCCCCCTACTATTTCGTGCCGATACTTCTCCTTCGCTCCGTGCGAACGCAGCAACCGACAACGCTCCCAGAGCTCCCTGGTCCCGCAGCTGATTGCTCCGCCGTCCCCGACACCACCCAGGGGCTTCGAGGGGAAGAAACTGAAACAACCGAGCGCGCCTAGACTTCCAACCGGACGCCCACCCAAGCGTGCCCCGAGGGCCTGTGCCGCATCCTCCACAATGTCGATACCCGGAGCGACCCCGGTCAATGCATCGATATCAACCGGATTCCCAAAGAGATGTACGGCAATGATGGCACGGGTCCGCGGCGTCAGCGCAGCGGGTACCAGCAGAGGGTCCAGATTGTAGGACACGGGGTCCACGTCAACGAACACGGGCACAGCGCCAAGCCGCACGATCGCCGTCGCAGTGGCAATGAATGTGAAGGGCGTCGTGATCACCTCGTCGCCTGGCCCAATCCCCAATGCCATCAAGGCGCAAGAGAGTGCGTCAGTTCCGCTCGAGACCCCCACGACCCACGGCCGCCCCACCACCGCGGAGAGCTCGTCCTCCAACTTGCCTACCGATCGACCAAGGACGTACCGTCCATCCCTCAGTACCTCGACGAAAGCTGCGACGAGTTCGCTTTCCAGTGCACGATGCTGGCTGGATAGGTCGACCAAGGGGACCGGTATTGAGTCCATGGGCCGAGAGCATTACGCGTGGGGCGGAGATCCTCAAGCTCTCGGGAATGCGCTAGCCTGTCGGAAGGTTCTTGCCTGTGACTTGGGCATCGCCAAGGCCGCGCGGTCCAACGGTATTCCCGCAATCAATCTGGCCTACCCTCTCACCCGCGTGCGCCAACGGACGCACGCGCTAGCCCTGAGAACCCTCCATGATCCACCAGCCCTCATTCGCACAGCTCTTGTTCGGAATCGCTCTGCTTGGCGCCGGCTGCACTCCCCAGACTCCCCCCGTGGCAGCCGTCGAACCCACCCACAGCGTCCCGACCGCACCTGCCTCGGCGGTTCCGGTACAAGCAGCGCTCCCCCCTCCTATCCTGGCTGGCACGACAGTAGTTTCCATTCCCGATGTAGCCGCGCGCGTCCTGCCGTCCGTTGTCAACATCTCTTCGACCCGCAAGCGCAAGGTCGAGGCGCCGTCCCTGCCGTTCAGTGACCCCTTCTTCCGTCACTTCTTTGGCCCCGGCGCTCTGCCAGAACCCCAGGAGCGTGAAGAACGGGGCATGGGCTCCGGGGTTGTCGTCGCCGACGGCATCGTGCTCACCAACAACCATGTCGTCGCGGACGCTGACGAAATCACCGTCACGACGAAGGACGAGGTCGAGTATAGGGCGAAGACGGTTGGCACCGATCCCAAGAGCGATTTGGCAGTTCTTCGGCTCGAGGGAGACACTCGCGGCCTCGTCCCGATCTCTTGGGGCGTCTCCGCCAGACTTCGGCTCGGTGAGTCCGTATTGGCCGTTGGAAACCCGTTTGGCGTTGGACAGACGGTAACACAAGGCATCGTTTCAGCGCTGGGTCGAGCAGATCTTGGCATTGTCGACTACGAGGACTTCATCCAAACCGACGCGGCCATCAATCCGGGTAACTCGGGGGGCGCCCTCGTCAACATGAGCGGAGAGCTCGTGGGCATCAACACCGCCATCCTTTCGCGTTCTGGCGGGAGCATGGGAATCGGCTTCGCAATCCCCAGCGATATGGCCAGGCCCATCATGGAAGCGCTGTTGAAGGACGGCCGCGTTGTTCGTGGCTGGCTCGGGGTGAGCATCCAGAACGTCGACCAGGACCTCGCCACTGCCCTCGGCCTACCGAAATCCTCGGGAGTCCTTGTTGGTGACGTCAACCAGGGCACTCCGGCCGCGAAGGCCGGCTTGAGACGCGGGGACGTCATCACGAAAGTGGGTGACCACGCAGTGACATCCACCGGCGACCTGCGAAACACCATTGCCGCCTCTGGCGCTGGGCAAAAGGTACAGCTGACCATCATTCGCGATCGCAAACCCATGTCTCTACAAGTCGAACTCGGGGAGATGCCGTCTGAAGCAGAGCCTGGCGCCGCACCTCGGAGCTCCGAGAAAGCCGGTGGAAAGGCCAAAGTGGAGGTCGTGGGCGTTGAACTGGAACCGTTGACGCCAGCACTCCGCAAGCGACTCCGCGTTCCGGACGAGTTCAACAGTGGCGTCGTGGTTTCGAGCGTTGCGCCGAGCAGTCCTGCCGCCAACGCACAACTGGCCCCGGGGGATCTGATCCTGCGCATCAATGGGACGCCGGTGACGAGCGTGCAGCAAGCCTCCGGACTCTGGGGCAAGGGCAAGGCCAACACGCTTCTGCTGGTCCTGCGCAACGGGCAGACTCGGTTCGTGCTGGTGAAGACCGAGTAACGGCTACTGCCGGGACGCCGTCCCCTGGAGCGGCCACGGCTTGAGGAGCCCCGCGTGATCGTCCGATCCCGACTGCCGATGGGCACGCGCGCACTCCTCAACGGACAGGCGAAGCGGACCAAAGACTCCTACCCCTGTCGCATCCGAGTCCATCAACGACCAAGGCCTGTCGACTCCATAGTCGTCGAGGTGACCGCCGGCGTCCAACAGCACGTGCCCGAGTTCGTGGGCCAGAACGTGCGTTCGGAAGCCGGACGCGACCCCGGCGGCGTCGACGACAACCTTGTTTCTTGGGATCGAACCGTCAGCACGAATGAACGACTCGCCGAGCCTCGTGCTCTCCGCAAACTCTGACACGACGAACACCTCGATCGTCGTCGCGTCGCCGTCTTCGATGGCCCCGAGCAGACTGCGCTCCTCGAGGGTCCCCTGACCGGCAAGGTGATCGGTGAAGTGGGATAGACCATCGCTCAAGTCGACGCGTCCGAGACACACTCCCAGCGCTCGGTCCGATGAGAGCGGCGCGTCAGGAACCCGAGACAACTCCGGGACGCTCCCGTTCCGCGAGCGGATCCAGACATCGGCGATCGGCAACGCGCCGACTCGTTGCGTCGGGATCGGGGTAACCTTGGCCACGTAGCCCACCCGCTCGACCTCCCGTGCCAGCTCCATGGCGGCGGCTACCGGTGAACTCTCAGCTCGAGTGGGGATACGCACAGTACGGCTCCCAATTCGCAGCGAAATGGTTCCTCCACCGCTTGCCGGCAATCCGAGTCCACAGCCGAGCGTCACGCTCTGCGCCTTCGGCGCGTCGACGACCACGATGGGTACGTCCTCAGGCCGCCCGATATGGATCCCGCATTGCCCCCAGATCTCGTTGACGGCTCGAAGCTCCGGTAGAAGGACGCTCCGGGCCTCCTCCAGGTTCTTCCCCAGCGGTGGTGCGCCTCCCGGAAGCGTGCGAACCAACAACACTCGCAATCCGACGCGCCATCGCCCAATGCCTCCCAACGCCAGAGAACGCGGCGCCCCAACCCGAAGTGCCCCGAGGGGCACGTGACGAAGCGAAGCCTCGACCTTTCCGCCAACCTCGGCCAAGAGCGCGCGACTACGGCTCGCCCGATGCCACCGATCTGGCTGTCCACCAACAAGGTGTATTCGTTCGGTTCCGTAGCAGACGAGACCATCCGGAACTGGCTCAGGGCACTCGCTCTGCATCATGTGAACGCCCGTGAGGCGGTCGAGACCGGTGCCCATCGTGGAAGTCGATGACAGATCGATGCGCGGCTCGGGGGCCGTGGCCGGTGTTGCCACAACCCAACGCAAGCCGTCCCCCGACAGGCCGTCCCCCTCGGCAGTCCACTCCACCGGGGGCACACGACTGAGTGATCCTTGCGACGCCACCAGATCGATCGGTGTTCCCGCGTCGTCGAGTACCCAGCCGCGCGCAACGGTCGCCTCGTTCTGATCGCTTCCCCGGTGAATCGTCCCCTCGCCCGCCGCTACCCCCAGCGCTCGCAACTCCACCATCTCTCCCCGTCGCTCGGTGAGCGCAAGCTCACGCCAGTCGAGAGACAACCGGAACCTCCCATGGCTCTGCGCGGCAAAGCGCTGGGGCGACCGCGAGCTTGCCACCATCGACGTGCGGTCGGAAAGCGAGCTATACAGCTGCTGTTGCCCCTCCGCGAAGCCGTCGTCGACGTTAGCAGCAAGCCACAGTTCTCTCACCATGGCGACCTCGCCCTTGGCGCCGCCACCCAGGAGAGTCAGAGCGCCCAAGGTCGCAATGGCGCCGACGGCTTTCACTCGAGCCACCCAAGTTGAACGCGACGGAAGGTGGCCTCATTAACCACATCGGCCACGGAGCCCGCTCTCGCCGACGCGCACACCAGTCCAGCCCACGCGATATCCGGCACATGGCGGCTGGCGCTGAGCGCCGTGCACAGTTCAAGCGCCAGACACCGCTCACCAGCATCGAACAGCGCCGCAGCGGCAAGTCCGTGCAGCGACCCCGCTGCTGTCGGGCGCGCCGCGCTCACCAATCGGTTTCGAAAGTCTTCCCGCCCGTGGTCCCGAAGCAAGTAGAGCTGCGCGCGAAGCGCTACCTCGGGAGCACGCGATGAGGTCTTCGCCAGACTCTCGAGCATAGGTTTCGTGGTGAGTACCCTTGCTGCCGCCATGCGGAAGAGGAACGTGGTGTCGCGCTCAGCGCTGGGACGATCACTCAATCGCGATACCAGCTCGAGAGTCGGACGCACTGCGGGGGGCGAGGAACCACCGCGCACCTCGGCAAGCGCCCAGTGAATCAGTACCCACGCAGCACGAGTGCTCGATGCGTCGTCGCTCCGACGATTCGCGGCGATCGTCATCGGCTGGAGGTCTCCAGCGCGTGTGGCGACCTCGGCCAGCACCAACCAGCGCCCCAGGTGGCGCTCCGCGTCGCGCAGTACGGCGAGCGCTGGGGAAACCCCCGAGGGCAGTGCGCGCCTCCGCCAGAGCAGAGGCACAAAGAGGCTAACGCAGAGCTCGATCCGGTGGCTCTCGTTGATTCTCGGTGCGATGGACGCCAGCGGAGCGCCGTCCGACTCGCCCCTGGCGAGTCGAGCCACCTCGGCCGCGAATGCCCGATGAGGAGACCGCCTCATCACGACGTGCGCGAGAGGCATCGAGAGTTCGTCGCTCGAATCGAAGCAGGCCGCGGAGAGCGTGGCCTCGCCGCCAGCGTCTTCGCCCTCGAGAGCCTCCGCGATCAGCCCGGACACGCGTGGCTCGCCGAGCTCCGCCAGTACGCGGATCCCCGCGCGATAGAGCGCCCGACCGTAAGCACCGTGGCCAGCAAGCAGGCTCACCGACTCGAGCAGAGCCTCCTTGACCGTCGGGCTATACGGCGCAAGGCATCGGGCCGCGCCCACCAGCTGCGACTCGTGGGTGAGCCTCCGGCGCACAGCACCGCGGATCTCCGCGGCGAGTCGGTTCTCGACTTCCCAACTGACTCCTCGCTCGACCAGTGCCTCCATCGTAAGAACCGACGCGCAAGGAGCGTATCACCGTTCCCGCCTTTCCGGCTGCACGAAACCCGCGCCTTGCCCGCGGAGCGAAGGATACCCATTGCTGCCTCGTCCCGCGTCGTCAACCACCGCGTCACATGCCTTGTCCGCGGCGCAATACAGGGTCTCCAATGCTGGACGCCATCCGGGCATGATGGCGCGTTGACGCCTACGTCCGCCTTTCGAAGGGCGAAGCACGCTGCCCGTCCAAGCACTGCTCTGGCCACCGACGACCTGAGTATCCGTTCATGTCCGCCAGGCGGGACCGGCGCCGCGGAGTCCCGCAACGATGGGTTCTCCGATGCTGTGCCGCCCACCGATCGTCATCCGACCCGTACGACCTCGGGCAAGCATGCAACAGCCCCCCCCCCAGTGCTGCCCCTCCTCCGAGGCTCCGCTGCCCCCTCTTGGCGGGAGACGGAACCGTTCTTGGGAACGTTTCGGTCTTGGGCGCGCGTCAACCTGACTGATGGTCCAATTCCAGGAATGATGAAACCGGGCATACCTGAGGCCCGAGGACCAAGTTGACCCCCCCTGACGACCCCATTAACGTGTGTTGGCTCAAGTTCCGGGGAAGAGAGGCATCCATGAGCAAACTGGTGTCGACCCTGGGCATCTCAGCCCTCGTACCTGGGCTGGTGCTCGCCGCATGCACTAAGAACGAGGAGCAAGCACCTCCTCAGACGCCGTACCAAGAGCAATCCCCCGCCGCTGAGAGCCCCTCATCACCGGGGTACGGGCAGTCGACGCCGGGATACGGCCAAGCCCCCCCACCGGCCGCTTCACCGGGTTATGGTCAGACAACCCCGTCGACCACGTCACCGGGATACGGCCAGGCACCTCCCAGTCCCGGCTACGGTCAAACCACAACGACTCCGACGCCAGCTCCAACCGGCACGATGTCTACCCCGGGGCCTGGCGCGTTTCCATGTCAGACCGATGCCCAGTGCTTGACCCACAGGTGCAACGCCGCGGCAGGTCGCTGCGCCTGGCCCTGCCAGAGCAACGACGACTGCATGCCGGGAAACCAGTGCATGGCACCGATGTGCGTCCCCGCCCTTGGGGCATCGCCCGCACAATAGCTTCAGCCATCACATGGGCACCAGTGCCCCACCTGACTGCGCACTCGGAGGATGCGAGCAAGAACATCCGCTCCCTGCTCGCAAGGACCGCGCCCAGCGGACTAGGGCATGCTGATCTGCACCCGAAGCGTCTCGTCACCAATCGTCTGCTCGACTGCAGACTCGGACACGGAGCCGAATCGAATCTCAGTGGCAAGGCACTCGCTGGCAATGTGCGGGGCGTTGTCGCGTGCAACGCGAAGTAGCCGCTCGGAACCGTCGATAGCGAGGACGATTCTGTCGGTGAACTGCAGCCTGGCATTCTTGCGCTCGCTCTGAACTCGACTGACGACCTCCCGCAGCAAACCTTCGTCAACCAATTCGGGGGTGAGCGTCGTGTGGAGAACAACCACTCCCACCCGTCCTGTCTCGGCAACAAAACCCTCGGCAGCTTCGACCTGCACGTCGATCTCGTCTCGACTGAACCGAATCCTCTCCCCTTCCACCTCGAGGGCAATTTCCCCGGTCCGTGATAGCTCGGCGTGCAGCGCGGCGCCGTCCAACGTAGCCAGAATTTGCTTCACCGACTGCACTCGCTTGCCGAGGCGCGGCCCCAACGTCTTGAAGTTGGGTTTCATCCGAAATGCGACTGCACCTTGCTCGTGTCCAGGAAACATCAGGCGGAGCTCGTGGACGTTCAGCTCGTCGGTGATCAGATCGGCGAATCTCTCGAGTTCGTTTCGGAGCGCCCCATCGTTCAACACGATATCGGCCCTACTGAGCGGCTGGCGCACCCGTAACTTGTTGGCGGTGCGCACGCTGAGACCGAGACTGACTGCATCACGCACGGCCGACATCACCGCGGACAACCGTTCATCTATTGCGTCCACTGCGGGCTCGGGGAAGTCCTCGAGGTGCACGCTCTGCCGTGCACCCGAGACACCAGCGCGAACCACGAGATTCTGATGCATCTCCTCGCTGAAGAACGGGATAAACGGAGCGATGAGACGACAAATCGTGACCAGGGACTCATACAGTGTCGCATAGGCATCGCGTTTGTCCTGATCGAGCCCGGGTGCCCAGAAGCGCGCTCTACTCCGACGCACGTACCAGTTGCTGAGCGCCTCGACGAGATCGATGAGCCGGAGCGCGGCTTCGTAGACGAGATACCCGTCAAGTGCGGCACGAACCTGCTTGGTCGTCAGAGCGAGTTCGCTCAGCATCCAGCGATCGAGGACGTTCCTCTCTCGTATTGGCGCACCCGCCATTCTCGGATTCGTCGGGCGCCAACCGTCGATGTTCGCGTAGATGGTGAAGAAGGAGTAGACGTTCCGCAGCTTGACCTGGAAGTCTTTCTGCAGCGTGCGCACATTCCTCAGGCTGTGGCGGGTGTTGCTCCAAGGCGGGCTCGATGCGTAGAAGAACCAGCGGAATGCGTCAGCGCCGGGCGCTGGCGTGGACCGGTCTTCGACGGTCACTCGCTGCGCGAACGGCACGCGGGGCACTTCGACAGGCATTGTGCCGAGCCCAGACGCCACCGGTACGACTCCCAGCTGGCGGCGCTCCCGCTCGTGAAGCAGGACGACGCGGCGCGGAAGCTTCTTGGCAACCTTGAGCGTGAGCTGGAGGGATACCTGCTCGTTGTCGGGTCGGTAGACGGCGACTCGCGCGTTCTCTCGAAGGTCCATACCCTCGAGATCCTCGCGAGCGATGAGCGCCTCCCCGGGCTGTACCGCGATTCCGGCCACCTCGTCGAGTACGCCAAAGTCCATCCTGACCCGATCCAGGATGATCTCAGGCGGAGTGTAGTTGCCCTTGCTCTTGCTCTCCTTTTTCCCGTCGCGGTCACATACGTGACCGAGCACGATGCAAGTCTTGTACGGGTGCGGGAAGCTCCGCACCGACCCAAGCCCCATACGCTGCTGAGTCTCCTCGTCGAAGACGAGAGAGCTCACCATCAGCAGCGAGTAGAACCAACCGCGAGTCTGATCGATTGCTTCACTGATGAAGTCCGCAGGAAACGCGGCGTCGAACCGGTCTCTCGAACCTTCGACGTGCGGGTAGCCCCACTGCGCAAAAGGCATGCATCCAGAATCGAACCAGCAGTCGATAACCTCCGAGACTCGCCGCATCTCGCCGCCGCAGCCTTCGCAAGGAAGCACCACCTGATCGATCCACGGCTTGTGGACCATGAGATGGTCGTTTAGGTCGGGATTGTGCCGCTTTGCCGCGTGCCAATGGTCGAATGCGTGCGGGTTACGCTTCTCGATGTCGGCGACACTCGGAGGGGCCACCATCCGCTCGCACTGGGGACAGCGCCAGACGTTGAGTGGCGTACCCCAATAGCGTTCGCGGCTGAGTGCCCAGTCCACGTTATTCTCGAGGAAGTCGCCGAAACGGCCATCCTTGATGTGAGCCGGAAGCCAGTTTACCTCAGCGTTGTTCGCTAGGGCCTGCTCGAGCCGTGCCGTGGTGCGAATGAACCAAGCTGGGCGAGCCATCTGGATCAATGGGTCGTCATCTGCCCGCCAGCAGTAGGGATAGTCGTGACGATAGTGCTCGAAATGGGCGAGAAGCCCCTTGTTACGGAGCTCGGACACGATGTCGGCGTCAGCATCCTTGACCCAACGCCCCTCGTAGCGCTCACCCATCACGGCGGTGAACGCCCCTGACGGATCGATGGCGCAGAGAAGATCGACGGCGTCCGGATCCACGTATCGAACGAGCTGCTTCTTGTGAGCCTTGTTGTCGTCCTCGCCGAAGGCGGGCGCGATGTGGACGATCCCGGTTCCCGCCTCGAGCGTCACGAAGTCCTCGGCAATCACCCGCCACCACAGCAGCTCATCGCCACCGCATTTCAGCGGCGCGCGTGCATCGCGGAGACGGTGCCAGTAGCAGTCGAAGGGGGGAACATAGCGGCAACCGACCAGATCGGCCCCCTTGAATGTCTCGAGCACGTGAAGCGTCCGCCCCAACTTCTGCTCGAACACCTCCCGCAATTCGGCAGCGAGAATCACGCGCTCCGCGCGAAGTGGTGCGGGCACCGCGCCCGCATGGGCGTCTCCTTTGGACGGCCGCACCGGGAGCGGGTCACCAATGGAGCACTTGACGTAATCGTAGCTTGTCCGAACCGCCGCATAGCCGTTCGACGGCAGAGTCCAAGGCGTGGTCGTCCAAACGACGAGGGCCGTCCCTTCCTCATCCACCAGAGGAAACAGCACGTAGACGCTTGGGTCATCCACCGACTTGTAGCCAAGACCAACCTCGGCGCTGCTGAGAGCCGTTCCTCCTTGCGCCCACCACCATACGACTTTATGCCCTTGGTAGAGCAATCCCTTGTTGAAGAGCTCACTCAGCGCCCACCAGACGCTTTCGACATAGCTTCTGTGATAGGTGACGTAGGCATCCGGCAGGCTCACCCAGAAGCCGATCCGTTCGGTCAGGCGCTCCCACTCGGCAGTATAGCGGAACACGCTGTCGATGCAGCGGGCCACGAAGGGTTCGACCCCGTACTCCTCGATCGCGGCCTTACCGTGGATACGCAGTTCCTTTTCGACCTCGACTTCCACAGGGAGGCCGTGGGTGTCCCAGCCCCCCTTACGCAACACTCGCCGACCATTCATCGCCTGGTAGCGAGGAAATAGGTCCTTCATCACACGAGTGAGGACATGTCCGTTGTGTGGTAGGCCGTTCGCGGTCGGGGGCCCCTCATAGAACACGAAGTTCTTGGCGTCCTTCGTGCGATCGCCGACGGACTTCTCGAAGATTTGCTCCGACTTCCAGAAGTCGAGGATCGCGCGCTCGTAACGGGGAAAATCCAATTCCGATGGAACTGTTTCGAATGGCGTATCGGTGGAGTCACTCATGGGAACGGAGCCCAGCTATCCCATCGATCGGGCGTTGTCGAGCCTCTGGGCCGAAATCGGGTAGATTCTGCGTCGCTTCGGTCGATGGGCCTCGAACGTGGACCGGTCAGGGCTCTGGCACACACCACACCGTTGAAGCATCATCCCGCGCAATGATACGGCCGAGTCGAGCCTGGAGCCGGTGCGCGGTGGCACTGGTGCTCTCAGCCTGGGGTGCCCCATGTGGGGAGGCGAAAGCAGAGACTCCAGAGGCAGACGTACTTCCCACGGCAGCATCGCGCCCAGCCGGAACCGTTCACGCGACATCCGACGACACTTCCAACGAGCGGGGAGGCCCTCGACCCGGCGCGTCGCCGAAACCCGCGCAAGCCCGAACCGCTGACGCTGCGGACGCCCCCAATGTGTGGCTCACGTCTCTCGAAGTGGCGCTGAGCCTAGGCGCAGGCTCCCTGTGGTATGTCATCGACGATCGAAACGTCTTGGACTGGGACCAACCCAGCCTGAAGGAGAGGCTCAACGGAGAGGCCTGGCGTTTTGACAGTAACACCTTCAGCATCAATTACGTCTTCCATCCCCTCTCTGGCGCCGCTTTCCACGCCCTGGCCCGAAGCAACAATCTCGGATTCTGGGGCTCTGGCTTGGCCTCCTTCGCTGGATCCTCGACCTGGGAGTACGTGATCGAGTTCAACGAGAAGGTCAGTATCAACGATATGCTCGTGACCCCGCTCGGCGGCGTGCCGATCGGGGAGTTCGCCCACAAACTCGGCGAACACCTGGCGGAGACCGAGCCTCCAACGACCCTCGGGCGAGTTGTCGCGTCGACTCTGGGCCCAACGGTGGCCCTCAACGATTGGCTCAACGGACGTGAGCGCTCGCGCCCCGGATGCCGCGCAGGCAATCCCCACGCATGCAGCTACTGGCACGACTTCCGCTTGGGACTCGAACTCTCGTGGCTCGACTCACCCCATGGCGGTCGGAGCGCCCACGAGGCCCTCAGCTTCCAAGGTACGCTTGTGTCTCTGCCGGGGTATCGCACGGCTCCGAAGCTTGCCCGTTGGTTCGGAAACGGAGAGGTGAGTCGTCTACGACTCGATATGGCACGCGGACAGGGCCGGATTGCAGGCCAGGTCGACGCCGAGACCCTGCTGATGGGGTTCCATTTCCAGGAGTTTGACGAACATGGCCAACGGCCGGACGGGATCGCCCTCTCCACGGCCGCTGCCCTGGGCTATCGGTATCGATCAGGAAGGGCGCGCGGATTTGACGACCGACAGGGACTCCTCCACATCGCAAGCCCGGCTCTCGACCTTTACGCCAAGTCCGGGTGGTTTGGCGCGGAGCTTCGGTGCCGCGCTGCACTCGACTTCGTTGGTATAAGCAGTGTCGCCGGTCACGAATGGCTCAGACTCCACCGCTCCGCCCCCAGCGTCCGCACCAAGACGGTGGTCCAGCGCGAGCGATACTTCTTCGGTTGGGGGCCGTCCGGCAGCCTCATGGCTCGAGCCTGGGCGGGTCCACTCTGGGCGGAAGGAAACTGGTTCGTTGGCCGGTATGACTCGACGGAAGGGCTGGATAGGGCTCAAGAAGAAGTCACGAATGACGTCGATCTTGATGAAATCATAGACGAATACGACTATCGATTGGGCGTATCGCCAATGTTCGGGGTTGGCATCGCAGCATTTCGTAAGGTAAACAAGCGTCTATCTTACGCCGGGGTTCATTCGACAAGTGTGAGGGTCGAAGAACTTGGGCTCTCGTTGAGCGTGTCCTTCTAATCGAACAGGGCGTTTTTCGTTGGCTGGCTGCAATGCTCGAAGAGCAAGCTCGTCTGACGGCGACTCCCAAGCTTCTATCACCGGGGTAAACTACATGACTTTGCGAGTGGTGCCGTTGGAGAACGTGCAGGCGGCCCAACCCAACGTTGGGCTGCTGGATGCCGCAAGGACTTCAATACTTCACCAGGCAAATGCTCTGACGAAGCTCGCCAGCAGAATCGATGGTGACTTCGGCCGAGCCGTCGAGCTCATCCTGGAGTGCACGGGACGAGTGGTCGTTTCGGGCATGGGCAAATCGGGCCTCGTCGGTCGGAAGCTGGCGGCAACGCTCAACTGCTCGGGAACGCCGAGCATCTTCCTGCACCCCGGGGAGGCTGCGCATGGTGACCTCGGCATGGTGACCGCGCAAGACCTCCTGATCATCATCTCCAATAGCGGGGAAACAACCGAACTCGTCACGATTCTCCCGTACTTCGTCGAGCTCGGAATACCCATTGTGGCCCTGGTTGGCCAGCCCAGCTCCTCCATTGGGCGCGCCGCGACCGTCGCACTCGACATCTCGGTAGATCGTGAGTCGTGTCCCCACAACCTGGTACCGACGACCTCAGCCCTGGTGACCCTCGCGACGGGAGACGCACTAGCGATGGCGGCCATGGTACGGCGCGGTTTCACAGCCCAGGATTTTGGCAGATTCCATCCGGGCGGTGCCTTGGGAACTCAGCTTTGCAACCGGGTTCGCGACGTCATGCAGACGCAGCAACTACCGCTCGTCTCGGAAACGCGCCTGCTCGGAGACGCCCTGCTCCCGATGAGCAGCGGCCGGTGCGGGTTAGTCATCGTGACGGATCGCGACGGAAAGCCGCTCGGGATTGTCACGGATGGCGACCTGCGGCGCGCACTCCAACATGATCCGAATGCACTTCAGAGTCCGGTGTCCACGTTCATGACCCGCAAGCCGGTCACCGTTCGAGAGGACGCCACCATACGCGAAGCCGAAGAGCGGATGCACCGGCTTCGGCTAAAGGCGCTGGTCGTGGTTGATGCGAAACAACAAGTCGTGGGTGTGATTGAAATCTTCAATGGCCGATAATCTGTCCAGGGTTCGGGCTGCCGGGCCTCTCGGTTTGCTTCTTTCCCTCTTTGCGGCAGCCTGTGGGTCGTCCCTGCCTGAGCCCTCGCCTCTTGCCCTAGCCGACGCGCGTGACACCGGAACGCGAACTCCCCCAGCTGGCGCGACCGAAAAGGCGGTCCTGGAAGCAATAGAGACGCTACCAGCCAATCAACCAAAGAGCATCGGGGGAACCACAGTCGTCGCTGAGCCGGAGTACTTTGCGGCCAGCGGGCGGTATTGCCGCCGAATGACCCTGGGCCCGGTCGAAAGCGCCGCTCCACGATTGGCCTGCAAAGACGAATCGGGCTGGTTCTTCGTGCCCAGCGTCTACGAACCAGGCCCGGCGCCCTAACGGAAGGAGGCAGCGAATGCTGCGCGGCCTCAGCATCCAGATCCAGGTCATTCACGCCCTGATCCTTCGAGAGCTCAAGTCCCAGTTCGGCAACACCAAACTGGGCTACATCTGGGCGCTACTCGAGCCGGTGGCGATGGTTTCGGTGTTTGCGGTCATGTTCCGCTTCATGGGGCGGGTCCCGGTGGCAACGATGGGCATACTCCCCTTCTTGGTGTCCGGGTTCACCAGCTTCCGCCTGTTCACCGGATCGATGGGCCGCGCCGTCTCGGCGATCGACGCCAACCGACAGCTTCTCTACTACCCAAGGGTGAGGCCCATCGATCTCGTGTTCGGTCGCCTCATCCTCGAGTTCGCGACGACCATGTGCGTCATCGCCATCCTGCTCACGGCAGCGGTGACCATCGAGGGGGATCGGTTGCGCCCCAACATCGTGCTGGTGGCCGTTGCCGAGGTGCTCTTGTGCTTGCTGGGCGGCGGGTTCGGCCTGGTGCTGTGCGGCCTTGGCGTGTTCTGGCCGACACTCCTGCGCATCTACGGCTACGCGATGAGGCCACTCTTCTTCGGCTCGGCGCTGTTCTTCTCCACGAACAGCATGCCGACGAAAGTCCGACACGTCCTCCTCAAGAACCCAATTCTCCACGGAATCGAGCTCTGTCGGGAGGGGCTCTACCCGAACTACCACGTGGAGGGGGTAACCCCCTGGTATCCAGCGCTGTTCGTCCTCGTGTTCTGGTTCTTCGGGCTCACTCTCGAGCGGGTCGCGCGTCGACACACGGCACTGACATGATCGAACTGCGGAATGTCACCAAGGTCTACCCGACCAACCGCGGCCCAAACGTCGTGCTGCGCAACATCACCGCCACCATCCCCCGACTCACCAACTACGGCATCCTCGGCCACAACGGCTCGGGCAAGTCGACACTCCTCAGGCTCCTGGCCGGGGTGGAGTTTCCCGATTCCGGCGAGGTGATCCGCAGGGCACGGATCTCACCGCCCATTGGGTTCGCCGGAGGTTTTGCCGGATCCCTCACAGGAGCAGAGAATTGCCGATTCGTGGCCAGGGTGTTCGGCGTAGACGTGGACGATGTAACGGCCTTTGCACAGGACTTTTCTGAGCTCGGGCCGTACTTCGAGATGCCTATCCGAACCTACTCCTCGGGCATGAAGGCACGGCTCGCATTTGCCCTCAGCATGGCCATCGACTTCGACGCCTACTTGGTGGACGAGGTCACCGCGGTCGGCGACAAGCGATTTCAAAAAAAATGTCGGGCGGCGTTCCAAGATCGGAGCAGTCGGTCCTCGGTCATCATCGTCTCACACAGCATGGGGACGATTCGGAGCTACTGTCACCAATGCGCCGTGCTTCACCACGGAACCCTAGTACACTTCGACTCCGTTCGAGACGCAGCTGCGTTCTACGAGCAGAATTGCGACGAATATGGCAGCCACCGCAACCAGTTCCGCATCGCGACCCGATAGCTCGCCCGACCTGCCGGCCGCGCCCTCCAAGAAGCTCAACGGCGGCTCAGCCTCAACGCCCGGTGAGAAGGTGGCAGGAGTCCCAGCTCCCGTCGTCTCGCCCGACCCGGCGCTCACCGAGCTCGAAATCCTGCGCACCCAGACAAAGTCGATGCAACGTCGGGCTAGGTCCTTGCGGAAGGAGAACGAAGCGCTCCGTGCCGAGCTGCAGAAAGCAGCGGACACGCCTCCGAAGCAGTCCGACCCTGGCCCCACGCCTCCAGTCGTCGAAGCGAAACCAACCGCCGATGAGACGCGAGCGGTAGTCCGTTCGGTCCGTCGGCAACGAACCATCAAGCTACTGGTTCGTCTAGCGCTGTTCGTGGTGCTGCCCACCCTTCTGGCAGCTACCTACTATCTCGCGCTCGCGTCCGACCAGTTCGAGTCCCACACCTCGTTCACCATCCATTCCGCTGACAACGGTGCCGCGGCTGGGATTGGGTCCCTCATTGGACTGGTCGGTGCGGGTTCTCCATCATCCACAGATACCGTTGCCGTCCGCGAGTACGTGCTCACGCGCGACGTGCTCGCGCGACTCGACAAAGAACACCGGTTTATCGAACACTACAAGTCGCGCAAGTGGGACTGGTACGCTCGCCTGCCCAGCGACGCGAGTTTCGAGGACGCATACGAGTACTATCTCGACAAGGTATCGGCAGAGTTCGACTCGACCTCAGGAACCGTCACTCTCCGCGTCCGCGCCTTCTCTGCCGATGCTGCCAAGCGCTTCGCGTCGGCGCTGCTCAGCTACAGCGAAGAGAAGGTGAATCAGCTATCCGAGCGCGAGCGTCGGGATCGCATTGGTTTTGCCCAGGCCGAAGTCAACGAGACGGAGAAGCGCCTCGTGGGGGCACGCCAGGCACTTCTCAAGCTCCAACAGGAGCATGGCGACATCAACCCCATCAAGTCGGCGGAAGCAGCCTTCTCCATCAAGACCGGCCTCGAGTCGGCGCTCGCCCAAACCCAGGCAGAGTTGAGCGCAAAGCTGGCTTATCTCACACCTGACGCGCCAGAAGTCGTGGAGCTCCGCGCGAAAGCTCGGGCGCTCAGCGGGCAAATCGTTACGGAGAACCGCAAGCTCGTCGATCCCAAGAAGAACCGCGGCGTGGCGGAAATCTTCGCTGCATTCGAGTCCGCCGCCATGGAGAAGGAGTTCGCGGAGAAGACCTATGCGGCCTCTGTCACGGCGCTCGAACTGGCCAGGTCCGACGCCAATCGGCAGCATCGGTACCTGGTCCCCATTGCAGAGCCTTCCCTTTCAGACGAAAGCACCTATCCGAGGCGTGGGCTATCGATCGCAGGCGCGGGCACACTGAGCCTGCTGGCAATGGGAATCCTGTCCCTGCTCATCGCAGCCATTCGGGAGCACGCGAACATCTAGGTCCCCTTTGCATACCTTGGTCCGTGGTGACACATGCACGTTCACGCTATCCCCAATAACGTCTCCATCGGCCGATGGCTGATGCGACGTATCCTCCCGCTCTTGTCCGTGCTGCTGGTGTGCGCGCACGCGCACGCCGCTGACATACCGACCAAGGCGCTCAAGAAGGATCTCGCCGAGAGTTCGGCGACTTCGCCTAAGCTACCCACGGTGGCAGTACCGGCGGAGGAAGACGCGGTCGGCAAACCAGTGCCGGCAACCGCGCCGCTTGCCCAGGGACAGAATGACCCCGCGGTCCCGCGGCCATTCGGTTCGAACCTCTTCATGGGCAACTTCCTCCGAACTCGGCAGAACGGGATGAATCCCAGCTACGAGATTATGCCGGGAGACCAAGTTGCCCTTTCCACTTGGGGTGCAGTCGAGCTCAACACCGTGCTGGTGGTCGACTCCCAGGGCAACGTGTTCTTGCCTGGAATCGGACCTATCCGACTGCAAGGCGTTCGAAGCGGGCAAGTTACCGACCGCGTCAAGAGCGGACTGCAGCGGGTGTTCAAGGCCAACCTCGAGGTCTACACCAATCTGATCACAGCCAATCCCGTGGCCGTGTTCGTTACTGGCAGTGTGCCGCGGCCCGGACGCTACGCCGGTATCCCGTCGGATTCGATTCTGTTCTTTCTGGATCAGGCCGGTGGCATCGACCCCGAGCTCGGCAGCTACCGGAGGGTCAACGTCCTCCGGAGTGGCGTGGGCGTCGTCGCATCCGTGGATCTCTACGATTTCTTGCTCACCGGAAACCTCCCTCAGATCCAGTTCGTCGAGGGGGACACCATCCTGGTCGAACGCCGCGGCCCCGTGGTTGAGCTCCGTGGCGATGTCGCGCATCCCGTGCTCCTGGAGTTCTCGCCCGGAGTCGCGCTCACGGGGGCGGAGGCATTGAAGATCATCCCGAGCAAGGCCAACGCGACCCACGTCACCCTCTTCGGCCTTCGTGACGGGACCCCCATCAATCGGACCTTGTCGCTGAGAGGTTTCGAGAGCTTCAATCTTGTCGATGGCGACAAAATCACCATTCGACAGGACGGTCACAGCGACATGATCGTTGTCCACGTCGAAGGCGAGTTCGACGGACCGAGTGAGCTCGCCGTCCGTCGAGGTAGTCGCCTTGTGGACGTGCTCAACCATATCCCAGTCCGGCGGGACTTCGCCGAACCGACGGCTGTGCACCTCAAGCGAAACTCGGTAGCCAAGGCGCAACGGGATTCGCTCACGGATGCTGTCTTCCGACTTGAGCGCAGCGCACTGCTCGCTCTCTCGCAGTCGAATGGGGAATCCAACATCCGCGCCAAGGAGGCTGAGCTTGCTCTCCAGTTCGCCGAGCGTGCGCGTCTCGTGCAGCCGCTGGGACGAGTCGTGACTTCGCGCGATAACGTTCAACAGAACGTCCTGCTGGAGGACGGGGACATCATCGTCGTCCCAAGTCGAACCAACGTTGTGCGAGTTGGCGGCGAAGTGATGATGGATCACGCGCTCATGTTTCAGCCTGGCATGACGGCAGAGGACTACATCGAGCGGGCGGGTGGTCTGACCGACCGGGCTGACGTCGACAAGGTCATCCTGATCCACGCGAACGCCGAGGTGACGGTCGGAGAACCCGACATCGAGGTTCTTCCCGGTGATGAGGTCCTGGTCCCCCCCCGCGTTGACGTGAAGACACTCCAGAACGTCGCCGACATCACCCAGATCATCTATCAGGTGGCAGTCTCAGCCGCGGTTGTGCTCGACATTCTCTGAATTTGGCGCGGCGTCATCGTGAGGTCGGAAGTGCAGATACTCGGACACACAGTTGCCAACGACCAGCGGTTCTTCCTGATTGCAGGTCCTTGTGTCATAGAACCGGGGTCGCTCCTCATCGAGACCGCAGCGCGGATTCGGGAGATCACCGACAAGTTGGGGATCTTCTTCGTGTTCAAGTCGAGCTTCGACAAGGCGAACCGAAGCAGTTCCGGCTCCTACCGTGGTCCCGGGATGGAAGCCGGACTCCGAGCCTTGGCTGAGGTGAAGTCTCGCATTGGAGTCCCCGTGCTCACCGACGTCCACGAGTTCACGCCCGTTGACGAGGTGGCCGCCACAGTGGACGTCCTACAGACTCCGGCCTTTCTCGCGCGGCAGACCGACTTCATCCAGAGGGTCGCTCGGTGCGGAAAGCCAGTGAACCTCAAGAAGGGGCAGTTCATGGCACCATGGGACATGCAACACGCTGTCGCCAAGTGCCGAGAGGTGGGCAACGAGTCCGTCATGGTCTGCGAGCGGGGGGTGTCGTTTGGGTACAACAATCTGGTGGCGGACATGCGTTCGCTGGCCGCACTCCGAGCTACCGGCTGTCCCGTCGTGTTCGACGCGACCCACTCGGTACAGCTTCCCGGCGGTCTTGGTACCAAGTCGGGCGGACAGCGGGAAATGGTCGCTGTCCTCGCCCGAGCCGCCATCGCGGCTGGAGTCGCTGGGCTTTTTGTCGAAACCCACCCCGACCCCGATCGAGCACCGAGCGACGGGCCGAACATGTGGCCCAGCGCCCGCATGGAGGAGCTCCTCTCTGTACTCCTGGAGATTGACACTGTCGTCAAGCGGCGTCCCTACATCGAGGCTTCGATGCTATGACCGCCCTCGATGAGTGAACGTCGCCCCCCAAGCGCCACTGAGAACCGATAGCCCATGGCCTCCGATCAGGGCTTCATGCCGCCTCCAGTCCCTGGCTCGCCAATGGAATACGACGCCCGAGATCCGGGAGACGATGCCCCGTTTTCGGTGGTGATTCCTGCGCGCTATGGATCGACGCGCCTTCCGGGCAAGCCCCTGCGGGACCTCGCTGGCAGACCCGTTATCGCCTGGGTGTGCGATGCCGCGAAGACTTCTGGCGCAACCTGGGTCTGCGTGGCCACGGACGACACCCGCATTGCGGAGGTGGTTCAGCGAGAGGGCGTGGAGGCCGTGCTGACCTCGACTAGCCACACCACAGGAACCGACCGACTATCCGAGGTAGCTCAACTGCGCGGACTGTTGGACGAGGAAATCGCGGTCAATGTCCAGGGAGATGAACCGTTGCTTCCCCCGGAGCTCATACGGCTCGTGGCGCGGGCGCTCGCCCAGCACCCGGACGCCGGGCTCGCCACCGTCGCGACTCCGATTCGCACGCCTCAAGAGCTCTTCAATCCCAACGTGGTCAAGGTGGTACTCGACAACGCTCACTTCGCCAGTTACTTCAGCCGCGCGCCCATTCCCTGGGTTCGCGGTGACTTCAACCTCGCGAGCATCCCCGAGCGACTTCCGAGCGGTCCGACATTTCTGCGCCACGTTGGACTGTATGCCTATCGCGTCGGAACCCTGAAGCGTCTGACGAGCGTTGCCCCGACGACACACGAAACCGCGGAGTCTCTCGAACAGCTCCGTGCCCTGGCACTCGGCGTCAGGATCCACGTCTCCGTTGTCAACGAGCCCCCCGGGCACGGCATCGACACTGCCGAGGACTTGGCACAAGTTGCCGCACAACTCAACGCCCGGACTCGCGACGCTTCGCGGCGCTCCGCGCCCCAGCAACGATGAGACCAGAGCCTTTGAACCAGCCGAGCGCCCTGCCGCGAATCCGACGAGCCGCGGCCTTCTCTCGTGGCCTGTACCGAATCCCCCATCTCGATACCCTGCTGAATGCCGACTCCGTGGTGTTTCGGCCGAGTCCACGCAGCGCACCAGCGAACGTCGACGCCGTCGTGGGGTGGGGGCACAAGCCAAGCGCGGACGATGCCCGGCGCTTCGCTCGGACACACGGAATTCCCTATATCGCACTGGAAGACGGCTTCCTCCGCTCAGTCGGGCTTGGTCATGAGTCGACGCCGCTGTCTCTCGTGGTCGACGACATCGGCATCTACTACGACGCACGGGAGCCTTCGCGACTCGAGTCGATCCTCCAGGGGACTGGTGACGCCGAAGCCCCTGATCCGCTGGCAGACCCACAACTGGTGGCTCGTGCGCGCGACATTCGCATCCGCCTCACCGAATCCGAGGTCTCCAAATATAACAGTAGTTCCACACGGCTGCCGCAATGCGTGAGTGTTGGGGCACCCTGGGTACTCGTCGTCGACCAGGTGTACGGCGACGCATCAGTGGAGCAGGGGCTGGGCTCGACTGATGGCTTCCGGCACCTCTTGGAGGCAGCCCTCGACGAGCACCCCGGTGAGCGTGTGCTCCTCAAGGTGCACCCCGACACCGTCGCGGGCAAGAAGCGCGGCCACCTCTACGGGCCCCGGCTTCCGGACCGCGTGACAGTGCTGGCTGACTCGGTGAACCCGGTCGCCCTTCTGAGGCACGTCGAGCATGCCTATGTTTGTACCTCCCAGCTCGGCTTCGAGGCACTTTTGCTCGGCAAATCGGTGACGTGCTTCGGCGCCCCTTTCTACTCGGGCTGGGGGTTGACGCATGATCGAGTTTCGGTCTCCCGCAGAACCAATCGGCGAAGCATCGATGAACTCGTAGCTGCTGCGCTGCTCATCTACCCGCGCTACTTGGACCCGGTATCCCACTCCGTTTGTGACGCGGAAACGGTGGTCGAGCACCTAGCCCTCCAACGTCGCCGATTCCGGGAGAACGCTCGAAGCTTCGTTTGCGTTGGGTTTTCGCACTGGAAACGCCCCTTTGTTCGCAGTTTTCTTTCCAGTCCGGATGCAACCATCCAGTTCGTTGGGTCCGCCAAGCGAGCCGCCCAGAGCGTCCACCGCCCGGACATGACGCTTCTCACGTGGGCTACACGACAGCCTCCTTGGCTCGAGGGATTTGCGCGCGAGCATGGGCTTCCGATCTGGAGGATGGAGGATGGGTTCCTCCGATCGGTTCAGCTGGGGTCTGACCTCTCGGCGCCAGCGTCGCTGGTGCTCGATCGGCACGGCATCTACTTCGATCCGCGAAATCCAAGCGAACTCGAACGAATTCTCCAGGAGACGTCCTTCTCTGCCGCAGAGCTCGAGCGGGCGCGGCGTCTGCGGGAACGCATCGTCGAAACCCGGGTCAGCAAGTACAACGTCGCGGGAGCGGCCGCGTCGGAATTCCGGCAGCTCGACGCGAGTCGTCCGGTCGTTTTCGTTCCGGGCCAAGTGCCGGACGATCTTTCGGTCCGCTTTGGCAGTCCGGAACTCAAGAGTGACCAAGCGCTTCTGGAGGCCGTTCGCCGCCTGCGGCCCGACGCGCACCTTCTCTACAAGCCCCACCCCGATGTAGTGAGCGGAAATCGTCGGGGCGAGATCCCACCAGCAGAGGCCCACCTTTGGGACGAACTCGTCTTCGACGCTCCGTTGCACAGCTGTCTCGACCGCGCGTCCGAGGTTCACACGATGACATCGCTTGTCGGTTTCGAAGCCCTCATGCGGGGTATTCCGGTGACAACACACGGTCAGCCCTTCTATTCCGGCTGGGGGCTGACGACCGATCAGTGTCCCCCGGCTAGACGCACCCGACGACTGACCCTCGACGAGCTAGTCGCGGGAACCCTAATCCGGTATCCACGCTATTGGAGCTCGCGAGCGGCCGGCTTCTGCGAGCCCGAAGATATCGTGACGGAGCTTTGCATTCAGCGAAACGCCACGAAATCCGGGTCACTTCGGGCACCCTGGCTTCTCCGCAAGGCACGGTCGCTGATTACCCTCGCTAGGGAGTGGTGCCGTGCTCTCTGAGTTTCGAGGCCGCCACGTCCTGCTGCTGCAAGGGCCGAGCAGCCCGTTTTTCCTTCGCCTCGCGGGGCACCTCGAGCGCGTCGGAGCAACGGTGACCAAGGTCAACTTCAACGCCGGTGATTGGTTCTACTATCACACCAAGCCACACGTCGCCTATCGGGGAACTCGCGAAGCCTGGCCGCGCTTCCTGACCGAGCTGGTTGGCAGACTCCGGATCGACAGCCTCATGCTATTCGGCGACTGTAGACCGTTGCACCGCGATGCGGTGCGGACGGCCCGCGACCTCGGCGTCGAGGTGTACGTATTCGAGGAAGGGTACGTACGCCCCGACTACATCACGCTCGAGCGAGACGGGGTCAACGGGAACTCACGGATGTCACGAGATCCGGGATTTTACCGCGCATTTCCACCAACGCCAGCCCCCAGCCTGCCGCCCCTTCCAGGTACATTCTGGAAGACCGCGTGGTACTGCACCCTCTATGCGTGGGCGCTCACCCTCTTCTGGTGGCGATACCCCCACTACCAGCACCATCGCAACCAGAACGCGCCGTGGCAGCTTTTCATCTGGACACGCTCCGGGATCCTGAAGCTCATCCGTCAGTTCCGCGACAAGAAGGTGGATCAGCTGATCGCAACCGGCAGGATCGTCCCCTACTTCTTCGTGCCACTGCAAGTCAACTTCGACTCCCAGATTGGCCACTCAAGATTCGCGTCCGTGGCCGAGTTCATCCAATACGTCGTGCAGTCCTTCGCTGAACATGCACCGTCCGAGTGTCGGCTGCTGCTCAAGCACCATCCGTTCGATCGTCCCTACCAGAACTACCAGAAACTCGTCGACGAGCTCCGCTCCAAGTATGGTCTTGGTGACCGATTGATCTACGCTGATGTGATCAACCTTCCGACAGCCCTACGCAAGGCGCGCGGCACGGTTGTGATCAACAGCACCGTAGGTCTCTCATCGGCACATCATCAGACTCCGGTCAAGTGCCTGGGCAATGCCATTTATGACATTCCTGGACTCACCTCGTCGCAGTCGCTCGCTGAGTTCTGGAAGAAGCCGGCACGAGTGGATCACGATCTCTATCTACGGTTCCGCGCCTGGCTGATCGCCAATAACCAGATCAACGGCAGCATCTGGCTAGACATCTTTCCCTCTTCCGCAGAGGCCACTGCCCCGGAACAGTTCGCCACATCCTAGTGCGGCCCGCGCACGTTGCGCAGATCCGACCGCAGCACTGCCAGCCACTCCGGCTGCCGTTCACGGTGTCCGCCCGCGGAGGCCACGCCCGACTCAGACCGAGCCCTCTTGCTTTGCCAGCGCAGACACCCACCGGGGACGTATGACGAGCGCCGCCAAGGCCGCTCCCACGCAGTCCGCAAGCCAGTCGCCAAGCTCTGCGCTTCTTCCAGGAACTGCCATCTGGTAGACCTCAAGGAGGCCACCGACGACCGCGGCTGCTAGACATGACGCAACACGGAGCGTTGGGTCGGAAAGCGCCGGCCAGGCATAGCGGCCAGCGCGGATGAAGGGCGCCACAAGGCCGAAAAATGCCAGTAGGTGTCCCACCTTGTCCGAGCCGACCTGCGGCAGATCCGGCAGTGGCGGCGGGGGGATTGTGCCCAGGTAGAAGACCATGGCGACATAGGCAAGCGCGGGAGCGATGTTGAACACGAAGCTGGTTGTGCGACTGCGAGGCAACGGTTCTCCGTGATGCATTGCGCTTCCGCCTCTTCGCGTACCGCGCCCGAGAGGATCCAGCAAGTCCTGATCTGAGGCGCGATGGCGCGAACTAGCCTCGCCTGATGGGACGCCACTCCAACGCGACCGTCACCCCGGAAACCAGGTCGATGCCTCGGCGAGCGTTACGAAACCATAGCCCGCCCGCTTGAGTTCCCCGAGGGCAGCCGAGAACGCCTCGAGCTTCCGAGCGGAAGACCTGCGCAGATCCGGTTGATACGCAGCGAGAGCTTCCAAGCCATCACTTGCGTCGAGCGCGTCAAGCGCGTGAAGCTCCAAGTTCACAAAGGCCTCCCCGACGAGTGACTTTGCCAGTCGCGCCGCCAGTGCTGGTCCGGCCAGAGCCAAGGTGGTTCCGATGAATGGAAGGCGGAGTCCCCGAGTGACCTGAATCGGAATCTCCAGCAGACCGCCGCCACGCCGAGTGTAAGGCATTCCGATTCGGTAGGGTGCGGTTGGCGCCCAGAGAACCCTCGGCGAATCCAGAATCGAGAAGGACCTGCGCCCTCGGATGCGCTGAAGTCCCAGAACCGCGGCCTTCGCAACATAGTAAGGGGGACACGGAAACACCGAGGAGTCGTAACGGAGACCGACCTCACGAAGAATCTCGAGGAGCACGTCGTTCACGGTGTATCCGGGCGCCCTGAATCCCACAGGGCGCACCCCAGAAGCTCGCTCGATCTCGGTTTGGGTCCGACAGATCTGGTCGAGCATCGCGTGCTGCCCTCGCCGGGTCAGATCGTAGTGGTGATCGAACGAGTGATTGCCCAGCTCGTCACCACGACGAACCAAGGCCTCCAGCACGGGTTCCACCGCCTTTCGTGACGCGTCACGCCCCACCACAAACCAGGTCAGCGGGATGCCCAGCGCTGATGCCCAGTCCGCAAGCCTGGCGATCGCAACGAGATAGACAGATTCGTGACCTCCTGCCTCGGCCGTGCCTCTCACGAGCCCGTGGACGGCCTCATAGAGCTCAATCCCGTCGAGATCCACAGAGACTGCCGCTAGCCGCATGGCGTCAGACTCTACCGCGACCGGCAGTGGGCTCAACCGGAGGCCCCCTCCAACTTCGGCCGGTTGCAGCTGGCCCGCCATCTGGTGGCCATGGCTTCCATCTTCGATGAAGCCACAGCCACTGGGCAGGGTCGTCGCGAACGAAATCCTCAAGGCAATCCGTTGCCGTTTGAAGGGCCTTCGCAGCCCACATCGGGCGCGAAGACCGCGACGGTGCCAACACCGAACGCACCTCAACCGTGTAACTGCCACTCGCCAAGCGGCGAGGAAACGCAATGACCAACGGTGCGCGAGCACGCATCGCTAGAAGAGCCGGGGAAAGATCCAGGCCCACAGGTCGCCCAAAGAAGACTCCCGAGCAGGCTCCGCGCCGGGACTCCGGAGCTTGATCCATCATAGCCACGACAACCCCGCCGCGACGAAGATGAGCCAGCGCAGCTGACGCCGCACCGCCGGACCACACAATCGAGACTCCGTGGCGCGCACGGAGCTTCCGCCAGAAGCGGTCCAGCCACCCCACGTGGAGGTGTTTGGAAATGACCAGCAAGGGCCAAGACCTGGAAACATGGCACGCCACGAGATCCCAATTGGCCGTATGCCCACAAGCCACGACAAGCCCGGTACCCGCGGAGTGCCGACGCAGAGATTCGAGTGCGGCACCATCAAACCGAGCACACAGCGCGAGCGGCAACCCAAGGGCACACAGAACGAGCTCAACCAATCCAACGCCGAGTGAGCGATACATCTCGTTCGCCTTCGCCGGACAGTCAGTCACCCCCGCTGCCCGCATTCGCTCGATGACTTCGGCGCGACGGATGCGCAGCACACGCCCTGCGAGCGCCCCAAGTGCTGCGCCCAAGGGAACCACGACGATTCGGTAGACAGCTCCCTGAACCAGTCGGAACCACCACCGCTTCGTGGCTTCTGCCGCCAACCAAGCCTGAAGGGAGCCACCGCGAATCCCGAGTGCCACGATTCCTAGAAACGCCCCTCTGCTGACAACCGCAGCGAGCCGGCGTCGATGATAAGCCCAGGCATGAATGAGCTTCGCTTGTCACCGTCACTGGGAGACCACAGCAGTAGGGTGGCGGTCGCCAAGAGGGCCGCAGTCGCAACACCGTACCCGACGAACGAGACCGTACGCCGCTCATCGGCTTCAGTCGCGAGGGTATCGATCCGCGAGCAACGGCTAGAGCCCCCACTCGATGCGCACGCGCTCGGGTCGGCGACGACGAGCTCCTCGCGAGCCTCTTCGACCTGCGATTCCTTGCTGTCGGCCAGCAACTGAAAACCAATGCCGAGTCCAAGAGCTGCCACCGTCAGCCCCCCTCCCACGAGAACGATCGGCACGGGATCCCTCCAACTCGCTTCGCTTCGAGTCTGCGCAGCTGGCTGAACGGCGCGGGGTTGGGTTGGCGCAATGGGTGCCAGCACCAGGGAGATATCGTTGTTCGTTCGAGCACGAACCGCGATTTCCCGTGAACCTTCCTGGTACCCCTTGGCCCTGGCGGAAATGATGTGGCGGCCCGGGCTGAGATACCACCGATTCGGGTTGATCGTCCTGACACGCTCTCCATCGAGTAGGAGCTCCGCATCCGGTGGTTTGCACGTGATCTGAACCACTCCGACCTCAGCAAGCGCAATCTCGAGCAGGGACTCGATCGATTCGCGGCGCGCTGAATCCCCACTCGGGGGGAAGTGCTCCAGAGAGTAGGTCAGGAAGTCAGCGGCGTCCGCGTACCGCTCAAGCTTGAGCGCCGCCTGCCCGAGGTTTGCCGATGTATCGTAAGATGGCAGCATTCGAAACGAGCGTTCAAACAACGAGAAAGCGAGCAGCCAGTCGCGCTCCGCCGCCGCAGCCCTGCCCCGCTCGAACAACGCTGCAGCGTTCGACGTAGACTGGTCTCCGCTGGCCTCCTGAGCGCGCGCTGGGAAATGAGCGACCAGCGTGGAGAACAGCAACGCCCCCACGACTGATACTCTGCGGACCCGGGTACCCATTTCGCTTCGGCGCCGCACAGTGCTCACCTCGACGAGTCTCCCCGCATGCACACGAGGCCATCGATTCCATCAGGGGTATTGGTTCTGCGTGTCCACATGGAGTATCACCTAGAAGAGAGGCTCATCAGGCACGCGCTTTGGCGCGGGAGCCTGAGGCGGCGGAGTAGCCGCGCGACGTTGGGGGCGCACCTGACCGCGGCGAAGCCGCGACGCGGCCCCTGTTCGCTCCGAGTCGTCCTCGGAATTGCCGCGCGCGACGCCCGGACTCGTGCTCGACTCGACCCCACCATTCGACCCTGTTCGAGACTTTGTGCCCGTCGAAACGTCGGCACTGGGAGCTTGAGCAAGCGGCAAGACAGCTCCGACCGAGGCTGGCCCGGATCTGACACCTTGTTCAGACTTGGCGCCCACGAGGGGAGCCCCCGGAACCGTGGGATTGGCGCGTGCTGGGTCGACAACCGCCATGGCAGGAGCCGCCGAATGGCCTGCCTGCTCAGCCGCACGCTTCTCGAAGAACCGCTGCACGGCAGCAAACACCAGGACGCCCGCGGCGACCAGCAACACCACCCCTACGAGCGGCACGACCCACCGCTTCGGTGGCCTAGCCACTGATTCCGGGTCACGCTCGAAGTACCCCTGAGCTGCCCAATCCATCGAAGAGGTCTCGGAATCGTCCGCAAGTGGACTCTCGACGGGGGACGCGACGCTCGCTGCGGGCAACAAGGCGTCTCGACCCCCTGCAGCGTCGTGAGCGTTCAGAGCCGCGTCCAGCGCCGGAGCCACGGAAAACCCACCAAGACCACGCACCGTCCCAGGTTTCGCGCTCGCGTGCAACTCGAGAGCAGCGCGTGCGGCGCGTCGCTCCCGCTCAGACACCACCACGGGCGCGAGTCGTGTTGCAGCATCTCGATCCGAAACACCGCGCGGCCGCTCGGCACTCGCGGGAACAGCGCTGACTGGACCAGACGCCACATCTTCACCGCATAGCGCCTCGTCCCCAGTACCCATCACAGTGGCGTCGGAGTCGAAATCCCCACTGTTCCCACGACGCGGGAACCCCATTCCCCGAATCGAGCCCAGCCCCGGATTAGTGTCCTCCTGACGGTCCAGCGGGTGCCCGTCCACGGCGCGAGGCTCGCGAGTCGGCTCTGGCGGTGCGACGGAATCCCCAGCACGCACAGCGACGGGCGCACGAGCCGCACGCTGAGAATGCCGTACAGACGTTGGAGCCTCAGGCCCCTCGTGGCTGCTGATGCGCTCGGGGCGATAGGCTCGAGCGCCTGGATATGCGCTGGCTCGCCCTTCGTCCTTGGCCTGGCCTCTAGGCTCAGATGCTCCGCCCACGCTTGCCGCTTTGCGCCGGGCGTCGGACTGCGGAACCTGCTTCCGACCGACCGTCACCGCCAGCCTCCGCGCCGGGCCGGGTCGAATTGGCGCTCGCCAGATGGAGTCTCAACATTGGCATTGGGGCGTGTCTGCCAGAGGTACACCGATACGCCAGCCAGTATCCCCAGAACCCCCCCCACCAACATATGGCCGTACGGCCACTGGAACCAGGTACCAGCCTGGGAGTGAAGCGCCCCCTGCCGGGCACCAAGATCCCCCAAGAGCTGCGGCGAAGCGCGGTGTGTCACGGCAGACCACGGCCGCAGCTTCTCGAATCCCTGGGGCCGCGCCTCCATCGCATCCGGTCCGTGCCCAACCCGACCCGGCAAGGCAAGGACTGCGCCCGCGCGGCGCCACTCGGGCGCCAAAGCGGCAAGTGGCTCACCCCCAACCTGCTTCCCGATCCCAGCCGCATCTGAACTTACGCCGATATAGCGCGGCCGAAGTCGGTGGAGAGCGGTAAGAACATGCCGCGCCGAGGCGGGTCGCGCACTTGGCAACTTGGCCACCGTGCTCTCAAGAACCTGCCGAACCGGCGCCGGCATCGAAACGAGTGGTTCGCAAGCCCGCTGGGCCTGCCTGAGCAGCATCTCGGTCGCGCTGGGCCAGCCGGGCTCGGAAACCAGGGGGTGATGCCCGAGCAGGCATTCGTGCGCCAGCATGCCAAAAGCGTACAGATCGGTCTGCACGGTCGCGGGCCCGCCAGCGATCTGCTCGGGACTCACGTAGGCAGCCGACACGAGAAGACGACCGTCGGAAGCCGGCTGTTGCGAGCGAAGGCATTGCGCGAGCCCCAGACCCAGAAGTTTCACCTCGCCGTCCGTCGTGCAAAACACATTCTCGGGTCGGATGTCGCCGTGAACGAGCCCTTCGGAATGGACTGCGTCGAGCGCCTCGAGCAGCGCGACAAGAATCCCGATCACGACTTGCGGCGTCAGCGAATCTGCGTCCAATCGAGCTCGCAACGTTTCGCCATCCAGCCACTCGAACGCCGCGTACAGCAAGCCGTCACTGGTGACGCCCGCCCCCCCGCATTCGGCCAATCCGGGATGCTGAATCCGCCGTATGGTGTTCCCCCAGGCGATCCATGCGTCTGAAAGCCCGGGCAGGCGGGACCACGCCGTGCCCAAGACATGCAGGGAGACATTGCGCCCCGTGCCTCGGCGCACCGCCTCGAACGTCTGCACCGCCGGACCGTCGGAGATTCTGCTGACCACCGCGTAGTCAGCGACCACCATGCCTGGACCAAGCCACAGCTCGTTGGCATTCACCGTGGGCGCCGACCCTCGCTCGACTGCGATAGGCTCGTCGAGTACAGGATCGAACGCAGGCCGACAACTCGGCACCTCGGCCCGAACGCCACGCCAGTCGCGTCTCACCGCACCCGTCATCGTGAATTAGCTCTGCCCAAGATCCGCTAGAAGATGGCCGAGGGAGGATAACCAACAGCAAGGTGGACGTCGAGTATCGACTCGCGTCCGGCCGACATCGCCTGTTCAGCTGGCCAAGTTACTGAAGTGCATCTCCCTAGGCCCCCATCCCCCCGATGGGCTCAAGAACCGTAAACCCGGCGCCCGGAGGCAGGCTATGCTCCTGGACCAATGACCGCGCAGCCTCCCGGCCCATCGGAGCATATGGTCGTCGAAGACCTGTGCAAGCGCTTCGGCGACTACCAGGCGCTGACGGACATCAACATGCGCGTCGGCCGCGGGCAGATCGTGATCATCATAGGCGGGTCGGGAGCTGGCAAGACGACCTTGCTGAAGATTCTCATTGGGCTGGACCAACCCACCACGGGCAGGATCGTCATCGACGGGGCGGACATTGCCCACGCGGGGCGCGCCGAGGTGCGCCGGCTTCGCCGCAAATTTGGGATGGTCTTTCAGTACTCCGCGCTGCTCGACTCCCTCAACGTCTTCGAAAACCTAGCCTTTCCGCTGCGCGAACACACCAGACTCCGCTCGAAGGAGATCGCGCAACGGGTCAGCGAAAAGCTGGCATCCTTGAACCTCGCCGGCATCGAACGGCGAATGCCCAGTGAGCTGAGCGGCGGCATGAAAAAGCGAGTAGGCCTGGCTCGAGCGCTCATGCTGGAGCCCGAGGTCATCATGTACGACGAACCAACAAGTGGGCTCGATCCGTTGTCGTCTCGGCTGGTGGACGAAATGATCCTCGACACCAGGAACCGATTCGGCGTGACCTCCATCGTCATCTCCCACGACATGGCAGGCGCACTCAGAATCGGCGACTATATCTACGTCCTCAACAAGGGGCGCATCGAAGCCCATGGAACCCCACGTGAGCTTGTTGCCGCGACCGAGGGCATCGCCAAAGACTTCTTCGACGCGAGCGGAATTGCCGCCGCGGATCTGGTTGCTCCCCGGAAGTCGGAGTCCGTCAGCTTCCACCAGTGAGTGCTGGTGTCCGGCGCATACGGAGCCCCATGTCGGCTCTACGCCCCGCGCGACGTTCCCGAGGGCCGGCGTGCAGGGCTGGACCCCGACTTGGCGAATGGGCAGCCGCGCGGTAAACGGGCACCGTGCTCCCTGTCCTCGATCTCGCGCTCATCGGCTTCGGGCGATGGGGCGCGAGCCTACTTCGCGTCCTTACTCAGATGCCCCGAGTCCGCGTCCGCGCGGTCTGCGACAGCGATTCGTCGAGGCTCGCCGAGTGCCAGAGCCAACACGGCCTCCGAGACGCTCTACTGAGTCGCGACGCCAATGCCGCCATGGCACTCCCGGGCCTGCGCGCCGTGGTCATCGCGGCACCGCCTGAGTCGCACGTGCCGCTCGGGCTCGCGGCACTGTCCGCGGGCCTCGACGTGTTCGTCGAGAAGCCACTTGGCTCCTCTGCCGCCGAGGCCAGGCTCCTCGTTGAGATCGCCGAACAGCGCGCGGCGATCCTCATGGTGGGCCACATCCTCGAGTATCATCCCTATCTCCAAGCGATCCGTGTAGTCACTCGCACGGGACTCCTTGGGCCGATCCGCCGGTTCGAAAGCGAACGTCATGGGTGCATTCCGGATGATGCATGGTGGGCGCTTGCTCCCCACGACCTAGGTCTCGCCCGGTCGTTTTTGGGTGCCGCTCGTGAGCTCACCGCGGAAACCCTCACCGACGGAGTCACTGCCGTGGCAATCCGCATGCGAGCAGGAACTGCGCTGATTCGCGTGTCAAGAAATGGCGAGGCTCGTATTCGCCGTATCAGTCTCATCGGGCGCGACGCAACCCTGGTGTTCGACGATGCGGGTAGTCCCAAGCTCAACCTGAAGCCGGGCAGTCTCGGAAATCCCGAGCGCTCCAGCATCGCCTTCCTCGACGCCCTTGCGGCGGAGGCCGCGTTCGGCGCCGAACCCCTTCGAGTCGAGCTCGAATCCTTCGTCGATGCCATACTCAGCCGGCGTAGCCCTCCGACGGATGGGCGATATGGACTTGAGGTCGTGGAGCTGCTTGAGGCCGCGGACCGGTCTCGCGCAGCGGGAGGCGTCAGTGTCCAATGCCGCCCCGCCCCTCCACGCCCGAGCCGAGGCTCCCGCGTCGTGACAGGCTCCCTCGAGCCGGCAACGACGGACGGGTGAGCTGTCGTCCGATGAGCGGAAGCTCAACCAGACTGGCAGATCCCACGTATCGACTCCGCGACACGCGCGACGTCCTCCGTTCTCATCGAAGAGCCGCTGGGCAGACACAGCCCCCGCTCGAAGAGTCGGGAGGCGTTCTCGCCTCCGATGGCCCGACACGACGAGAACACAGGTTGGAGATGAAGCGGTTTCCAGACCGGACGTGACTCGATGTCCAAACGTTCGAGGCCAGTACGCACAGAGTCCCGATCAGCCCTCGCTTGCCCGGGTTCGATCAGAGCCACCGTCAGCCACCGATTGGAGATGCCCCAGGGGCACTCCTCCATGAATGACCAGCCCTCCAGCTCCGATAGAGCCTGGACGTAGTGCGCGAAAACGGCTCGACGTCGAGCAACCCGACCTTCGATTTTTGCGAGCTGCGCTCTGCCAATCGAGGCCAACACGTTGCTCATTCGGTAGTTGTAGCCCAGCGTGGAGTGTTCGTAGTGCGGCGCAGGGTCCCGTGCCTGAGTCGCCAGAAACCGTGCGCGGACAATCCAGTCCTCCCGATCCGACAGCAACATCCCTCCTCCACCTGTGGTGATGATCTTGTTGCCATTGAAACTGAGCGCTGCCATCACCCCCTGCTTACCGACGGGCTCGCCTCGAAACACCGCACCGAGTGCCTCCGCAGCGTCTTGCACGATCGGAACGCCATAGGGTTCACAAACCAGCCGCAGAGCGGCGTAGTCTGCCGATTGCCCGAACAGATCAACGGTGATGACAGCCTTTGGAAGCTTTCCCCTCGCGGAACTCGTCCTCAGGTAGTCTGCGACGAGATGGGGGTCGATGGTCCAAGACGCCCCCACGTCCACGAAGACCGGCGCTGCGGAGACGTAGCGGACGGCGTTGGCCGTCGCCGCGAAGGTCAGCGTGGGAACGAGCACTTCATCGCCGGGACCAACGCCGAGGATGATCATCGCCAGGTGGAGCGCCGCGGTACCGCTGCTCAGCGCGGCAGCGGCTCGGACGCCAACGTAGGCCGCCGTCTCGTGTTCGAACCGCTCGAGGTCTGGCCCAACGGGCGCTATCCAACCCGAGTCGAAGGCGCGCAGCAGCGCAGCTCGCTCCTCTTGCCCCACGTCGGGTGGCGACAGATGGATTCTGTTGGCCATTTCAGACCACCACCCGCTCAGGTAGTCCAGTTGCATGCACCGTGGCGCCCAAGTCTGCTTCCCTCTCATCGGAACCCACAACCGGCGGAGCCAACGACTCTCTCATCTCGGGCACCGCCAGTCGCAGCGCGCCGAGCACCTGCTCGCCGATGCCCGATTTCGCGGCGGCGTTCAGGGCAGCAATCCTTCGCTCCACCTCGGGCATCGCGGGTGCCCCAAGCTTGCCAATGAAGATCTTGGCATGACTCGTCCGCTCCATCTTCTCGGCGTCGAATGCGAGCTCCTCGACTAGCTTTTCCCCGGGTCGGACCCCACTCAGCTCGATGGCGATGTCGACGCCGGGCTCTAATCCACTGAGTCGTATGAGTTGGTTCGCAAGATCCATGATCCGGACGGGCCGCCCCATGTCGAGAACGAAGATCTGCCCCGTTCCGCCCATGGCTGCGGCTTGGATCACGAGTTGGCTCGCCTCCGGAATGGTCATGAAGTACCGGACCATGTGCGGATGGGTGACCGTTACGGGCCCCCCCTCCGCGATCTGTGCTTCGAAGATCGGAACCACAGAACCCGTCGAACCAAGAACGTTGCCGAATCTGACCGCCACGAAACGCGTTGCCGACCGCTCGGACAGAGCCTGGACATACATCTCTGCGACACGTTTGGTCGCACCCATCACCGAGGTCGGGTTGACCGCCTTGTCCGTACTGACGAGGACGAAGGCCTCGGCTCGGATTCGATCCGCCGCATCTGCAACGACGCGGGTCCCTCCGATGTTGTTCTTGATGGCTTCGCCTGGGTTCCACTCCATCATCGGGACATGCTTGTGAGCAGCGGCGTGGAAAACGACTTCCGGAGAGTACGCGTCAAAAACCGATCGGATCCTCGGCTCGTCACAAACGTCGGCGACACACGGAACGACAGAGAGCCCAGGGAGGGACTTGGCAAGCTGGCGATGGATCTCGAAGAGCACCGCTTCTGCCCGCTCGACCAGTACCAGCTGCCCAGGTTCGAACCGCGCAACTTGACGGCAGAGCTCGGAACCGATCGATCCCCCCGCCCCGGTCACCAGAATCCGTTTTCCTCGCAGGAAGCGACTGAGGGCCACCTCGTCAAGTTCTACCGCCTCTCTGCCGAGCAGATCCTCGATCGACACGGGCCGAATCCGCGACAGATTCACCTGCCCGTCGAGGATCTGGTAGATGCCAGGCATCACCTTCACGTCGAGGCCAATTCCAGCGCATGCTTCGTAGATCTCGCGCACGACGTCGCCGCCCGCACCCGTCATGGTAATCACGACCTGTCGTGCGTCCGTGTCTCTGGCGATTCTGACAAGCTCCGCACGGGATCCCAGGACACGAATCCCGTGCACAGTCAGGCCATGCTTGGAGGGATCATCGTCGATGAACCCGACCGCGCGAAGCGGCAGCCCCGAATGGTTCGCGATCTCGCGAGCCACCAGCATTCCGGCGCCACCCGCGCCAACCAGCAGCGTGGGGATTCTCTCCGTCTCAGGAAGCGATTGAGCCCCGCCTCGCTCGTGTTGCAGACGACGCAGCGCCCGCGTACCGATCACCCCAAGAAAGGCAAGCGCGGCATTGGCCCCAATGATCCCAATCGGGACCATCGCATAGGCCGCGTATCCCCAGAAGGGTAGCACCCAAACGAGCGACAAGCGGAGCAGCAGCAATAGTACTGCCGCGCCGAGCACAGCCACTAGAGTCTTCGCCGCTTCCCTGAGCCCAACGTAGCTCCATGCGTACCGAGTCACGGCGGCGAGGTGCAGCACCCCAAATTCCAGCAGAATTACATACGGCCAGGTGAAGAGGAGCAGCTTCCACATCTGCAGTGGTGGGTCCCCATCGAAGCGAAGGAGAAACGCCAGCCAGTACGCGGCTGAAAGCATGCCGAGGTCAGCCAACGTGCGGAGCGACGGCTTCGCTCTCTGCTGCGCCCTGCGCAACCCCTGGCCAATCATTGTGTTCCCACTTCGCGTCGCAACGTTCCTGGCAGCTGCCCGGAGTCGTCCCTAACGCCTGCTTGGGACTCGCGCAAGAGGCCGAAGCCGGTCCACTGACCAGAGCCCCGTCACACTGGCCAGGTCGAGAGCAGCAGACATGCGGCAAGCGCGCGATGTGTCTCTCGAAGATCCCGAGCTGTGCGCGCGACAAGGACGGTGCGCTCGATCCAGCACAGAATCCGAGTTTGCGTAGCGACCACTCTGGGACACTCTCGTTGCCCGCCCCAATCCGCTGTCGAAGGTTCAGCAGTGGGCAAACGGGTGAGCCCCCCCGGGGAGAACTGGACGCCGGGCTGCAGTTGGCAGCATCCTTGCTCACCATGACCCTCCCGCCAACCTCGGGCGCTCCCCCCCCCTTCGAAGCCCCAATCGTTCACCCCACGGCAACCGTGGAGGCGGGTGCAACCATCGGGGCAGGAACCAGGATCTGGCACTACTGCCACGTGATGGCCGGCGCCGTGATCGGCAGCGGCTGCAGCTTCGGACAGGGATGTCACGTGGCCCGTGGCGCTCTGGTAGGAAGTCGGGTGAAGGTTCAGAACAACGTCAGCATCTACGAGGGGGTGGAGCTCGAAGACGACGTCTTCGTTGGCCCAAGCGCGGTCTTCACCAACGTCCGCAATCCGCGAGCCGAAGTCTGTCGGAAGCACGCGTATCGCAAGACCCGCGTCGAACGGGGGGCGACCGTTGGAGCCAACGCAACGGTGCTGCCCGGCGTTACGATCGGCCGCTACGCTTTCGTGGGAGCTGGAGCCGTCGTGACCCACGACGTCGCGCCCCATGCGCTGGTTCTCGGTAGCCCCGCTCGTGCAGTCGGCTGGATGAGTCGCCAAGGCTACAGACTTGCGTTCGACGATCGGGGTGCCGCCCTATGCCCAGGCGGGGACCACTACGAGCTCCGGGACGGCAGCTGCACCCTCGTGGCGACCAAGCCAGCCCCGCAGCGTCCCATCGCGGCAGAGACCTCGCTCAACGCCGGAGGCCCGAGGGAATGAGACACGCCGGCTGGCCAGGAGGTGCGCTGCGCCCCATCCCATCTCCAGCGCTGAAGCCCAACCCCTAGACAAGTCCAGCGAGAGGCCGCAGCATCCGCGGATGCATCGTTGGCCGTTCGGGTGCGTGCTCACGTCCTCCGGTGCGCGCCGCGCGCTCCTCGCGGGCGGCCTCGCGGCGCTGCAGCCTCAGCCTGGAGCTGTTTAGCTCGACCTTGGCCCACCAGACCGTGCCTCGCCCAATGGAGTAGGCCCGCGCCAGCGCAAGGTTGCCACTCGGCACTGTGACTGAGGAATTGGGGATCAGCGCTGCAACGCACGAGGGCTGCCACGGCGAGTTCGCCACAGCAGCCCTCGGCTGTTGTCTGACTGCGATTTTGGGCTCAGGCCTTGCTCATCTCCGCGACCTCGGTCGCGAAGTCCTTGCCCTTGGGCTTCTCGATGCCTTCGCCGCGTTCGTAGCGGATGAACCCCTGAATCACAACTTTGCACCCGACAGCCTTCGCGGTCTCGGCGACGAGCTGAGCCACACTCTTCTCGCTCTCGATGACACTCACCTGCTCGAGCAGACAGACTTCCTTGCGCCACTTGGCGAGCTTGCCTTCGATGATCTTTGGCCGAGCTGCTTCCGGCTTCTTCTCGTCCTCAAGCTGCGCGTTGAAGATGTCGGTCTGCTTCGCGACCGCGTCTGCTGGAATCTCGCTGCTCACAAGGTAGAGCGGTGCCATGGCGGCCGCCTGCATGGCTACGTCGTCGGCAAGCTTGAGGATTTCTGGCTTGGACTCAGCGCCGGCGTCGCACGCCACGGCAAGCACCACGCCAACTTTGCCCCCCATGTGAACATAGGAGTGCACCAGCCCCGCGCCATCGACTGCCAGCTTCGCCCAACGACGAACGGTAACATTCTCCCCAAGCTTGCCGACCAGTGCTTGGCGATTCTCCTCGACCGTTCCCTGACCCCCTGGGTAGGCCTGAGAGAGCAAATCAGTGCCAGGCTTTGCCGCCTCGGCCGCGTCCAGCACCTTGCCGACAAACGCCTTGAACTCCGCATTGCGGGCTGCGAAATCCGTCTGAATATTGATCTCGGCGATCACGCAGCTCTTACCATCCGCCGCGATGCGGGTTGCGACCTCGCCCTCGGTGGCGACGGCGCCGGCGCGCTTGGCGCTCTTGGCAAGACCCTTCTTGAGAATGATCTCGACGGCCTTGTCCATGTCACCGTCGGCTTCAACAAGAGCACTCTTGCAGTCGTTCAGTCCCGCCTGAGTGCGGTCACGCAGCTCCTTGACTTGCTGCATACTAACTTGAGCCATATTCCCTCTTATGCGCTGAAGGTAATGCGTCATTCTGACGCAACAGATCCAACGGCCCACGCCGAGCGACGCACCGATTCGTGCGCTTGGCGTGCGGGCCAATGAACGCTCTGCAGGTCAGCGACGGCCGTTCGGCCGTCGCCCTGCGTTGGTTGGGTCCTAGGAGTGCCCCCTCGAGGGACGCTGATAGATGACCGTCGTGTCTGCGGCAGGGCCAGGACGCCCAGACGCCATCGTCTGTCCGTCCTTCTCGCGTGCCGCTTGATTGTCCCGTCGTCGGGCCTCGCCGCAAAGACAGGCGTCCGCGATTGCGCTCGTGATGAGGCGGATCGAGCGGATCGCGTCATCGTTCCCCGGGATCGGGAAATCGACGAGATCCGGATCGCAGTTGGTGTCCGTAGTGGCGATCACCGGAACATGAAGCCGCCGAGCCTCGTTGACAGCGATGGTCTCCTGAGAAGGATCGATGATGAACACCGCCTGAGGCACCGTGCTCATCCCCTTCAGGCCACCGATGTACTTCTCGAGACGGGCACGCTCCTTCTCGAGACGAACCGTCTCCTTCTTGGGAATTTGCTCGTACGTCCCGTCCTCTCGCATCCGCTCGATCGTACGGAGCCGCTCAAGGCCCCCCTTCATCGTGCGGAAGTTCGTCAGCGTCCCGCCGAGCCAACGATTCGTGACGTAGTACTGTCCGGCGCGCGCCGCCTCCTCACGGATGATTTCGGCTGCCTGACGCTTCGTACCCACGAACAGGACGTGCCCGCCCCGCGCAACGATGTCGCTGACGAAGCTGAAAGCCTTGTGAAAAAGCTTCACGGTCTGGTCGAGATCGATGATGTGGATCCCACCGCGCGAACCGTAGATGTACGTCCGCATCTTGGGATTCCAGCGCTTCGTCTGATGTCCAAAATGGACACCTGCCTCGAAGAGCTCTCGAACCGTTACTGGGTTCGCAGGATCCCGACCGGCGCTGGCAAGCAGCGTCGGCCCGCTCACTTCGGACTGAGCCGCCCCTGGGCCTGCCTCGCCCCCCGCAGCCGGAGCTGTCTGTGCGTTATTCTCTGCTGGTGTCTCGTTGCTCATGAGCGCGATTCTCCTTCGGTTGTTCCTCCGCCCCCCGAGTCGGCCACTTCAGCCTTGGAAGCACCGAGCCGACCGCGGTTGCGCTGGGGCGTGCGGCGTTGTCCCTCGCCAAGATGGTTCCAGGCGGGGGCGGGACCTTACGGCATGGTGCCCCTGTAGTAAAGGCTGCGGCCGTGTTTCCCCCCCGGAGATCCCCACGCCAACCGCAACGGAACCGGCATCGGACCGAGCGGCCGGCCACCTGAGTAGCTCCCGCGCTCGGGTTCCCCCCCCCCTTGGCAGCAGATCTGCGACTCGGCGAAACACGCACTCTGGCCAGTGTTCAACTCGGGAGCAGGGACCGCTCCGCTGGCCCCACGGCACGACGTGGGGCTCGGAAGCGCCACGTCAGTGACCGGGTGCGTGCTAGGACGGCCGGTGGAGCTCGTGCGAATGGCGATTACTCAAGACGATGTTCTTCATATTGCGGAATTGGCCAAGCTCGAGCTTGCCCCCGATCAAGTCGAGCCGCTCATGCGCGACCTCGCCCGCATCCTCGACTACGTCGAGCGACTCGGGGAGTTGGACACGAGTTCAGTCCCGCCAACCGCACACGTCGCCGTGGATGTCGCACCGCTGCGCGCCGACGTCCGCGGCAAAGGACTCTCTCCCGAGGAGGCACTGTCGCAAGCCGCTCGTACGAGCGAGGGTGCGTTCGCCGTGCCGGCGTTCGTGGATGAAGGATAGGCCATGCTGGAGCTCGAACTGACTGAACTCAGCCACAAGGTTCGCTGCGGAGAACTCTCGGCCGTCGACGTTGCGGAGCAGACGCTCTGCGAGTTGGAGGCCCAGAAGACGCTCGGAGCTTTCTTGACCACGACAGCCCCCGAGAGTCTGCTTCGCGCCGCTCATCAGCTCGATGCCCGGCGCGCCGAGGGCGAGAAGCTCGGCCCGCTGGCAGGAGTCCCGATGAGCATCAAAGATGCCCTTTGTACTCGCGACGCTCCGACCACGTGCGGCTCGCGCATTCTGACGCGACGAAATGGGGAGAACGGTCCCCCGCAGCCCGAGCACGGCTGGCGCCCGCCCTACGACGCGACGGTGGTCTCGCGACTTCGCCAGGCTGACGCCCTCATCGTTGGCAAGGCGAACATGGACGAGTTTGCGATGGGGTCGTCCACGGAAAATAGCGGCTTCTTCCCCGCGCGGAATCCCTGGGCTCCCGACCGCATTCCGGGTGGGTCGAGCGGTGGCAGCGCGGTTTCCGTCGCAGCCGGCATGGCGCTCGGCTCGCTCGGCAGCGATACCGGCGGCTCGATCCGACAGCCGGCGGCGCTCTGCGGCGTCGTTGGCGTCAAACCGACCTACGGACGCGTGTCTCGGTATGGCTTGGTGGCGTTCGCCTCCAGCCTGGATCAGGTCGGGCCCCTAGCCCGCAACGTCCGTGGGGCGGCCCGAATCCTCCGCGTGATCGCTGGCGGTGACCCTCTCGATTCGACCTGCGGCGATCTTCCAGTGCCAGACTACGAAGCCGCGTGCGAACGCGGCGTTCAGGGCCTCCGACTCGGTGTCCCCGAAGAGTACTTCGGAGAAGGTCTGGACCCGCGCTGCAAGGAGAGCATCTTGCGTGCCGTAGCCGCCCTCGAGCGCGAGGGTTGCGAAACTCGCCCCGTCCGAATGCCTCACACGGCGTATGGCGTCGCCACGTACTACATCGTTGCGACCGCCGAGGCCTCCAGCAACCTCGCACGGTTCGACGGCGTACGATTTGGGCTGAGACTCGAGGAGAGCGACGCAGGCCTCCAGGCGATGTACGGTGCGACCCGCAACGCCGGATTTGGCACGGAGGTCAAGCGGCGAATACTGCTCGGTACCTACGTGCTGAGTGCGGGCTACCGGGACGCCTACTACCGGCACGCGCAGAAGGTGCGAACTCTCATCAAGCAAGACTTTGATCGTGCATTTGCCGAGGTCGATGCACTCGTCGCTCCGGTCACTCCCACCCCGGCGTTCAGGCTGGGCGAGCGCATCGAGGATCCGCTGGCCATGTATCTGGAGGATGTCTACACACTTCCCAGCAGTCTTGCGGGGATCTGCGCGCTGTCCGTGCCCGCAGCCCCCGTACCGGCCACGGCAGACGAGCCGGAACTCCCCGTGGGGCTGCAACTGCTGGGCCCAGCGTTCCAGGAGGAGCGGTTGTTCGCCTTGGCTAGCGCCTGGGAGGCGGTGTCGCCTGCTCGCAACCGGCGACCGCCGGCCCCAATCCGCCAGACCACCTGAGTTTCCCTCCGCTGTGCCTCAGCTCGGAATGGCGGAACAATGGCCCCGAAACCAGAAGCGGGCGTGGTGGCCCGCTTTGGCTCACCCTCGACCTACCACGCGGGACTGACCAGCCCCCCCGAAGACAGTCCAATAAACAACGCGCGATGCACGGTGTCGGAACCGATCTCGTGGCGATCCTGCAGGGTGTCGCACAGCGAACTCAGACCTCGTGCCCCGGCTGCCGATTCGATGACGCGAACCTCGTCAGCGTCGATCCCGAGTCGTTCGAGTGCGATCAGCCGTGCGGGGGCCGCGGCGATCGGTGCGTCGGAGACGTCGACAAGCAGGTCTCGTATCTCGTCAGCGTCGTAGTGCGTCCGAATCATCCGTGTCACCAGTTCTGGCCCCGCGCACTGTGGCATGGACTGCTCGTGCTGGATCCCGGCGAAGAACATCAGCCGTCCCTCCCTCCAGCCCCCCAGCTCCACGAAACGATCCCGCAACTGCAGAACGATCTGACGCAGCAACTCCGACGGGTCGAGATGTCGCCCCATCACGAGTACCTCGCCAAGGCGCCGAGGCGAGGACTCCGAACAGGTCTGCAGAGCCTCCTGCAGGATCGCGGCGGAGACGACACCGGCCCGAACGAGGCGCGCTCCGAGCAGCTCCTGGGGGAGCGTGGAACTGATGAAACGGGGAACGCCATCCACCCAGTAGATCCGCTTCTCGCTGCTCCCCGCGCGAACGGCGAGCAGTCCCGTCGCCTGCCGCGCGCACAGTCGGTAGAGCACGGCTGGGAGCCGCCAGCGCTCCAGGGGCTGCGACCAGTCCGCCTCCCGCTCCTCCGGAGTGCCAAATCGATACGCGGAACCGCTGAGTAGGGAGGTCACGGCAGGCAGCTGCTCGAGACGGAGCTCCGTCCCTTCAGCGGTGCGCAGCGCCGTCCCCGGAACGATGCGCCCCGTCGCCACCTGTTCGAGGACCCGCCCAATGGTCATCGACGCGACCAGGCCCCGAGGCGTACACACCGTAAATGTGCCGCTAGTCTTGTGCGAGCGTCGGGGCACTCCCCCACGGCGAGCCCCCGGAGGACGACTATGGCGCGGAACAAGCGGATGCCGAAGCAGCTCGCCCACCTCCGCCGCCACGCCGGTGTCTGCAAGGGGCTGCACCGAGACTTCGGTAGACTCGAGCGACTGCCGCGTCGCTTCCCTCAGACCGCTCATCGATGGAAGCAGAGCCAGTGACATCAACCACGGCAGCAGTTCTCGTTCATCCAGCACGACCCGATGCTCGGAAGCCACTGCGCGGAGCTCTGCTAGGAATTGCGTCGCAGTCTCGAACCGATCCTCGCGTTTGCGGGCGAGCGCCCGGCGCAGAAGCGCCATCACGGTCGGCGGCAAGTGCGTGCCATGACGTTCCAATACATCGACGTTGGCTTCGTAGATACGGGTCAGGATCTCCATCTCGGACGGCCCGGGAAAGAGGGGCCGAGCGATCAGCATCTCGCTCAAGACAATGCCCAGCGCAAACAGGTCAGTCCGGCGATCGACGTCAGACCCGACCACTTGCTCCGGCGCCATGTACCCAATCTTGCCCTTGAGCTCCCCAGGGTAGGTCCTCCGCGCGACGAAATCACTCCGCACGATGCCAAAATCCGTGAGTTTTACCTCACCCACTCGACTGATCATGATGTTCCCGGGAGACACATCTCGATGCACCAGACCGAGCGCTCTCCCCTTCTCATCAATCGCAGAGTGCGCATACTCGAGCGCTCGGAGCACCTGATCGCCGATGTACAACGCCACCCCAATCGGAAACTTCTGGCCGCGTGCCGCCACCGCTCGCAGCAGTTTGGCACATGAGATCCCGTCCACGTACTCCATGGCGATGAACAGTTCTCCCTGGTCCTCGCCGAAATCGATCACTTGCACGATGTTTGGATGGGACAGGGCAGCACAGATGCGAGCCTCGTCGCAGAACATTGCGACGAACCGTGGGTCCTTCGAAAGCTGCGGCAGTATCCTCTTGATGGCGACCCGCCCGGAGGGAGCAGTGGCTGAGGGATCGCGCGCGACGTAGATCTCCGCCATCCCACCGCTCCCAATCCGCTCGACGAGGTCATATGGTCCAACGCGCATCGCTGCGTGCTGACGGAACTCGGCCATTCTCCCCAGTCTATCGTGGCTCTCTCTCATCTGCACTCGAACTTTCACACCTCACTCTCATCTCGCGCCAGGAACCCCACCAGGGCCGATATGCTACCGCGCCCCCGGTCCACCTCACCCTTTCGCCGGACGTCCGCCTAGATACTCCGGCTCATGGAAGCGGGGGAACGGCAAGCGCGGGGCGCCACGAATGCGATTCACTCCGCACAGATCCTTGCCGATTGGCGCCGTTGCGCGGCGCCAGCGTCCGGAGGGAAGCAGACTCGACTATCAGGTAATTCAGAAACCTGGGGGCGCGCGTCGCACGGCTGCCGAGCGGGGGCGCGCCCCGCCAAAGCGCCAGGAAGTTGACGGGGGCGCATGTGGTCCAGATACCCACTAGCTCAACGTGCCCGACAACCGCCGGTGTCCCAGGCACCCAGACCGAGACAGTCAAGCTCCCTGGCGCCTTCACAGGCCAGCGAGCAGAGGCACCGATGGGTGCTCTCACCATGTCTCTGCGGTAATCTGGTGTAGGCCAAGAGGGGGCCGCCTGAGTGACGGCGGCAGGATCCTGGAACGAGGACCGACTGACGAAACCCATGGGCGACGATCCGACACGCAGAACGTCCGAGCAAGCTCCGGAGTCTCCAACCATTCCTGGGGCGGCGCCCGATGCAGTGTTGCCAGATGATGGCAAGAGCACAGCCGCGTCACGCGGCCCTGACAACGCCCCGCGTGACGCGCGAAGGCCGGATCCGTTCGGTCTCGACCCCGAGTTTGAGCGGACAGCTCTGCCGATGCTCGATTGGCTGTGCCGAAGCTACTTTCGAGTTGAACCAAGGGGCCTCGAGCACATCCCCAATTCCGGACGCTGTCTCATCGTTGCCAACCACTCGGGTACGCTTCCACTCGATGGTCTCATGCTGAGAACCGTCGTGCGGCTCGAGCACCCGAGCGGCAGAAGCCTGCGATGGTTGACATCAGACTTCGTTCGGACAGTACCGCTCCTCGGATCCATGCTCACGCGCCTCGGTGCCGTCCGAGAGACTCGAACCGACGCCGAGCGTCTGGTTTTCTCGGAGTCACTCGTCGCCGTCTTCCCCGAGGGGCTCGAAGGAATCGGCAAGCTCTACCGCGACCGCTACAGAGTCCAGCGTTTCGGTGGCGGGGGCTTCGTCAGGTTGGCACTTCGCACCCAGACTCCCATCATTCCGTGCGCCATCATTGGGGCAGAAGAGACGTCTCCGATGCTCTACCGTTTGGACACTCTGCCTCGCCTATTCGGTCTTCCCTACTTGCCGATAACCCCAACGTTCCCGTTGCTCGGTCCAGCCGGGCTCATTCCCGCACCGACCAAGTGGAGAATCGTCTTTGGGCCACCACTAGCCGAGCCGCCGTTCCGCGTCGGGATGGATCGGGACTTCGAGTTCGTGTCGCGCCTTGCGAACCGGGTTCGCTCCGCCATCCAAGCCGAGCTCGACAGCGAACTCTCACGCCGTCGCACGATCTGGCAGGGCTAGCCCGGCCACCAGCCTGCCTCTTGCCCGCCAAGCCGTGGCGAATCCAGCAGCAATCTCCTTTCTGGAGGGCTAGTGTTCCGCTCTCCCATGCTCGCAGATAGCCCCCCGCAAGAACCAGGAGTGCTCGTTGTTGACAAACCCGGTGGCCCAACGAGTCACGACATCGTGGCCCAGGCAAGGCGGCTGTTTGGAACCCGACGAGTGGGCCATGCCGGAACGTTGGATCCCGCTGCATCGGGAGTCCTGCTCATCATGGTCGGCGAGGCCAGCAAGCTCTCAGCGTTCTTGGCCGGAGAACAGAAATCCTACCGCGCAACAGTAGCTTTCGGGAGAGCAACCAACACGCTTGATGCCGCCGGAGAGCCCGTCGAAGAGGTTAGCCTCGCCCGTGGATGGCTCGACCAGCGCCGACTCGAAGAAGCGCTCGCGGCCGAATCCAGACGGCGCAGCCAGGAGCCACCCCAGTTCAGCGCCATCAAGTCCGGGGGCAGGGTCGCCCACAAACTCGCGCGCAAGGGTGAATCGCTAGAACTCGAGGAACGGGACGTCAGCGTGCACTCCCTGAGACTTCTCGAGTGCACGGACATCGAGCTAACCGTGGAGCTCGCCGTATCGAAGGGCTACTATGTCAGGGCCTTTGCTCGCGATCTCGGCAGAGCGCTGGGGGTCCCAGCCCACCTCGCGACTCTGCGTCGCCTCTCGAGTGGAGGGTTCACGCTAAGCGAAGCGGTGTGCTGGCCTCCGTCCGCACGACCGCCACTCATTCCGCTTCTCGACGCCGCCCGTCGCTGCTTGCCCACTGCCGTGCTCACGCCGGACGGGGCGGCGCGAGCACGGATGGGTAAGGCGCTCGGACTCGAGCACTTCGCCAAGCGTCCAGAACACGAATCCGAAGGCGGCCCCTTTGCGTGGGAGTTCGAGGAACGCCTTGTGGCGGTCGGACACCAGCGCGCGGACGAGTTTCGCGTCGCCCGCGGTTTCAACGAGCCCAAGTGAAGGCGGAGTCACCAGCATCGGCCGAGCCGCTGAGCGTCGAGACTCTCCTTTTCCCGAATTTTCGCTCTCTGAACAGCGACCCGGCCGTTTCTAACT
>CAYRKE010000007.1:0-39688 GCA_964424695.1 uncultured Polyangiaceae bacterium
CGCGTTCCCGGTTTCCTGTCCCTAATTTCTAGTTATTCTCGAACGAACTGCCCCTGTCGTGCCGATCGCGCCTATCTGGGGCAGTAGTATTCCGAGAAGCAGCCCGTCCGTTTCTGGATAGATGACTTCGACTGAGTGTGTGCTTTCGGCTGAGCTGAGTGACCCACACGGGTGCAGCCGGCTAGTGTCCGGGGGCGCGGCGCGTGGAAAGCGGGTGTCAACCGAAACGCCACTGCGCTCGGCGGTATCATTGGGTGCGAATCCTGCTTTGAGCGGCCCTCGAATCTGGTGCCCTGTGGCCGGAAGCTCATCTCCCCGAAGTGCCCCTCTTCTGCCGTCTTGATCAGCCAGAGCAAGAATCATTGCGTGCCGCCGCACCGCAATGACCGAACCGGCAGCCGACACCGAACCCCGCGACGAGGTCCAGATGCACAGGAACGGTGGACGCGATCAACAACGGCTAGACTGGGAATGGAAGTTGAAGTGAAACGGAGCGACTGTGCGACCATGAGAACTCCCTCCCAATCAATCTGGCTCCTTCTTGTGGCTGTTGCCTGCGGCAACGCATCCGATGGAGTCACCGAAAGCACCGGTGGCGCAAGTGCGGGGTCCGGTGGGTCGGGAGACCCCACCCAAGTAGGCACGGGCGGCAGCTCCGCCAGCAGCGGCGGGGCGGGCAGCCACCTTGGCACCGGAGGTTCCCAATCACCCAACGCAACGGGGAACGTCGGGGGCACGCAGGCGACAGGCGGAGGCAACACCGGCGGCGCGCTACCAACCGGTGGCGTGAGTAACAGCGGTGGCGTTGCTAGCGGAGGGGGCGGGACAGGCGGCGGGCTCATCTCCCCCACTGGGGGTACGCCCGGCACCGGCGGCTCGCCCGCGACGGGTGGTTGGGCCAACACAGGCGGCAGAACAGGCGGCACTGGCTCGACGGCAACGGGTGGCTCGACGGCAAGTGGCAGCACGGGCGGCACTGGCTCGACGGCGGCTGGTGGCACGGCCGAAACTGGTGGCTCGACGGCAAGTGACAGCACGGGCGGCACCACGCAAATCCAACAGGTTGGCGGTAGCGGGGGCGCGGCTGGCAGCCAGGAAGTCGGTGGCATGAGTGGCGAAGGCGGCCTCGACGAGAGCGGAGGCGCCCAGACAGTCGCTGACGTGGAATGCGGCACGGTCGCCACGCCGGGGGAACTGATCACCTTCAACGACGACGGCGGGTGGTGCTGGTATCAAGACGAGCGCGTCATCGTGGATCCAGAGGCCAACAAGCTGATCATCGGTTCGGTGGCCATCGGCGGCAATCGCAACGGAAATGTCGAGGTCTCCATGTACGACCTCGTGAACGGCGGCGCCCCAGAGCGGAGCACGCTGGGCGATCTCAACCCAGACGATCACAACACCGCCGGCCTCACCAAGCTCGGAGAAAACAAGTACGTCGCGGTCTATACGACCCACAATGACGACTGCAACAGCTACTACAACGTCTACCAGAATGGCAGCTGGGGCCCGCGGCAGTCCTTCAGCTGGAACGGCCACGGTTGCCCCACGGACAATGGCAAGACCGTAAGCTACTCGAACCTCTGGCACATGGGCGCCGAGGTCTACAACTTCGTCCGTTCAACGGAAACTAGCCCCAACCTCCTCGTCTCCACCGACGGATCCAGCTGGAGCTACGCAGGACGCCTCACGAGTACCGAGCGCGTTGGCTATGTCGCTGGCTACTACAAGTACTGGGGGAACAACATCGATCGCATCGACTTCGTCGGCACCGAGGCCCACCCCCGGGATAACGACAACAGCCTCTACCATGGCTACGTCCAGGGCGGGAAGATCTACAAGTCGGACGGTACAGAGGTCGACAATAACCTCCTCGACGGCACCGCCCAGAACATCACCGCGTACACCAAGTTGTTTGCCACGGGGTCGCGACTCGGAAGCGTAACCTTGACGCACCTCTGGAATTGCGACCTCATGCGGTACGAGGATGGAACAATCGCGTTGATCTTCACGGGACGCGCCAACGGCGACACCAACGATCCGGACAAGCGATTCGGCTACGCCCGCTTCGACGGAAGCAGCTGGAAGAGTACGTACCTGGTGAACGCAGGACACAAACTGTACGACTCCGAGCAGGACTACACAGGTCTTGGAGCGCTTCACCCCAACAACCCGAACACCATCTACATCTCAACGACGCACGATCCGAGAGACGAGACGAAGACCTTCGCGAAACATGAGATCTGGCGCGGCACGACGTGTGACGGCGGACAGACCTTCGATTGGACGCCCATCACGCAGAACTCCACCTTGGACAACCTGCGTCCGATCGTTCCCTACTGGGACAGCGACAAGACGGTACTCCTCTGGATGAAAGGCACTTACCACACAGCCCAGACGTACGACACCAGCGTGGTCGGCGTCATCCTGGATGGCGTCTGATCGCGGCGCGACGGTTGGTTGCCGCGAGCTGTGAAGTGCTCGAGCACCACGCCAGCTAACCGGGAGCCCCCCCGGCCAATGCACCCGCCATACCGCCAATGCCGGTCACGGACGCGACAGCCCGCTTGGGGAAAATGTCGGAAACCGTGGCAACAGGAAACCTGGTCGCGAGACTGGACACCGAGTGGCTACGCCGCAAGTCAGCCCATGCGTTCGAGCTGCGACGCCACGGCCTGGGCGGACGCGGGGCGCTTGCCGGGATCGGGATCCACGAGTGCGTCGACCAGTGCCGCCAGGGCCTTGGGTGTGCTGGGAGCTGCAATCAGAATCGAGGGAGGAGCCTCGGTGCCCTCGAGTACCCCCCGCAGCATCCCACGTTTACGAGCAAGCCGCGCTGCCTCGGCCGCAGGAACCGCACCGCACAGACAAGCGTAGAGGAGTGCTCCGAGGGAGTAGAGATCACTAGCTGGCGTGGGAGGCGCATCGAGCGATGCAGGGTCCACATAGCCCATGGTACCCGGCGCCGAGATGAGCGCAGAAGACTCTCCACTGTCACCGACGGAACAAACCGCCCGAGTGTCGTCCGTCGGCGCGCCGTCGATGGCGTGGAGTGGGGGCGCGTCGCCCGAAGGCGGCTTGGCCTCCGCTCGCATCGGCTTCGGCGGGGCATGTGGCCCAGCAGAGGCGATCCCGAAGTCGATAAGCTTGTAGCTCCCGGCAGATTCGATGACGTTGCGAGGCTTGACGTCCCGATGAATAATCCCCGCTCGATGGACGGCCTCGAGGGCCGATGCCACCGCACAGCCCACGTCGAGCACCTTCGCCATCGGCAGCCGACCGAGCTGCCGCAGGGCAGCGCTGACCGACTCACCGTGAAGGTACTCCATCACCAGCCCAGTCAGGGTGCCCTCGACGTTGGCGACGATGGTGAGAAATCGCACCACATTGGGGTGCTCCACGCGACTGAGCGCCCGGGCCTCCGCCAGCGCCGCGTCGCTCCGGTTGCTGCTGGGACCGCTCGAGCTCGGCGCCTCATGTTCGCCCCACTCGTCTGGATTCGCCCCAAAGAGCTTGATGGCCACCGAGCGCAGCACCACCCCGCCGTAGATCTCGTTCGCGAGCCACACCGGTGCAAACCCGCCGCTGCCGAGCGGTCTCACCAACTGATAGTGCCCGAGAAGGCGCACCTCCTCGGGCAGAGCCAACAACTGCTCGAGCGCGCGCCCGAAGCGCCCCATCAGATCCTCCCCTGCCCGACCGTTGCGCGAAGCCCCCTCCCGCCCCGGAGAGCTGCCGCTTTCCACTCGTCCGCACTCCCGCCCGGTCCGGCGACGAGTCGCTCCAACTGGGCAAAGAGGCGGTCGTAGTCGCCGCACAGCGCCGCGGTGCGGGCCCGGGCCTGACGCCCCATCTGCGCTGCCACGATGGCCCCGACCGCTCCGATCCCGAACGCCGTGAGCGCCGGGGTAAGCAGCACCGGCGGCGTTCCGAGGGCCTCGGCCACCGCGAGCGTGGCAGCGGCGGTGCCCGTGGTGAGACTGACGCGCGCGTAGACTCGAGGCAGCGGCCTCTGGACGTCAAGCTCCGCCCGCATTTCGCTAACGAACTCGTGGATACACGCCAGAGCCGCCTCGGGGCTCGCCTCCGTCTGCACGGCGCGGACCAGGCGCGCGGCACGGTCACCGCCTCCGCCCGCGTCGGCCCCGAGCCCGCACCGCGGTGCGCGAGCCAGGGCTCGGAGGGCACGGGCTGGATCACCGAGCCGCGACGACGAGCGCCAGAGCACAGCGGCAGATCCGAGCACCGCCATCGAGGCTCCGGCCGCTGCGACGAGCATTGCGAACACGATGCTGACCCGTCAGAAGGGCTCGCGGGAGATGACCGCTTCGATCCGCTTCAGGAACGGCTGCTTCATCTCGCCGAGGGTGAGCTTCGGTTGTATCCGGCTGACGTCGACGGCCGCGATGGGCTTCTGCACCCGCCCCACAATGGTCACCTCGCTGATCGTCACCACCCGCCCCTTGCCTTGCGCCGCAGCCTGACCATGGACCGCTAGCAGCGAACCCGTGAGCAAAACGAGCCGCCCGAACCGTGCCATCACTTGCCTCCTTTGTTGCTCTTGTCAGCATCCATCGCATCCAGGGCATCCCCACCGCCGGTGGCCGCGTTGGCCTGAATCAGCGCCTTCTTGGCCTTCGCCCGAGTGATGAGTTCCTCGACGTCCGAAGGCCCCTCAGCGCGCCGCGCCAGGGCCTTGTACCGCTCGAACGACTCGATGGCCTTGTCAACCGCCTGCACAGGGGTGAGCCCCGGCACCTGATCGGCAAAGAGGTAGAGTAGTCCGAGGTTATAGTAGGCTTGAGGCGCTTCCGGTGCGGACTTGGTCACCCATTCCAGCTGGTCCTTGGCTGCTGCCACCTTGCCCTGCAGGCGATAGCCGTCGCCCAAGTTCAGGCGCACCGCGACGTTCCTCTGATCGTAGCGGGCAGCCGGCTCGAGCAAGGATACCGCCTCATCGGCATTCCCCGCCTCCAACATAGCCCGTGCCAGGTGCAGGCGTGCCTCCACCAGATCGGGGCGAAGCTGCACGGCGCGCCGCAGATCGGTCAGCATGGCCGCTCGCTCCCCCTGCTCCTCGTAGATGAGACCGCGCAGCAAGAGGGCGTCCGCGTTGTCGGGATCCCGGGGGGGGTTCTCCGCCCCGTAGCCATCCAGTATCCCCTTCAGTGCGTAGAGCGCCAGATCGAGCCGCCGATTCCGATAGTGATCACGCGCTAGAGTCACCATAGCGGGGCGATAGTCAGGGTTCTTCTTGAGAGCCTCCTGAGCATGCCGCTGAGCAGCTCCCGAATCCCCCTTCAAGCTGGCCACTTCGGCCAGAGCAGCGCTCACGGCAGCGCTCGCCGGCATGCCGCCGACACGCTCACTGAGAAACCGGTGGGCGGCATCGACATCCCCACGCCTCGCCAGGAGCAACGCGTAGGCCACGATCGCGGGCTCGTAGTCCGGAACGATGCGGAGTGCCCGTTGGTAACCGTCCAGAGCTCCGCCGTCGTTGCCAAGACGTTGCGCGACAACCCCGAGGGAGTACGCCGCTCGGAATGCTTGGGGGTCCAGCTGCTCCGCCCTCTGAAACTGGCCTGAGGCCTCCTGGAGGTTGCCGGACAGGAACGCTCGAAGGCCAGCCTCGTACGCGCTCTTGGCTGCTGGGCTCATCCGCGGCCATTTGCTGACCGTGGCGGCCCCGCCTGCCGCGGCAGCGCCGACGCCCTGCCCGCCGTGCCCCTGCTCGACGGCCTCACCGGGTTCGGCTCCGGGTGCCGCCCCTGACTTGGGGAGGCACCCCACCGACACTCCCCCGCCAAGCCAGAGCACAAGGGGCACACCCCATCCGAGACGACACGGGTTCATGGCGCGGCCACCGGCAGAGGAACAGGCATTCCGTCGGGTGCATTCGTCATGGCGAGCCCCGGTCGCATCCGGGCAAACATCCCTTCCTGGTAGCCAAGACCGGCCACTCGAGCGCAATAGTCCTTCATCCGAGCCTCTCCGACCAGATCCGAGAAGAACGCGAGCCTTCGGATCGCGTGGGTCACCGGCGCCTTGGATACGCTGTAGCGCCGGGCGTACACGACGGCCGTTGCGTACCGGTCCACCATGACCCGATCCGCGCTTTCGAGCTCTCGATCGCGCTGATCCCGCCAAGTCGTCCGGATCTTGGTGCGCAGCGCATCCGCCTGCTCTTGGAGATCGAGGTTGTCGCTCTGCTCGGCGCGCCGCAGGATCGCCTCCGACTTGGCGTCGAACATCTTCAGCTCGGGAGGCCGCGTGTTGTACAGGCCGGTACGGAGGGAGTCATAGAGCGACCCTTGCCGCGCAACGGCAACCGTCGACCACTCCGGCGAGACGTAGGTCGTAATGAGGCGCTGAAGTTCCTCGAGCCAACGCTTGGCATCCAGCGCGTCCTCTCGATATTTCTTGATGACTTCGACCGCCGTACCCTTGTAGCGGTGATGCCCCGTCTCGTAGTCGAAGCTACGCCGCAGTGCTTCGTCGATCATCGCGTAATCGAGCTCGGCAGCCATGCTGGCCTCAGGAGTGCCCAAGGCCTTGTTCTGTCCCTTCTCGGTCGGCGATAGCGACTTCCAGCGCTGGAAGGTTGCCAGCACCTCCTTTCGCCACTCCGCCGTGTCGCGCGCATTCGCCGCTTCCTTCGTGATCGCGACGTAGTACGCCGCTCTGACCAGGTAGCGAGCTGCAGCGTTGTCCTTCTTGTGGGCGTCGTAGAAGGCCTTCATCGCTGATTGCGCTCGCGATCGAGCCTCGGCGTTCGCGCCCTGGTTGGCCCCAAAGCGATCCCATTGTTTGAGATCGGCCGTGGCCACGATGTAGTCCGCCTCCGCAATCTCCTCCGCCGAAGCGCCGAGACCGGTGAGCTGCTTGCGGGCGCGGGTCATCCCCCCACGATCACCGAGACTCGCGTACAGCGACAGGGCTTGCCGGGCGGCTTCTCGTCGTGCCTTGGCCTCGAAATGACCGTTCGTCGACACCGAATCGAAGGTCTCTGCCGCCTTTGGGTAGTTGAAAAACAGCACGTACGCGGCCGCCAGCGCATCATAGGCGTCCTTGAGGAACCCAGCGCGCGCCTCGTACTTCTGTGGCTGCGCTGGGACCGGCTCCTTCGCCTGCGGATCCCCACTTCGAAGCCTCTCGAGGGTCGTCGCATCGCCGTAACGAGCGATGAAGAGCTCGTACATGGCAATCGCCTTGTCGTACTCGCCCACCTGCTTATACGCGAAGGCTCCGTTCATCGCAGCCTCGGGCGCCTCGTCCCGATCCGGGGCCGCGTCGAGCGCCACCTTGTAGGCGGCAGCCGCCTCGCGCCACTTGCGAGCTCGCGCCGGACCCGCCGGCATCTTCTCCGCCTCATCGTAGAGCTTGCGGGCATCGAGGTACGCCACCCCCTGGCGGACCGGCTTGCGGATCTGCTCCTCGGCGCGCCGTGTCTCTTCGTTGTACGCGCAGCTCGCCGAATCCGCGAGCTCGCGGCTCCTGGCTGCGTTGCCTTCGAGGTTGCTGATACTGATGAGCTTCTCCCAGGCGCGGTAGCCCCATTCGTTCTTGCCGCACTGCTCGCGATACAGCGGGTCGAACCGCTTGCGGGCCTCCTCGAACTGGCCGTAGACGAAGTAGTAGTCGGCAGCCTGGTAGGCGTACAAAAGCCCGTTCCGCTCCGGGTCCTGATCGAGCGGGATCCGAGCGTTGTACTCATCGCGAGCCCGCACCGCGCCCACAACATCGGCGGGGACTTCCGAGGCGACCACCTGGCGCTCCGCGCCCGCCTCGACAAACCTCACTTGGTCCCGCCGCTCAATCCCTTTGGCGCCTCGACTCCGCTCGAACTGCCGATACTGGTCCTTGAGGATCTGCTCCGACAGATTCACGAGGTAGAACGCTGACGGTTGCAGGTACTTGTCGTCTTCATTGGAGTCGCGAACGCTGACGATCGCTTCCCGCGCCGCCCGGATCTCTTCCTTCCTGGGGCTCTGTTCGATTGCGACACTGAGTACGACCACCATGTAACGTGCATCCGCGAACCAGAATCGCGACTCATATGCGTCGAGCGCCGTCGAGTCTTGCTCGAGATACGCTCGCCAGGCCTGCTCGGCCAAACGATACTCCGCGATGGCCCTCTCGATCAGAGAACGCTGGTCCGCTGCGTCACTGCGTTCGAGCGCCCTTTCGTAGTACTGGCGCCCGAAGTTGGTGTGGTCGGCCGCGGCGCGCCGAAGGCCATTACGAACAAGTAGCTCGGCTTGCGCAATGGCCTCTGCATCGTCATCATTGGCCTGGGTCCACGGCGTATTGCCGACATAGGCGGCAAGCTCCGTACGGGCGCGGAGCGCCCGAGTCGCGTAGTCCGCCTTGGCCGCGGATCCCTCGGGGGCGTACTTTGCCAGCTCGTCATACAAATCGGCGACACGGTTTCGCATGGTCGGAGCGTCGCGGTCGAGAGGAAACCGCTTCAGCGTGAGCTCCAACGCGGCGATGGCGTTCCGATTCTGTGTGATCTCGATGAACTCCTGCGCGAGCGCCTTATAGATTTCGACCGTCCACTTCCGGTCCTGAGGGATGATGGCAGGATCCTGCACTCGGTCCAATGCCATGGCCATCTTCTCCTCGGCAACCACGGGATCCGGCTCGACGTCGAGAACGTCGCTCCTCGGAATATAGGGCGCCTCTGCAGGTGGCCCCTGGAAATCCACGTAGGTGAGTGACCCGGCAATATAGGTGTACGCTTCTGCCCGGAAGTCCGCGCCAGTATCGCCAGTCTTCTCTTCTTGCTCGTCGGCGTAGTAGAGCAGCTTGACGAACCACTCGGTCGCCGTCGAATAACGCTGCTGCTTGAAGTAAGACCACGCCAGCTTGTAGAGCGACACGCCATAGAGCGGCGGTTGCTTGAACTGGAGGGCGTGGGTATATGCGCCGACGGCTCGATTGTAGGAGTAAGGCCCTGCTTTCGCGTCGAGCCCATCGAAATGGTAATTGCCAAGCTGCCACCAGAGCTCCGCAACATATCGGGGATCCTTCCCCGGCTCGGTCTCCTGTGGGATCGCTTCACAACCCTGGTACGGGTCCCGGAACGCGAGCTCCTCCTCCTCACCACGCCGCAGGTGCGTCCCACGACGACGGCGGGCGGTCGACACTTGATCCAAGGGAATGGGGTTCTGCTGGTACCAGCGGAACCAATAGTCGTCAGGGTGATCCTGCGGCAGCGGCTGGACCAGAATCCCAGATTTGGAGGGATCCGACTCGGTGACGCGAAAACTCCCCATGCAAACGAGAGAGCGCCACGCCTGCTGCCCTTCTTCGAGCCTGCCGGAATCCGTGTAGGCATGACCCAGGTAGTAGTGGACTGCGGCGATCTCCTCGTACGCTGGGAACTCCTTGATGATGCGCAGGTACAGCCTGATCGCCGGCAAGAGCCCAGGAGCGAGATCGCCTTCGAACACGGCACGGGCCTTCTCCTCATACAACGCTGCGAGCCTGAACATCGCGTCCGGCGTTGCGCTAGGATCGGCGTTGTTGCCGCTGTAGTGGGCGACGAAGGCCTCGAGGCGAGCGATCGCGTCATCCCTCACTCGCTCGAGCTCGGCCTCCTCGATGTCCAGTTTGCCGCTCAGCGACGCGAGAACTCGCCGCCGCCGCTCCTCGTAGTGATGGCGAACGATGGAGTTTACCGTGTTTCGATACTCCTTGGCCGCCTTCTCGTAGACGAGCGCTTCCTGACGGAGCTGTTCGTATGCCTCGAGTTGTTGTGCACCGGGTGGCGGGATCGGCTCGGCTCGCTCCCACTCTTTCCGTCGCTTCTGCGGCTGTCGGGACGCCGCCTCGTTCGCTCGCGGGCCATCCCCCGACTGCTCGGGCGTGGGGACAGACCTGGCCCCTTCGTCCTCGTCGGCCACGCTTGGGCTTGCCGATGCGCCTCCCGGAGCCGCTGCCCCCGACCCCGTCGCTCCCGGCTGAGCCGTGGCAGCTTGGGCCTCTGGTGGACTCTCTTGGGGCTTCCGGCTCTGACCGAGGGCCAGCGCGGCGCCCGCCAACACCGCGGTCCCCACCACGACAGCATGCCGTAGACGTCGCGCGCGCATCAGAGGGAATCCTCCTCGTCGTCGAGGACCTCGCCTAGCTCCTCGTTCAGCTGCTGCTCCTCGTGGGCACGCTCCCGCTGGAGCGCGCGAACCCTCGAGCGCTGCCCCTCGCGACGCTCCCACGCCTCCTGCACGATCCCGACATCCGACCGAAGCACGATGCTCTTCAGACGTTCGTGAACCTGCACGAACGTCTGCATGGCATGTTGCCCCACCAGGAGGCGGGCCTGCTGGTCGAGCGCGTCGAGCTCTTCCGCGTAGGCTTCAATCTTCCGCCGTTCGGTCTCCACCTGTTCGGTGACCTCCGCGGTTCGCGCAGCCGCGAGCGTCTCGAGCGCCTGGAGCAGCTCAGTGCTCTGCCGCGACAGTTCCAGGACACTCGCCACCGCAGACTGCGCTTCCTTCGCGTAGTCAACGGCGTCTTCTCCGCCTTCTCCTGCGAGCGCCCGCTTAAACCCCGCCTGGGTGAGGGCGGCGAACCGCGCTCGCGCGCGAGCGTCCTCGACGAATCGCTGATCTCCGTAGCCGACCTGAACCCGTCCCAGTTCCACGAACTGGCGAAGCGCGGCAATCCGGCTTCGGTAGAGTTGAAGGTCTTTGTCGTTCGCCGAAACCTGAGCCTGAAACCGTTGCCGAGCGCTGTCCGTCAGATTCGCGCCCAGGCTGTCCGAATCAGCAACGACGCGCCGCAGCGCGTTCGTGATGGCCTGCAGACGCTCGACTTCCAGTGTGAGCCGCTGGAGCTCCTGCGACAGCCGATTCCATTGCTCTTCTCCCTGCGATTCGCGCCTGGCGAAGTCACCCTGGCTCATGGGCAACCGCGCCAGTCGCGCCATGAGATCCCGCTGCTCGCGCAGGATCTTGACGAGCTTCGCAGATGCTGCCGCGCCGGTTTCTGCCTCAAGGCCACGGGCGAGGCCCATCTCGGCGTACGCAAGCTGATTGCTCAACGCCAGCACGTTCTCGTATGGGGCTCGGATCTCGGGGAACGCTTTCACGCGGGTCACCGACGCAAGCACCGCCCGCAGCTGAAGGGCCATCCGTCGCGAGTCTCGGACCAAGAGATGACTCCGCGATACATCGTCCACCACAGCGAAGGCTCTGGAGTCGCCGACCTGCTGTCGCGCCCAATCGATGACCACTGGCGAGAGCCCGGTACCCGACGGGGTCTCCTCGACGCGCTCGGCCAGCAGCTCGTCGTAATACACGGCTGGTTCGGCGGTCTTGTCGATGAACTCGCGAAGCTCGGAACGAACGGGCTCGTACTTGCGCCGCACGCTTCGATACAGTCCAAGTGCCTTCTGGAACTGCCCCGAACGAAGCATGAGATCGGCGTGAAGCAGGGTCCCATCGGCGAATTCGATATCCTCGGGGTGCGTGATGCCGAGCACCTCGAGCGCTCGCTGGGCTCGCTCGTAGTCCCCGGCGCGGGCATGGACCCAGGCGAGCTCGTAGAGCACCTTGGGAAACTCCTCCGACAACCGATCGACCTTCCCGTACGCCTTGGCCGCACCGGCGTTATCGTCGATCTCGTAGAGCAGACGCCCCACGGCCATCCAAGCCAAGTCAACGACGTGACGCTGCGTATCCGTGGTGGCGGGTAGCTCGGTGACCACGCGAAATGCATCGATAGCCGCATCGAAACGTGCGTCTCTCGGCACTGCGTCGTCTGCCTCGCTCCCCGCTTTATCAGCGTCCTTCTTCTTCCGCGCCTTGGACGCCGGCTTCGCCTCGGGAGCCGGCTTGGGAGCGTCCGCAGCCTGCTTCATGAGCACCACGCCGATGAGGTAGCGCGCTTGGTGCACCAGCGGCGAATCGTCCGCCACCGCGCTCAGAGCCGAGCGGGACTCCCCGAGTCGGCCCGCGGCGTACAGCACCTTGCCGCGGGCATAGGCGATGGAGCCGTCTGCGTCGGAGCTCGGCAGCCGCTCGAGGTGGGCCAGTGCCTGGTCGAGCACCGAGGGATTCTCGACGCGGAGCGCAACGTCCACGATCCGCCCCAGAGCACGCCCCGCATACGGGGCGTAGGCCGGTCTTGCCGCGTTGTCGAGAATGTGCAGATAGTGTCGCTTCGCGGAGAGCAGTTGGGCGTCCCCGAAGTAGGCCTCGGCTAGGAGCATCTCGGCGTCAGCGCTTGCATGCGCGTTAGCCTTGCCCTGGCGGTGAAGTTCCACCACCTGACTGAGAACCCGGATCGCGTCCCCGAAGTTCCGATTCCTGAAGTGAAGCTCCCCGGCGGCGACTCGCGCCTCGACGTCATGTGAGGGCCGCTTCGCCGCATTCACGGCGTCGCGAAGCTCGGGCAGAGTGGCCCTTGCAACCGTGGCAGCCCGCTGGGCCTGCTGGAGCGCCTCTGACGAGTCGAAGCCACGCGCCGGCCCAGTGGCGCACATCAACCCAGCGCACACCCCGAGCGCCCAACGGCAGCTCTGTATGCTCACCTACTTCGCTCCCGTCTGCTTGGGCTGCGGCTTTTTGGACGGGCTCTGGGCCTTGCCAGCGCGTCGCTTGCCCCTCGCGGCCTCCCTCGCGGTCGACTCGATGCGCTCCGCGTAGCGAATGCGCGGACGCTCCTCGACTTGAGTCGTCATGCCCCCCTCCTCGAATACGATGATCTCGAGGTTGGCGGTCTTGCCTTCGGTGATCGTGAAGGAGTGGCTATCCTTGATCTCGAAGTGGTACCCGCGCAGATACGAGAAGACCCCGTAGCCGTGACCCCGGAGCTTCACGAGTACCTGCACCGTGTGATCTCCGGGTGGAATCGAGCCGGTGAAAATGGGGATCTGGCCCTGTTCCGAAAGCCCTCCCCCGTCGTCGACCTTGTTGTATTGAACCGATCCGTCCAAGACGACCAGCAGCTTGTCGAGCCGGAACACGTCGCTAAGATCGTTGATGAACGTAATCTCGGCCCTGGCCCCACCGACTCCGCTTGCCAGGATGGTGTCACTGAGCAGGCTGAGACGAGTATGACTCCGCCGGATTTGCTCCTTGAGCTCGTCGATCCTCTGCTCCAGATCGCGGAGCCGCACCACGAAGGTGGCACCATCAACCGGGGCGGACTGGGCCCCCGCAGACCGCACAGCTGTTGCCCCACCGCCGGAAACCATCTCGCCTGAGGGCTTGTCGCTACTCGGCCAAGCGCTCACACCCTTGCCGTCCGCAGGCTTGGCCGCGGCAGTCTCTCTCGGGCCTGAGGCCTTTCCGCCCGCGCCACTCCCCGTCACAGTGCTCGCTGGCGGTGCCCCCTGTTGAGACTCAGCTCCGGACTTGCCCTTCGAGCCTGGGCTTGGCGTGGAAGCGTTTCCCCGAGACGGCTCCGCAGCCGACCCCCCAGACGCCGCTCCCTTCGATGCGGCGCCCTGTGCGGGTGTGGTGGGACTGCCGCTCGCCGCGGAACCGTCGCTGGCTGCAGAGCGCCCCGTCTCACCTCCCTTGGTACCCGACTTTTGCTTGGCACTCGGTCGAGCGCCAGACGCGTCGGGCTTGTCGGTCTGCGCAGGCGGCGCCTTCGCCGCATCCTGAGCCGACTTCGCGGGTTTCGCGACTTGGGCCCGCACGGGTAAGGCAAACAGCCACCCCAAGGTCAGTAGTCCTACGAGCAGCATCCACCTCAATCGCATTGTCCACCCGCTCCCAAACAGCAGAAGGGCCAAGGTTTCTCAGCCCTTTACCACGAACGGGCCACATTAAAGCGCGATCGGGTCGCGGAGTCGATCCCACATCGGTCACGAGTGCGGCTGAAGCCCCCATCGAGCCCGCATCCACCCGAACCGAAAGCCGGTCCTTCGACTGGCAACGGGTCTCGCGATATGTCTCGCACACCTGACTGGAGAGGCGTAAAGCATCCGGACACTCAGAAAGCGGCGCGCTCACAGCCCGAACAGCAGGCCCGCCCAACCCACCCAACCCGCAATGCCCAACCTGAGCGCCACTCAACAGCCGGACCCTCGAGCCGAAGCGACGGACGAGGCTTTGGTAGTCCGCTACCGACGCGGCGAAAGGGCGGCCTTCTCGGAGCTGGTTCGGCGATACTTGGCCCCGATCCACACCTTCGCATGGCACCACCTCGGCGATGACGAGCGGGCCAATCACGTCGTGGTAGACACCTTCCGCGAAATCGTCAGTCGCGCCGCCGAGTTCAAGCACGAAACGCGATTTGCGAACTGGGCCTACGGACTCACGCTCACCCATGCGCGAGAACAGGCCAACAGGCCTGACTACCAGCGTCCACCGCTCCCATCAGTAGCCGAGAGCGACCGAACGCCAGCTGGTGCGGCTCGGCGGGCGCTCGCCCAGCTACCCCAACTGCAACTCGAGGCCGTGCTGCTCGCAGAGGTCGGGGGCCTTCACCTCGACGACATTGCCGACCTCTTGGCGCTCGATCCCCCGACGGTTCGCACGCAGCTCGGATATGCGATCGAATTTCTCCGCCAAGCGTTTTCGGGCACGGAGGAGTACGTGCGTGCGCTACGCTGAGCGCTGCACTGGGAATCGGCTGTGGACTGCGAACATTTCGACCGGGTGGTGCTGGATTGGCTCTATGAAGAGCTCGGCGAGATCGAGTCCGCGGCGACCCAGCGTCATGTGGCGCATTGCACGCGGTGCCGCCGCATTGCTTCGCAGTTGAGGGCCGCGCGCGAGGTTGGTTTGGTTCCATCGCAACCGGTCGGCGATGACTTGTTCGCTCGGGTGCTCGAAGCTGAGCGCGCTGTACAGGCAGCATTGCCAGTCAGCAAGCGGCTTGGGCGCTTCGTGTCAGTGGTCGCCGGTTGGAGCATGCGTCCCCAGCTCGCCATGGGCGCCCTACTTTTGCTGACGATCGGTTCTGGGCTCGCCTTCCTCCGCGGTCACCCCGGAGAGAGCAGCGCTCAAGGCATCACCGAAAGCGGAGTGCCCGAACAGCCCCGCACCGTGGTGGAAGGTGCGTCCCGTGTACCCAGCCGAGAGGCTCCGGTCGACAGTGCCTCGGTCGCAGCAGGTGACCCGTCCCAGCCGTTCGATGCCGGGCCTTTACCCGAGGGCGCCGTGTCGACCGAGAGCACGCCCGATGCTGGGCCCGCCGCTCCCACTCCAGAAGTGCTCGACGAAACAACGGCCAGCGAGCGCTACGACGCGGCCCTGTCGCTGTTCCGTCGCGGGAGCTACCGCGAAGCCCGCGACGGCTTCGAAGCCGTCGCACGCTCCTCGAGCCCGAAGGCCCCCCATGCCAAGCTGCTCGCCGCGCGAGCTTTGAGCCAGAGCGATGGGTGCGCCGTGGGCATCCCCCGATATGAGGGACTCGCGGAAACGCTTAAGCACCCCGAGCTCGCCAACGAAGCGCTCTGGCTCGCCGCCGAATGCCAGCGAAGCCTCAAGCGATGGGACGCGGCACGCGCCAAGTACGAGCGTCTTCGTTCCGTCCCCACCTACGGGGCGCGCGCCGATCAGGCCCTGCAGGCGCTGAAACGAGCAGAATCCGCTCCCGGCGACGCTGGACCGACGGCAGACGGAGCTGCGACGACGCCCGCGGGGCTCTAGAACGACAAACAGGTTGTTTGTCGTTCCAAAACAAGCAACTAGAGCACCGATCGTGCAGCAGCATCAATCCAAACGCCTGTCTGCGCGCGCCTCGCCCAGCCTGGGCGCGCGTGGGCTGGCGTTTTCGGCGTGAGGCAAACTGATCGGTGCTCTAGGGCTGCGTGAGCACCGGAAGACACCTCTGCGCAACCACGTCCCCTGTTACCACTACCCGCCAGACCCAACCAGTAGCGTGCGTGTGGCCGAGTATTCTCATGGCAGTGTCAGTTGCTCGGCGTGTCGCGCACGTAGGCGATCGTCCGAATGATCTCGACGATTCGTTCACGCTGATCGAGGGTAAGTCCGACGAAACGAATCCCCATCCCTGGATTGGGGCTCGGGGCAAATGGGCGGGTCAGATTGACCCATTGAACCACGCCCGCGAGTTCGAGCGGCGCCTTATGCCCGGGAGGCGCGAACTTCAGCGTCAACTCGGTCCCCACCTCCAACGGGTGACCGGTCATGACGAAGATCCCCATCTGCGAGATGTTGCGGATCGACGCGTACAGGAACGTGTCCGGTGTCTCGCAGTCCACCGACCACTCGACATCCACTCGCGTGGCAACACGCCGCTCGGATCCAGGACACTCCTCATCCTCGACAGGGATCCCTTGTTCGTCGCGCACATGTTCCGCTTAGCTCCGATCGGAGTGGCTGTCACCCCTTTAGCCGAACATGCCGGTAACCCGCCGGAAAACCACCAGCGGCGCCGACACCTATCTCACCTGCACCGCACCACCGATCACCCGGTTCTCATGATGCTGGCCGATTTTCACCGGGAGGCGTTGACTTCCTCGGAAGAAGCCGAAGTAGAGCTGGTAAACGCCCGGCGCAAAGTTGGGTTCCAGAGAGAACTGGTGATCATCAACGAGGTAGTCGCCCCGCTGCCAGTACTCGCTCGGATAGCGCCCCTCGAGAGGTTCGTGGTCCCCGATGTGGCGTCGGCCGCGTCCGTCGATGTGAACGAACGTGGTCCACTCCTGGGATGGTGGCTCGAGAACTCGCCAACACAGACGAAGCACGTAGTTCGACCCTGGTACGATCGACTCCTCCACCCGCCCACCCGCACTTCGGATCTCCCAGCCCACGATCTCAAGCTGGTCGCCCAGGTTCGCTGGAATCCGGCGCGCCAACGGCGGTGGGGAAGCCAGCACGATCGACTCGACCGGATTGACATTTCTCTCGCCGGGCAAGAGTGCGCTCGACGCAAGTCGGATCCGACTCGACGTCGAGTCCAACACCGGGAGGTTCGCAGGTGGTGACACTCGCTGGCGAAACGCGAAGTTCAATGCCGGCAGCTCCGAATCATCGAGGATCAGGAAGCGGCGCTCCGATCCGCCCACGAGCCAAGAAAACGCTTCACTCGACGACTCAAAGGACGGCGCGTCTCGCCCCACCAAGTAGGGAGCAACGGCAGAATTGGTCCCCAGCAGAGCCAGCGGCTCGCCGCGTTTGGCGGCGGCTTCGTATGCAGCAAACGCGCCAGCGGGCGACGCCTGTCGCATCATTCCAGGATACAGACCCAAGCTGAAGCATGCCCCGGCCATGGCGCACGACAGCACTGCCCCTTCCACCCGATTTGGCCGTCCTCCCACCAGCGCCTCCCAACGCGATGTTCGCGACGGCGCCCGCGTCGAAGGCACCCGCGCGGGCTCGAACAGCCAGCGCCCCAAGTCTCGGAGCAGGAGCGCACCCAGCGGGACCCCGAAGACCCCAATTGGAAGGAGGATCCAACCGAAACGAATCAGGGCGGCCCAGATACCGAAGGTCTGCTCGAAGAATCCCCAATGGGCGCCTCGGTCACTGATGGTCTTGCCTAGCGCCAACGCCATGAGCGCTATCTCGGCAAGACCGAGCCCGAGCGCGACGTCCCCACCACTCAGACGCCACACGGTCTCGAGCCACGCTCGGTAGTCGCGGGCGTGAAACGGCCTTCGCCGGGAGCGCGTGGATTCGTGCAGGGCGAGGTAGGTCCCGACCGCGCACAACCCGGTAGCCCCCAGCACCCAGCGCCGGGCCTCTCGAAGGAAACTCTCTGGAACGACCTGTTCACCGATCGCGAGTGCGGCATAGCACCGCGCGGGCTCTTGACTGAGATCGAGGCCGATCATTGCGGTGACTGCCACAAACACCATGGCCATCACGCGCGAACCGAAGCGATGATCCTCGAGACTGCTGAAGGCCACGCCGATGGCCACCGCGATCGCGGGCGTCGCGATGAAACCAGTAGGCCCCGTCCGGATCGCGAATAGACCATGCACTCCGAGCGCCAGGATGACTGGCGCCATGAGCAGCGCTGCAACCGGGGGATGCCCACGGGGCTCGTCACGCTCCGCTGCCCCGACCAGCAGCCCGTAGGCCAGGACTCCGAGACCCGTCCACGGAAACAGCGCATGACCGAGCAGACGCCAGATTTCGTCGTGCGTGGCACCGGTGGGAACCAGCCGCAACGATAGGCCCACGATGGCCGAGTAGTCGGCGCCGATCGCACGCCAGGTTGCGACAGCTCCACCCAAGCCGGAAAGCAGCCCCAATCCTAAGCAGACCCATGCGGCCGCGACCCGACCGCAATGCTCCTCGCGCGGCCTGCCGAGGAACCAAGCGAGACCAACGCCTAACGTGGGCACTGCAATGCCCAGCACCATGCCTTGAGACAGCACCCCGACGATGAGCCCAAGGCCCGCCACGGTCCCCCAGGCCAGTGCCATCCACCACCGCTCAGGCTCGCGCGGCCAGCAGAGCTCCACCATCCCCCAGAGCGCCAAGGCGAATCCTGACATGGCGACCCCGAGACCAAGCATGACCTGGGCCTGAACGAAGTAGAGGGGGGTGGTTGCGAGGGCCAGTGCGGTCGTGAGTGCCGCTCGCCGACCACCAAGCCTCAAGGACAGGCCCGCACTCGCCACGACCCCAACCAGAGCCCACAGCGCCAAGGGCAACCGACCGGCCCAGGGGTGAAGACCGAACACCGCGAAACCCAAGCCGACGGACGTGAACGGCAACTCGCCGCGCCCGAGCTCCCGTTGGATCGGGAGCAAGTTCTCGGCGCCCACGAGGAGCAGCCCGTCGTTCCCGAAGAGCTTGGCCCCGATCCGTCGCCCGAACTCGGCAACTTCGAGCTCGAAGGGATCCCAGAGCCCCGCGTGGCGAAGCGGTAGAAAGAGGCTCAGAGGGACGATCACGCTCGTGGCCAGGAGCAAGACGAGCCCAACCCGCTTTCGCGCCGACCCGAGCGAGGTACTGGGCCTGGTCAAGCGACTCCTCCCCACAACCGATGACTCCAGGGCGACCCAGGCAGGAACCCAGTCCGGGACGGGGATCGGGGTTCGACCCTGGGGCCCAGGACCGCGGCGGAGAGGTCCCCCGATACGTCGAATCCCGTGGATTTTCGCTGGATCATCGAGTTCGGCCCGACTTGCTACCCTCTCTCGTGCCCCGGGGCAACCACGCTTTTCGAGGAAATGGCTGCATCACGGCCCGATGAGCCTATCCTTCGCGCCGCCCCATGCGTTTCGGCACAGTCACCATCCTCGGACGCCCCAACGTCGGTAAGTCCACCTTCCTCAACGCGGCGCTTGGCGAGTCCCTCGCCATCGTCTCACCGGTTCCCCAGACGACCCGGGACGCCCTGCTGGGCGTGGTCAATCGCCCGGGCGCCCAATTCGCCTTCATCGACACCCCCGGCGTCCATCGGCCCCGCACCGAACTGGGAAAGCGGATGAACTCCGCCGCCCTCGACGCCCTCCGATCCGCGGACTTGGTAGTCATGATGACGGATCCGCTCGGGCTCCCCGAGCGACTCCAGCGTGAGAAGGCGCTCACCCGTCGCGCGGCCAGCAGAGCCCAGACCGCCCTCCGCGCCCCGGAAGATGCGTCCTCGGATGCCCCACCGCCCGAAGCGAGTGGGCGAGACGAAAATGCCCCGAGCGGCCCGCCGAGTTCATTCGAATCGGGCGTGCTGCACCCAGGCGACCTGGAATTGCTCAAACTCGTACCCAGCGACGCCCGGCTCGTCCTCGCGATCAACAAGGTGGACCGGGTGCGCGACAAGGGCATCCTCTTGCCGCTCTGTGATTCATTCAGTCGGCTCCGCAACTTCGAGGCGATCGTCCCGATCAGCGCCAAGTCGACCGCGGACGTCGAGCGGTTGCTCGCGGTTCTTGCGCCGCTTCTCCCGGAGGGGCCCGAGGGCTATCCGGAAGACGAGTACACCAATCAGCCAACGCTCTTCTTCGCGCGAGAGTACGTCCGCGAACAGGTCTTGCTGCAAACGGGTCGGGAAGTGCCCCATGCGACGGCCGTCACCATCGAGCGCTACGAAGCGAGCCGCGAGCTTACCCGAGTCTCGGCCACGATCCACGTGGAGAAGGTGGGGCAACGCAAGATCGTGGTGGGCAGCGGCGGCACGGTCATCCGCGAGATTGGCCGAGGTGCCCGGCTTCGCCTCGAAGAGCTGATCGGTGGCAGAGTCCACCTCGAGCTCTTCGTCCGGGTCACGCCTCGTTGGAGGAACGCGCCACGCCAGCTGGCGGAGATGGGGTACGATTCTGCATCCTCGGATGCGGGCCCAGGCGAACCCCAGCCGCAACAGCGAAGGCGCCGCAGGTCGCCCCAGAGGAAAAGCCGATGAGACCGTTGATAGCAATCGTGGGGCGCCCCAACGTCGGCAAGAGCACGCTCTACAACCGGCTCGTCGGGCAACAGCTCTCCATCGTCCACGACATGCCGGGTGTGACCCGAGACCGCCACTATGCCGACGCTTACCTTCACGGCCGCGAGGTCACCGTCATCGACACCGGCGGCTTCGACCCGGGCTCAGACGATCCGATGGGTCAAGGCATTGCCCGACACGTGCTGGCGGCCATCGACGAGGCTGACGTCGTGCTGTGCATTTTCGACGGAACCACGATGCCGACCTCAGCCGATGAGCACGCGGTGCGGCTCCTCCGTCGCAGCGGCAAGCCCGTCGTCTACGCGGCGAACAAAGTCGACACACAGAAGCAGCAGCTCGATGCCATGGGCCTGTACTCGCTTGGAGTGTCACCGATTCTGCCCATCTCGGCTGCTCACGGTAGGGGCCTGGGTGAGCTGGAAAGAGCGCTGATCGCTGGACTGCCCGAAGCCGAACCGGAATCGGGTCGCCGAAATCGAGACGCTCAGCAGTCGTCGCGGCAAGGCGCCGATGATGCCTTCGATGTCGAAGACATGGCTCGCGCCGCAGACGAAATCGAGCCGGCCGATGCAGCCAATATCGCCGATACCGAAGACGCCGGGGAGTCCCAGCGCGCGCCGATGATCCCGAAGGTCGCGCTGATCGGTCGCCCCAATGCCGGCAAGTCGTCGCTCTTCAACCGTCTCGCTGGCATGGAGCGCTCGCTCGTCGACGACCGCCCGGGCACGACGCGCGATCCGGTAGACATGACGATCGAGCTCGACGATCGGCAGTTCCTCGTCGTCGACACGGCCGGTGTGCGACGCCGATCCAAGGTAGATCGGGGCGTCGAAGCGGTCAGCGTCATGCGATCGCTGCGTGCCGTCGAGCGCGCCGACGTGGTGGTTCTGATGTGCGACGCCACCGAGGGCATCGCCGAACAGGATGCCCGGCTGCTCGGACTCTGCGCGGATCGTGGGCGTGCCATCGTGGTGGCACTCAACAAGATGGATCTCCTTGACGACCGCGGCCAGGCCAAGGCAAGGCGCGACTCGGTCGACGCCCTGCACTTCGCGCGATGGGCCACGGTGGTCGAACTCAGTGCAAAGACTGGCCGGGGTGTCAACAAGCTGATGCGCACCGTCTGGGCTGCGGCAGAACAGTTCCACCGGCGCATCCCCACGGGCGAGCTCAACCGCTTCTTCGCCAACGTCCTGGAACAGCGCCCCCCACCCACCAGCGGCAATCGCGCACCGCGCATCTACTACGTGACCCAAGCGCGAACCTCGCCACCCCAATTCGTTGCCAAATGCAACCACGCCGATTCCATCCAGGAGAGCTATCGGCGGTTCGTCGCCAATCAACTCCGGGAGGCATTCGGGTTCGCCCACGTACCAGTCGTGGTCCACTATCGCGAGCGCAAGCGACGCTGAGTCGCCGGGGTCGGTCCAAGCGTCGGCGCAAATTCGGTGGCCTTCGAGGGTGGTCTGGCACACGCTGTGAGGGTGCCCCCGGAATACATTGACCTGCACTGCCATTGGGTAAGCGGCGTCGATGACGGTGCACGCTCTGCCGCAGAGAGCAGGGACCTCCTCGCCGGCCTCGCCCGACTCGGCTTCGCGCAGGTATTCGCCACGCCCCACATGCGGCCCGGCATGTTCGAGAACGCCGCGGAAGACATCGAACGCGCCTACGATGCGTGCGTCGCCGCCCTGGGTCAGCACGCCGCCGTCGTGGGGATTGGTCTTGCATGCGAGCACTATCTCGACGACATCGTCCTCGGACGACTGCTCCGAGGGGAGGGTCGTCCATACCCCGGCGGCAGGGCCGTCCTCGTCGAGTGCGCCCGCAGCGAAGGGCTTCGGTGGGTAGAGGGTCCCATCCGAAGCCTCCGCAGGCTCGGCATGCGGCCCGTTCTCGCTCACCCAGAACGACTGCCCGCATTGTGGCGCGACCCGCAGCGGCTCGAGGAGATCATGGAATGCGGCGCGGCCCCCCTCCTGGACGTCGCCTCCCTCGTCGGAACCTACGGCCGCCAAACGCTGGCGTGCGCCCGCCAGCTGCTGGAGCTTGGCCTTTACGATGCCGCGTGCAGCGACGCGCACCGTCCCGAGGATCTCATCCACGTCGAACGGGGGCTCGACGTGCTTCAGTCGAGCTTTGGCGCCGAGACGGTCGAGGCCTTGCTTGTCACCGGACCCGCGGCGCTGCTCGACGGCAGGCACCGCTGAAGGCGCCCCCCTCCGAAGTACCTCCAGCCCGGCACGTGCCGAGCTCGAACTGGCCCCCCGAGGTCGAATGCGCTACGAGAGCTCGGTGCTGGGTACCAGGTTCGTCCGTGCACTCTCCGCGCCCCCCTCGGCCTCCGGGCAATTCCACTCGAGACGAGCGTTCGTGAGACGCCTGTCCCTGCTAGGATTCGCGGTGCTCGTCGTGGTCAGCGTCGGGCTCACCACCGGCGTCACGCTGGCACGCTCGGAAGCGGAAACCCAATACACGATGAAGCAGACCTATAGTGCTGCGCTTCGCTACGTGCGGGTCGAGTTAGGTTTCGAGGTCGTGGAACGCGACCCCGAGGCAGCGTACCTACTCTTCAAGTACCAGGAGCCGGGAGTCTCCAAACGCATCGTCGACGCAGCCATCGAGCTCGTGGAAACGAAGGATGGCGTGCGCGTGATCGTCCGCATCCCAGCGATGCCTGCGTTCCACGAGAGACTCCTCCGGGACGGTCTTCTGAAGAAGCTCGCGAGCGACTACGGCGCCCCCCCGCCCAAGGCGAAACCGACGCCCCCGAAGAAGGCGCCGCCGGCAAACACCAAATCCGAGCCGGGCGCGGCGCGCGACGACACCCCCGAGTGGGCTCGCCCGAATTAGTCCTGCTGCGAGAGGTCGGCGGAAAGCCAGCCCGGCAAGCCTGGTTGATGGCAAAGCGGGACCGAGCACCGGACCGGAACAGCCATCAGTATTGGGGGACCGGAAGCGGAGGTTCCGCGCACCGAGCGGCCAGGATCGCCGGGCGTCGTCCCAGTCGAGGTCGCGCAGTAGTGGTTGCCGGCGCCTCACTCGGAACATAGCGCTGAGCTCGCGTTCCTGCCGAGGCCAACGCGACGGAGGTCAACACCCGTGGCTTTTCGTCCACCTCGACAGGCCATGTGACCTGGCTCGTATCACAGCCTGGTCACGCGGGCCGGCGAGCAACCGCTCGCTGCCGGCCAACGGTGCTCACGGGAGCTCGGTGGCGCGACTCGGCATCTGACGATATAGGATAATCTGTCGATGCCAGCATCCGAGTCTGCCATCATTGCCGAGATCGGACGCTACCAGGTGATCCGCACCCTGGGCCAAGGTGCCATGGGCCGGGTGTATCTCGCCCACGATCGCGTGCTCGAGCGCGACGTTGCGATCAAGATTCTGCGCGCCGACCTCAACATCTCGGACGACCAGCGCACTGCGCTCTTCGACAGGATGCGCCAAGAGGCCCGGGCATCGGCTCGACTCCGCCACACGAATATCGTCGGCCTCCACGATATGGGTGAGCACCCGGAGCTCGGGTTGTTCCTGGTGTTCGAGTACGTCGAGGGTCCTTCCTTGAAGGACTGCATCGGTAGCGGTGGCGTCGGTCCCAAAGCGGCGGCGGCCATTGCGCGAGAGGTCGGCAGTGCCCTCCGGACAGCTCATGATGCTGGGGTTCTGCACCGGGACATCAAGCCCGAGAACATCATCGTGTCCAAGGGTGGCGCCAAGGTGGCCGACTTCGGAATCGCGAGGGTCCCCAATTCCACGCTCACGCGAGACGGGTGCCTCCTCGGGACTCCCGCATACAGCGCGCCCGAAGCGATCGCTGCAGGGGTGTTCTCGCCACACAGTGACCAGTTCTCCCTGGCCGCCACACTCTACGAGGCCGTCTCCCTCCGCCGTGCCTTTCCCGGAGATGATGCGGTCACGGTGGCGAAGCGGATCTCCAACGAGCATCCGCCTCCCATCGCGGCCATGTGCGGGCTCGACCCTCGAGTCGACACCGTACTCGCACGAGCGTTAGCCAAAAATCCCAAGGCCCGTTTCACTTCTTGCGAAGAGTTCGGCAGGGCCTTGGCAGAGTCCCTCGACCCCAAGACGCAAACCCCGGCTCCTGGGCCACGCGAGGATGCTGTCGTCGATCCGGCTCGTTTCCGGCCAGGCTCGCGCGGCGTTCGCATTGCGCTCGGCGGGGCCGCGACGGGAGTTCTGCTCTCGGTCATCGTGGCCCAGCTCATCTCGAGCGCGAGCACCAGCGAGAACGGGTCTGCCGCTGGCTCGCTGGCACGGCGCAGCGAAGGGGCGGCCGCGGTCGGGTGGCTCGCGGATTCGCCAAGGACTGGGGCCGGTGCGCTCCCCGCCACAGCGACGAGCAGTCGCCCTAGCCGCAACTCGGCGGCTGCCGCGACGCAAGCGATCTCTGGGCACGAACCCCGCAGAACGCCGCACCGAGGCGCTGGCATCTCGACGGATCGAGACGCATCGGCCCCGCCTGGCGCGGATGCCGCTGCTCCATCGGCAGCGGCCCCCGGGACCGCGGGAGCGGGAGCGGGAGCTATTCCCTAGCGGCAGCGGTCCAACCCTCGCTAGTCTCGTGCGAGTCGTGCTCGTCGCAACCGTCAGTCCCGCGTCTCGGCTGGCCGAGGCGCCCCCACCTGGGGTCATGATGCTACGCGGGCGCCAGCGCTCGCGCGTGAATAGACGCGACTTGACCGCTGGCGCCGCACTCGTTGCGCTTGCCCTGCTCGCAATCGGGCTAGCCCCGAACCCCTCGGCTGGGACTCCCCGAAGCAAACGGCCCCGAACCACCGCATCCTCCCTGATGAATTCCACGGCCGTGTTGCTGCCGGGCCAGAACGAAAGATGGCAGGACCTCGAGCGTCAGATCTACATCCCTGGCGGCCGCTTCCGCATGGGAGCATCCGCTCGCGACATCGACTACGCCGTCAGTCTCTGCCAGAAAGGCACCCTCGCCGAGGACTGCGATGCATCGCTCTTCGCCCTCGAACGCCCGAGTCACATGGTCACGCTGGCAGCCTTCGTCATTGATGCAACTGAGGTCACGGTTGAAGACTACTTCCGCTGCGTCGATGTCGGCCGCTGCGAGGTCCCGAAATACTCGCTGGGCGGGGCTCGATTCGAGCAGCCCGGGTTGCCCGTCAGCTTCGTGACGTGGCCGCAGGCCAGGGACTACTGCCTCTTTCGAGGCGCACGCCTTCCGTCGGAGCGCGAGTGGGAGCGCGCGGCACGCAGCAACGGTCGGCAGCGCTTCCCGTGGGGAAATGCCTGGAACCCGCGACTAGCAAACCACGGACGGGCGGGGCTTGTGCGAGAAGACGGCAGCGACGGGTTCATTGAACTCGCTCCCGTCGGATCCTATCTGAGCGGGAGCAGCCGGGCGGGCGTCATGGACCTCGCCGGAAACGTGAGCGAATGGGTGGCGGACGAATTCTCCGAGTATCTGGCGGGCACGGTGTCCCACTCCGCTGCATCGCCGACGAGTCCGTCGCCTAGGGGCGTGCGACGGGTGATCCGCGGAGGTGACTTCGTCAGTCCGCCCCACTGGCTGCGCAGCACTGCGCGTCGTGGACGACTCCCAGACCGCTTTGGCGCCGATATCGGTTTCCGCTGTGCGAGAAACGCCGGCAACCACTCGCCCTGAGCGCTCCAACGAGCGCTGGCCGGAGCCCACCGTCCTTGAACGACGCGGTCCGCCTTGCTAACGCAAGCACCGTGCTCGCTCTCCCCATCCATTCCGCCATCCGCTTCGTTCTGGTGCGCCCCCACTACCCGGAGAACGTGGGCGCCGCCGCGCGGGCCATCAAGACCATGGGATTCTCCCTGCTGGGACTCGTGAAGCCGGGGCGCCTCGCCCATCCCGACCACGAGATGGCGAGAAAGATGGCCGTAAAATCCTGGGACGTGCTGGAAGCAACACGGCTCTACGAGTCCGTCGAGGAGGCAACGCTCGGCACGGACTGGGTGATTTCCACGACCTCCCGTCGCGGAGTCTCCGGGGTCATGAGCCCTCGCCAGGTGGCCCGCAACGCGCTGGACCGGATCGCTGACGGGCAAAGGCTCGTCGTGCTCTTTGGAAACGAAAAGACCGGCCTTCTCCACGATGAAGTCTTGCAGGCGAGCTGCAGGCTTCGCATTCCGATTGCTGCAGATCAGCCCTCGATCAATCTCGCACAAGCCGTGCAGCTCGTTGCATACGAACTCTTCGTCGCGGCCCTCGAGGAACGCAGCGATAGCCTCGCAGACCAGGGAGTCTGAGCCACCGCCGCTAGCAGTTTTGGCGCGTCATGCGAAACCAGTCCGCTCCCCAGAGCTGGACACTCCTCGGAGACCGACCTTCACTCAGTGGTCGAGCACGTCGTCGTCGAGGTCTTCGTCTGGCTCGTCGTCGTCCAGATCGGGCTCGTCATCCTCTTCCTCTTCGTCGCCACTCTTGAGATCGGTCTTCAGATCGATGCCGACCTCCCCGAGTTGCGTCTCGAGAAGCTCGAACAGCTCCTCCACGTCGTCGCCACCCCACTCGTCGAGGACGTCGGTGAGAAACTCGTAGAAATCGCCGTTGTCCAGCCGCCGCTCGATCTCCTCGACCTGTTCCTCAGTGAATGCGTCGAGGATGTCTTCGCGGAGCGCGTCCGTGTCGCCCTCCTCGATCGCTTCCTGAGCGGAGAGCCGAATCTGTCTCACGGCGCGCTTGTCGAGGTGAATGTCCATAGTCTTGCCCTTCAGAAGCTCCGACTCGGCGTTTAGACGATGCTCTGCGGCGGCGTCAAGCGCGAGTCGAACAAGGCTAGCCCACCGCGGGGAGTCGGCGTAGAGAGAAGGCATGCGGCGCCTGCTGACTCCGACCGGTCTGGTCATGTGGCTGACCCTCTACCCAGTCGTCGGTAGCGCGCGCAGTGGGGATCCGCCCCCGCCCAGCTTTGAGTACATCCAGTACGGGGTTGGGTTCGTCGCTGAGACCGTGGCGTCGGCCGGAGACGTCTGCCCCAATGTCGGGGAGGCTCCCTGCATCCTAGGCTCCGGGTTCGGGCCGTCCGGTCGCCTCGGATACCGAACGAGGGGCTCCTGGTACTTTGGAGGCGCTTACGAGTTCTCGAGACAGGATTCCTCGAGCCTTCTGCGTCTCGCGATTCTCCAGCAATTGAGGGCGGAGTCACGCTACTACCTGGACCACGGAGACCGCGTGACACCGTATGGTGAAGGTTCGCTCGGTACGGTCGCATTCGGCAACGAGTGGGGGGTGGACACGGGTGGCGTAGTCGCCTCAGTCGGTCCCGGCATCGAGTTCGAGCTGAGCGGCGGGAGCGTGATCGGAGCCTCGCTCGTCTATCGACTGCTCGTCCTGCGGCATTGGCGAGACCGAACCGGCCAGGAACGCGCGGATCGACACTTGGGAGTGGGATATGCCCACATGGTCGGCTTGGCGCTCAACTGGGAGATAAGGGAAGCCCTCCCCCGCTGGTAGCAAGCCCGCGTGAACTGCGGACTTGACGAACAGCAGTCGACGGTTGTTCCCTGAGGCTGTGAACTGCGCTCGGTGTGGCCGAAACAACCCCGATTGGGTCTCCTACTGCCAAGACTGCGGAAACGCACTCCAGGTGAATCCCTTGGAGACAACGCCTCCGCGTGACCGCGACCAGGCCGCCGTGGGGGTGACGATGCGCAGCGATCCACCAGCAAGCCGTCCCCCAGCGCCGAACTTCGAGTTCTCCGCCCGAGTCCCTGGTCCCAGCCAGGTCCGTTGTCCGCGTTGCGGAATCGACAACACGGCACCAGCGCGCTTCTGCGCTGCGTGCGGGCTGTCCTTCGAGCACCCGTCGGTGCGGCCGCCGATTGACGGACTCGGCGCGCTCCCGGTCGTCGACTTTCGCACAGGACCCGAGGAGGCACCGCGCGTGGCGTGTCCGCGCTGCGAGGGAGGCAACCCTGCGTCGGTTCGATTCTGCCAGCACTGCGGCGCGCCGCTCCGTTCGTCGGCACCAGCCATGGACGCCGTGGGGCTGGCTATTCCCGCATCGGATCACGCCTCGAGCTCCCCGCCCGTCGAGACCGGGCTGGAAACCGCGCCGATCCCCCTCGTCGCGAGCACGCCGTCGTCGCAGCCAAGGTCAGCCCAGCCCGGGCCCCTCGACATGCCCGTCTCGAGGCAGGCAGCGGCAAGCCTCGTCGTCATCGCTCAGGATGGCTCCCCAGGAAATCGGTACCCCCTCGAGCTGAGTCAGGTCGATATCGGTCGTACCGAAGGTGACATACGCCTACCCGGTGATCCCTACGTATCGCCCCGACACGCAAGGATTGTCCGGCGCGACGGCCGAACACTCATCCGTGATCTGGATTCGCTAAACGGCATCTACATCCGTGCCAGACATCCCCAAGTCCTGACGCACGGTGACTTGATTCTGATAGGGCTGCAGGTGCTAAGATTCGAGGCCGTGCCCGATTCACCAGCAGGCCATGGGGTGGCGGTCGAGAACGGAGTCAACGTGTTTGGTTCACCGCTGCTTCCGAGGCTGGCGCGGCTCAGCCAGATGACTGTGGAAGGAACCACACGCAACGTATACATCCTGACGACGAACGAGACGGTCATTGGCCGAGAGTCCGGCGACATCGTCTTCACCACAGATCCCTTCATGAGTCGCACGCACGCCGTACTGGTCCGTGACCCGGAGAGCGGTTCGTTCACGCTCCGAGACCTCGACTCATCGAATGGAAGCTACATTGCCCTGCGCCAGGAATCCGCGCTAAGCGATGGTGACTTCCTGAGAATCGGGCAGCACCTGTTCCGATTTGACCTCGCATGGACCGAGCTGAGCCAAGCATGACGGATCCCTCATCGGCGACCGGACTTCCCGAACCCAAGGGCGCCATTGCGCTGAACGTGTTCGGACGCACCGATGTCGGACAAGTTCGCGAGCACAATGAGGACAACTTCCTCGTCGCCGATCTCACACGCGGGTGTCGCAGCCTGCGGGAGGCCGATCGCCTCCAGTTGGTGGGTGAGCGCGGCACGGTCTTGGGAGTCTGCGACGGAATGGGAGGAGCAGCTGCTGGCGAGGTCGCCAGTCAGCTAGCTGTCGACATCATCTACGAACAGCTCCTGGCCGGTCCGCCTCCGGGCAGCCGCGACGAGCTCGCGTGGCGTCTAGTGCGGGCGGTCGAACACGCTGGAGTTCGGATTTTCGGGGAAGCGCGCAGCGATCGCAGCCGGCGGGGTATGGGCACCACGGCCACCGTCGCAGCGTTGCTCGATGATCGACTCTTCGTTGCCCAGGTTGGGGACAGTCGGGCATATCTCTTCCGAAACGGCTCCCTCCAGCAGATCACTCGTGATCAGTCCCTCGTGAACCAGCTGATCGAGGCTGGGCAGCTCACCGAAGAAGAAGCTGAGAACTTCGAGCACAACAACATCATTCTGCAGGCGCTGGGGACCGCAGAGACAGTCCAGGTGGATCTGACATTCGCAGACCTGAGAAAGAACGACGTTCTGCTACTCTGTTCCGATGGTCTCTCGGGAATGGTGCGGAGCGACGAGATACGAGAAGCCCTGCTCACCAATCCTGATCCGATCGAAGCCTGCAGGGTGCTGACCGATCGAGCCAACCTAGCCGGTGGGCACGACAACATCACGGTCATCGTGGCTCGCTTTGACGGCGACGGCCTCCGGGACGCGGATCCCAATGACCGCTCCCTCGCCTACCGCAAGTATACCCTCCCCGACCAACCCGAGAGCACCCGGCCTTCGACCCCTCCGCCGCGAGATGGCGTCGGCGCCGTGCCGCCCCGGGCGGTCTCATCGGGTGAGCAGCATCAGCACCTCCGGGTTCCGGACACGATCCTGGGGATTCCCGCGGCCAGCCTACCCGAAGAAGCTGCGTCGCCGTCCGCTGGGAGCACCGAACGGGCGAAGAGCCAACCGGACGTGTACTCGAGCGACGATGACCCGGTGGAAATCCCCACGCACGGCCTGCCCCCGGCCCTGGTCGGGCTGATGGTGCTCGGCGCCATGCTCCTCGTGGCTGCAACCGGCTTCTTCGTGCTGAGGTAGGCCTCCAGACATTCCTGGTGCGAGTGATTGCAGCCCTTCTCCAAACGGCTAGATAGGCAGAGTCATGGCAGTCAAGCAGGTCACCGAGCAAACCTTCGAGGCCGAGGTATTCGACAGCGAGCTGCCCGTGCTCATTGAGTTCGGGGCGCAATGGTGTGGTCCGTGCAAGACGGTCGCACCAGAGCTCGAAGCGCTCGCTCGGGAGCTCGAAGGAAAGGCCAAAGTGGTCACGGTCGACGTGGACCGCTGCCCAGTCCTCGCCAGAGAGTTCGGCATTCGCTCCGTCCCCGCGTTCGTGGTCTTCCACCAGCGTCAGCCGATTGCGGCGCGCGCCGGCGCGATGCGCCTGGCGGAGCTGCGGGCGATGCTGGAGCCCGTGCTGCCGAGGCCAGCTGGTGCGCTGAAACCGGCAGAGCTGGCCCAACTCATCAAGCAGGGTCGCGTTACCGCCGTGGACGTGCGGGATGCTGCGAGCTTCTCCAGAACCCACTTGCCGCGAGCCAGGAGTTTCCCGATTGAGACAATCGAGCAGCGCCTAGCCGAGCTCCACATGCTCCCCGGCCCTCCCGTCCTGTACTGCCGCACCGGCGCTCAGTGTCAGGAGCTCGCGGAACGACTTGGCGCACAAGGGGTTCCCGTCGCCTTCCTGGAGGGCGGCCTACTCGATTGGGAGGCAGGGGGCTTCCCCATCGAACGCGGGTAGCCCGCTGCACGGGCTGCGCCGAAGCCCGATGCAGTGCAGTGGGAATACGGAGCTGCGGGTTCGATTCCCGGCAGGCCATCGATCGTATCCGTTCACGCCTTCCAACCTGCTAGCCCGCTCCGCGATCCACCTCGCACACGGGGGGCCTCAGGCTCGGGATCCCACTCGGGCAGCAGCCCGAGTAGGGGGAGCCTGGGGGGTTGCGCCTGTGGTTCGGTGCTCACGTACCCACGTACGCTCCGCTCCGGTTCTCGGTGCGCCTCGTGGGCGAGGCGGCTTGCGCAAGCGGGTATTCTGGGGCCGTGAACGCATGCCATCGATCGGCGTGGTCAACTCGGAGTGAGCGGTTGGCCACGCCGGCCAGACCGAATTCACCTCGGCTTGGAAAGAGCCTCTGCCTCGAGCAGACCGAGCGCAACGCGGCGAGCATCGTCGAGAACCACGCGAACTGGAACCCCGTGCAACTGTGCGCAAGTGGCGGCGACGTCGAACTCGGGTTTGACCTGTGGCGGCCCCCAGTCGCCTTCGCTGACTTTCACGGGTATCTCGCCGAAGCGCGTCGGCGCCACGACCACGCGTCGCGGCCGCTCGCAGCGACAAACCACGCTGCGACGAACCCCGATTGAGGTCGTCTCTGCGAGCATGACCCTCAGCACCGAGTCCGCGGCGTCGCGAGGCACCACAGCAGACAACATGAAACCTGGCCGGCCCTTCTTCATGGTCAGGGGCGTAGCCCAAGAATCGACAGCCCCCGCTCCACGCAGGGCGGAGAGAGCGAAAGCGGCAAGCTCGCCGGTCATGTCGTCCACATTGGTCTCGAGGACCTCGTACTGCTCGGGGCTCCGCTCCTCACCCGCAGGCTCGCCCAGGACCACCCGCAGCGCATTGGGGCGGTCAGGCCACTGCTTGGTTCCGGCCCCCCACCCGACTCGCAGCGGCGTGATCGACGGCCAGGAAGCGAACTCCGTCGCGACCGCCGCGACGATCGTGGCACCAGTCGGAGTCACGAGCTCCCCTGCGATCTTCGCCGGAACCGTGGGAATGCCCCGCAAGCACTCGAGGGTTGCGGGAGCCGGCAAGGGAATCGATCCGTGCGCTGTATTCACGAATCCGCTCCCCATGGGCAAGGGCGAAGCCACCACCCGCGCGCCGAGGTAGCCCAGCCCCGTCGCAGCACAAACGATGTCGATGATGCTGTCCACCCCGCCAACTTCGTGGAAGTGAACGTGATCGAGATCCACCCCATGGATCTTGGACTCAGCCTCACCGAGACGCAGAAACATCGCGAGCGCCAGCTGCCGGTCCGCGGGGGACAGCGAGGAATTCTCGATCAAGCTTCGGATCACCGCGTAGGGGCGCGCGGGCTGGTCGGTGGTGACCGTAACGTCGACGCGAGTCGCAACGATGGCTCCGGCGTGGACGGCTCGAACCGCCAAGCCAACGCCTGGCAGAGAGAGCGCCGCTATCGCATCGTCGAAAACCTCTCGCGGAACGCCCAGGTCCAACAGCGCCGCCAGAGTCATGTCCCCGGAAATCCCGCTAAAAGCGTCGAAGAACAGTACCTTCCCAACACCCGCACCACGCTCAAGCGGCGACTCCTCCCGCCGCTGCGGCGGCGTTCGCCCGCTTCCGCTCTGCGCGCCAGATGCCGAAGCAGCACCGGCGTTCCCATGGCACTGGTGTCCGTCATGCGGGTCCGCGCTACCCTCGCGGGAGTGGTGTTCGCGACTGTGATGCCCGTGCGCGTGGTGTTCGTGACCGTGATGCCCGTGGTGTTCGTGGCCATGATGGCCAGGATGCTCCTGATGTTCTTGACCTTGATGCTCAGGATGATCGTGATCGTGACCTGTCACTGGCCGCCCCCTGATTCCTGGCGAAAGCGCACGATGCGCGCCGCAGCCATGGCCGCGCCGAACCCGTTGTCGATATTCACCACCGTAACCCCGGAGGCGCATCCCGTTAACATGCCAAGGAGAGCAGTGAAGCCCCCGAGCGCCGCTCCGTAACCCACCGACGTTGGGACTGCGATGATCGGTCTGCGGCTGAGGCCCCCCACCACGCTCGGTAGGGCGCCTTCCATGCCGGCAATGACGATCAACACCGCGGCGCGGTCGAGAATCTCCATCTTGCCGAAGAGACGATGAATCCCCGCCACGCCGACATCGAACACCCGCGCCACGGGAATCCCAAGAATACCAAGGGTCTCGATGGCCTCCTCGGCAACCCCGATATCGCTGGTCCCGGCGCAGACGACGGCCACGGTGTCCGTCGTACTCGCTGGCACCTCCCCCGCCGAATGGGTGGCAGTACGCGCGGCAGCGCTGTACCGAAGTTCGGGCAAGGATCGGAGCACGAGACTCGCCTTGTCCGCGTCGAGCCTGGTAATCAACACTCGCTGTCCCGATGCGATGAGACTCCCTGCGATCCCAACAATCTGATCCGCCGTCTTGTTCTGACCGAACACGACTTCGGGGACGCCGAGCCGGAGGGCGCGGTGATGGTCTACCGTGGCGTAGCCAAGTTCGGAGAACGGCAAGTATCTGAGAGCGTCGACAGCCTCATCGACGCCGAGCTCGCCCCGCTGGACGTGACGCATCAGTTCCTTCAACCGGTCGGGATCCATGGCTCCCAGCCATGTAACGCACCATCTCGGCGCCGTCGACCGCAACGAGTCGCGCCACCGCGCCGACGCCTCGAGAGGGGGACCGGTCCAGTCACCACCGGCGCCGGACCTGGCGAAACGATCCCAACCATGGCTGCTGTGGCGCCTGAACTCGGCAATTGCGGGTTGTGCTCATGGGTCGGGGCTCTGGTCGTTCCGAGGTGGAAGCGCTTGGGTACACCTGCCCGTGAACCGATTATGGCTCCGGGGGCAGCCCCCTGGCCCCCGTGGGACCGAGCCCCGAAAGCCGAGCGGCCATGTTTATGCCTTTGCGTGCTGCGACGGAGCGTGGTTTGCTTCGCCTCGTGCCAGCGCCAATCGCCCCGTTGATTGGAGTCCTGTTGGGAATCTGCTTCGCATGGGCGTCGGCGAACGAGCTCGCACGTTGTGCCAGCGGCGCCGTTGGGACCCGCGGCCTGCTCGTCGCTGCCGCGTTTGGAATGGGCATCGTGGCACCCTGCGTTGCCCAGTTCCTTATCATCGCGCCGGGGTGGTCATGGGCGTACTTGGTGGCCCCAGGGCGCCTGAGCCGAGCGCTGGACCTTGGCGCTGCTCTGGCGGCAGCACTCAGCGTTCCAGCCGGCTATCTCGCAGCCGCGCGTGCCTCAGGGTCGCGCCAGCTACGCCCGGTCGTTCGGCTGGTTCTCGTACCAGCGCTGGCCTCGGCCCTTCTGCTTGCCGCACTCACCCAACGCTGGTCCGTGTATGCGAGCTATGCCCAGTTCCATGGGGCATTTGGCACTCGGTCACTCGCAGGCAGCTGGCTTGGGTATTCGGTGCTGTGGTCCCTGATCGTCCTCATCAGCTCGGCGTTGTGGACCCTTCGAGCCCTCGCGCGAAGCGGCGATCCTTCTCGGCAACGTTGACTCGACGGGCACGGCACGACAGGTTGACTCGGCTATGAACGACCCAGCGGAAAGCCAAGCCCTCCTTGACCTCGGCTCGCGCGTCGTCGATCGGGCGCGCCGCGCCGGAGCCGACGTCGCCGAGGTCTCTGCCCACTCCGGGTGGGAGCTCTCGGTGCGAGTCCGCATGGGAGCACCCGAGCTAGTGGAGGAGGCAGGTACCAAGGGGCTCACCCTCCGGGTGATCCAGAACGAACGTGTGGCGGTGACCTCGACGACGGATCTGTCCGAATCTGGAATCGAGCACTGCGTGCGTGACGCCATCATGCTGGTCACCCTGAGCGAGCCCGACCCCTTGGCGATGCCGCCGGATCAGACCGAACTCGCCGTTGCCCCGTTCCCGGATCTGGATCTTTTCGACCCGGAGGTCGCAACGATCGACGCCGAGCGGGCCATCGACCTGGCAATGCGCGGCGAGAAGGCAGCGTTCGCCTTCGACGACAGAATCCGTCTGAGCGAAGGAGCCACTTTCTCGCGCAACGCCACGACGTCGGCACTGGTTCTCTCCTCAGGGTTTGTGGGCGTCAAGCGCGGCACCTTCGCTTCGCTCGTCGTATCACCAGTGGTCGAGGACACCGACAACAAGAAACGGCGCGGCCACTACTGGTCGGGGCAGCGGCATGTCGCCCAACTCGAATCGCCCGAGGAGGTGGGGACCGAAGCGGCTCGCCGCGCCCTCGCCAAGCTTGGGCCCCGCAAGGTCGAGACCCGGACGGCCCCTGTGATCTTCGACCGGGAAGTGGCGCGAAGCATCGTCCAGAGTTTCGCCGGGTGCTGCCTCGGTGGTTCGTTGTGGCGACGCGCGAGCTACCTGCTCGACCGCGTGGGCACACCGGTCGCCTCTCCGCTGGTGACCCTGATCGACGATCCCCTGCGTCCGCGGGCGCCAGGGTCTCGCGCCTTCGACGGTGAGGGTCGCGCCACCAAGCGACGCATCGTCGTGGAGCAGGGGGTCCTCCAGACCTATCTCCTGGACACCTACAGCGCACGCAAACTGGGGCTTCGCCCAACTGGCAGCTCCTCCCGAAGTGGCGGAACCCTCAGCGCGACAACGAGCAATTTCCATCTTCAACCGGGTAAGGCCAGTCGCGAGGAACTCCTCCGCGAGGTCGGCTCCGGGCTCTGCGTGACCGACATGATGGGCTTCGGCTTCAACCCCGTCACCGGCGACTTTTCGCGGGGAGCATCTGGGTTCTGGGTGCAAGATGGGCAGGTCGCCTTCCCCGTCAGCGAGGTAACGGTCTCTGCGAACCTCGACACCATGCTCAAGGGCATCGTCGCAATCGCCAACGATCTAGACGAGAAGACCTCAACTGCGTCGCCGACCTTCGCGATTGAATCGATGACGATCTCTGGTCAGTAGGGCGGCGCTTGCCAGGCCCACGGCAAGCCCCATCCTTCGCCAAGCAGGTCTACGCAACTCAACTCGCCATCCTGCGCCCGCCCTAATCGAGCACCCGCAATGCCGCGATACTGCGATTGTCCCCCCTTCAACTCCGCTCCAGGGCTCAGGGGAGGAACGTTCGAAGAGGACGTGACAGCGCGCCGAGCTGGTCAGGTGCTCGTGGCGTGCGGGTCCACGATGGCTTGTTACCCGAGCGGCGCGCAGAGTCGCCAAGGTCACGTCCGGGAGCAATGGAGGGTGTTCGCCTCTCCGCCGGAAGGACGTGGTGCGATGGACTGAATGGACCAATCGTCCCCCCCGCCTTGGGATCACGGCGTTGTCCACCAGGCTTTTCGCGCCACCCCAACGCAAGCAGCTGTATCTGAGACACAAACAGACTCACTGAGAACGCCGCAGCACGCGATCTCGTGTGTGGCAGGGTTGTCCATAGCGTTGCCGTTCTCCCAGTCGTGAGCTAGGTCGACCCCATCATGAGAGTGGGCAGGGCTAGCTTTACGTTGGCAACGCACTTCGTGCTGTCTTCAGCGATGCTGGCGGCGTGCGGCAGCGAATTCAAAGCCGCCAGCGGCACGGACGCTGGTGCGGGCGCTGGAACAGGGCGGCCCGCGAACGGTTCCGCTGGCAGCGACTCCGGGAGTGCCGGGCGCTCTGATGCTTCCCGGTCCGCGGGAGATGGAGGCGGCGGAGCGGGAGCCGTCAGCGATGACCCCGATTCGGCAAGTGGCGCAGCCGGTACTGCTGCCACGAGCGGCGCTGGCGAAGCCAATCGAGACACCGCTGGAAGCAGCTCTGGAGCGCCCCCCGCTGGTGGCGGTTCCTCCGGAGAGAACAGTGGCATGCAGGTCGCAGGACGCGGCGCGATGCCATCCGGAGGCGCCAGCCCCGGGGACTCCGGAGCAGCAGGCGAGCCCTCAGAGCACGCGGGCGGCAGTGGAGCGAGTGGCGCCCCGCCTACCGGAGAAAGCGGCAGCGGAGCCGCCGGGGTGCCCGAGCGCGACGGGAACAGTCGAGCAGGAGCGAGCGGAGCAGGAGGCGCTTCCGGGATCTGCGAGCAGTGTCGCGACGATGGGTATCTCTGTCAGACCTCGACGTGCGTTGCCGATCCGTCAGCGCCCGGGGCACCCACCATAGACGGTGAGTCCTCAGCGGGACACCCGGACCTTCTCTGGGTATGGGACTCGGTTGCGGGCGCTACGCACTACGAAGTCAGCCTCGATGGCGCCGCATGGCACGACGTCGCGGAAGCGCTCAGATACTCGGCGACGGTCGACGTCGGTCTCCATACGGTACGAGTGCGGGCTTGCTCCGATGCGTGCTCGCTGCCAACGGGTTTCGAGACTCGAGTCGAGTACCCGGGGCGGAATTCCGGGCCATGGCTTGGTCTCGCGCGCGGGCTCCCCGAGTCACCCATGGGACGAGAGGTCGCCGTCAGCTGCAATGACTGCTATCGCGCAGTCGACGGCGCCATCCTCACTGATGAGGAAGCCCGCAGCAAGGTCGACCTCGCTCTGTCTCGTGGTGCGGATTTGATCGAACTCGATGCCTGTTGGTCCGACAGCGAACTGTGCGTGTCGCGCGAGGATGTCGACGATTGTTCAGATCGGGCAAGCCTCGACGGAATCGGGCACAGTGACTCGCTCACCACGAGCGATGCGGCACTCTCCGTCGAAATCACGGAGGCAGATGCCGACCCGACGGAGTTTGCTGCACACCTACTGGGTTTCTTCGACGTTCACCGAGCTCTGGTGCAAAATGGGCGACCGCTTCACGTGCGCGCTTCCGAGTCGCGACTTCCCTACTTGCTCGCGGTGGCGGATGCTCTGCCGGCGTATCCCTTCATCTCGACCTACGTGCGCCTCGGCGTCGTGTACGAGAGAACGACGTACGCTGCCGTGGGCGACATGCAGAACGCCGTGCGTGACGACGTCCTGGGCAACGGACTGGATTGGGTGGAGTTCGACCATACTACCCCGAATCTCCTGGCCCTCGTTGGATTCTCCAGGTCTTTGGGGCTGGGCGTTGGGCTGCGAACCATACCGGCTGTGGACGGGGCAGCCCACATTACCCGCCTACGCGAGGAAGCGGATGCACTCAGCACCGAGTACCGCGTCGATCTAGCCCGCGACGCCTTAGTAGCACGAAACCTGCTCGCCAGGGTCGATGCCAGACTGTGCGAGTCCCCGGCAGATGAGACCGTCGAGGTCTTCCGCAATGACCCCCATAATGATGGGGCACTCACCTCGGAGACCATACCACTGGACGTGACCCCGACGGCGGATGCCGTGGGAAGCCCACCGATGCGAGACGCTCCCGCGGGAGGGGACCAATATGGCTGCTACTTCAGATTCACCGAGGCCACGGACCCCGCGAGAGTCCTCGACTTGGGCGTTACCACCGCGACCCGCGGGGGATACTGGGTGAGCGCGGCCCTCAACTTCGACAACTTGGCGCTCGCAGAAGGGGAGCTCATGACGATCGTCTCCAACGCGGAAGCCGCTGGTTTCTCGCTAGAGCTGGTAGGCCGTACGAGCGGCACCGTCCTTCGCTTCTGCGCGCACGTGTCGGGAGACTACCGCTGCCGAGAACACACCGTCTACGTCGGCAGCGGGCAAGCCGGCGTGGTCGATTCGCCGATCGGAGCCTTGAACGGGACTGATAGCTATCACGTGGTCGGGGCGTATGCCGAGGGCACCTTGAAGCTGTGGATCAACGGACAGGGCATCGACGAGGGAGATGCCTACACCGACGCCGTGCGATTGAGCCCGGTGCACGCGCTCGTGGGCGCCAATCCCCAAGTAGCTACGCAGGAATCCCCGGGACTCCCGATCAACTACTTCCTGGGCATGATCCAGGAGGCGACTGTAGTCGACTGGGGCCCGGTCCCGTCCGGGGAGGCGAACTAGGCCAACTTGGCCGAAGGGGCTTTAGGGCGCATCCCGCTGAGCGCGCGAGGCACCCCCGGTGCAGTCGGTTCCTCCGGCCCGGGATCGGTTCGAACCTCCACGTCCTTGCCGAGATAGATGACGAACCGCGTGGCAGCTGGCGAGATGGCCGGGGTTTCGTCACCCCTATTCCGACAGCGGGAGTTGAACATGGGTGCCGTGGCGATCCTCACGACCTGCCGAAAGACACCCCGCACCTCGTCGGCAGAACATCGTACGAGCTCATGATGGTCGGCGTTCGACTCGGGACTCATGGCAAAGTGCCCCCTGGCCGTGCGGGACGCCACCCACTCTGCCTCGTCGATGAGCCCAATGCAGAATGGGAATGTCGTGTTCTCGGTCAGCCTCAGAAGAACGACGATAGCGTCATAGGTGATATCCATCTCGGGTCTCGCGGGTTCCTGCATCAGTCAACTCCTGGGCGCGCTACGGACGCTGCCGCATCAAACTGGACGCTCTCGCTACTCAATCCAACCGGCATGCTCCTGGTGCGACTACGGACTACCAGAAGACGCCACACGGCTCAGCGCACCTGAAACTCTGCGCCAAACTCGAGAGTCACTTTAGGGCCATAGAGACCCCAACGGAAGCTCTTTCGAATCACCCCCAAGCAGACGATGCTCAACAGCGTCACCCTGCTGGGCTTGTCTCGCTGGGCTTGTCTCGCTGGGCTTGTCTCGCTGGGCTTGTCT
>CAYRKE010000007.1:39788-42742 GCA_964424695.1 uncultured Polyangiaceae bacterium
GTCTCGCTGGCGTTTTGTATGCCAGATTCCCTGGGCCAGGTTTTCACGTGAATAGGAGTTGGCAGAGACGCTCACCGCACCCTCCGCTCGTTCCTCGCCACGCTCGGGGCTTGGTCCTTGGTCGACTCCGGCGTGCGTCGACCTCGTCCGCTCCGGCACGCATGAGCAACGCGGACTCAGAGTCTCAGAGTCTGGGGTTCCCCTTTGAGAATGACGAGGAACTGGGCGCACACAATCTGGAAGGCGAGTCGATCGGCGCGAGTCCCCGTAGCCCAAGACCCCCGCACAGGAGGACGACTCCTACAGCCGAAGACTCTCAGGCAGCCCGCCCGTCAAGCTCGGTTTCTGGCGAAGTTGCGCGAGACCCGGACTGGACGGAGTCCAGCTTGCCGGACGGAGTCCACGGAGGGCTACCTCCGCAGCCCAAGGTTGCGGCGCGCACGCAGTGCGCGAGTGCACCGGAGCGGAGCGTACGTTACGTGAGCACCGGAAGCGCAGCGAAACGAAGACTGAAGCCGAGATCGGAGGGCGTCCTCTCAGACAAGCGCCCGGCAGTAGTGCTACTCGACGACGTTCGGCGCCCCCGGGGACGCTCCGGGCTCTGCGTGCACGGCGAACGACTCGGGCACGTCCGGCGCCCACGGCTTCCTCCGAGCTGTGCTGAACCCTTCAGGGGCACCTCCCAGGCCGGGAAACGCCGAACGGACCGCTCCCGTGGCGTCCCGAAGCACCAAGGGCTCCCCGGTATTCCGGATCCCCCCATTGCCCAGCGATTCGAGGCGCAACATCAACGTTCCGGCGACCGGAGAGATATCGAACGCCGAAGACTCCTCGTAGCCCTCGGGGACGATCAACGCATACTCGCCTGGCGCCAGTGAGGCGCTGGAGAGAGAGCTAGGGGCACCAGTGTCCTCAATCGTCCAGCCTTCGAGCTCCACGGCGTCATCCCCATCGTTCACGAGTTCGACCCATTCCTGGGCGGGTTCGGCTCCGACTGGGTTGGCAAGCACCTCGTTGATGACGATGTGACTCCTCGGGGGCAGAGTGGTGAAAGTCAGCTTGCCCGTCCAGCGATGCGCGGCATCATCGAGCACTGTAAGTTCTAGTTGATTCTGCGCCCCTGGCTTCAGCCCCTTGATCACCGCTGGCGCGTCCGCCACGGGCTCGGCAAACGCCACACGGTCGGTGAGCATGGCCCACAACCGTGCAGTCGCAGTCGGCGCGATCTCGAGACGATCGTCCTCGATGCGCACACAGCCAGGACCGAAGACCGATTCCTCCGAGCTGCAGCCGGGCTCCTCAGATGGCGACACTCGGGCGATGCGTAAAGGAGCGGGATCGAGCAATTGCCCACCAAGGGTTGGCGGCGGGAGGAGCACCGTGTCAACCGTTTGGGGATCCATGGTCTCGATGGTAAGGCACTCGTTCTCGCGAATTCCCGTCGCCACTCCGGGGACGATGCGCGCTCGCACGTTCCCCGGCTGGAGCAGTGCCTCCGACTCGAACTCTCCGACATCGGCGTCGCCACAGTATACCGCCCTCGGCTCGCCCGTTGCGGTGGCGGGTGGCCAGATCCGCTGAAGCGGTGGGGGGAAGTCCCCATTGTCGCCAACCGTGAACTCGATGAGTGAGCCCCCAGCGCAAGCCAGAGAATGCACCTCCCCGCTTCTGAGAATCCGCTCTGGAGCCACGACGAGCGCCCCATCTGCACGCCACGTCTGGACCAAGATCTGTCGCTCGATGAGGGTGTTTGGAAGCTCCCCAGACGCCACGCGCCCCAGGTGATAGGCGCTCAGTCGCCCCTCAAACAGCACGACAGAGTCTGGCTCGTCCGGCGGCGGGTCAACCACCAACCGAACTACCGGCGAAACGGCGCTCACTGAGGATGGAGGGTCAAAGCGGACCTCGAAACCGCCCGCGGTGGCAGCAGCGTCCGGTGGGGCCATAGGCTCGCCACAGGCCGCTGCGCCGGCAAGGGCAACACAGGGAATGACTCGCATTCCCCTGTGTCGGTAGGCCGCGCAGGGAGTTGCGTGCTAAGTCGATGGCGTGGACAAAGAGCGTATCGCTTCACTCCGACGCGAACTCTCCTGCACTCGGCGCGAGCTCGCCGCCACGCTGGGTGTGGAACCGAACCTCGTGGCGGCGTGGGAGAGGGGCGAGCGTTTTCCAACCAAGAGGATGACCGCGATGCTCGAATCCCTTCGCCAGAAAGGCCCGGGGGCCGCACTCAACCCATCGGGCGAGACCCCACTGCCCGCGGGCACCGCGATGCTCGAGGATCCGAGACTCTGGAGCATCGTCCGTAAGTTGCTCGAGGACCCAGACTTCTTCGCTCGGGTCGTCAAACTCATGGACCGGCCCCTGACTTCGGTCGAGAAGACCGAGCGCTGAGCGGCCGAGCGCGATCGTCGATCCCTGCGGCCATCGCGGCCGATCCACCTTGTCTCCGCAGGAGCGACAACTTCCCTGAGACCGGGTGCCCCGGTCGGCAGATCCCAACGCGGTGCTCAAACGTGACGCGGCGATCCGCGCGCGCTGCCGAAGATTGCGCGCGTGAACGCGGCCCCGGGAGCTTCACGCTGTGGACGTGGTGCCCACGGATACCTCGGTTGAGCGGCCAACGGTTCGCCCCACAGGCACTCGTTGGAACGATGCACGCAAGGAACTCCCGCCACTAGCTTGACTACTATCTTCCCAAGCTCTGATGTCGGCTGTGAGCTCGGCTCTTCCGATTCCTCACGCTGACATGCCCCGCGTGGGCTGAAGCATCGCGGAAGACACGATATCCCGGTGGCCTGCCATCCTGGAGAAAAGGGGGACACCATCCGCCACGGACTGCCAAGGTCGGCCAGCCCGGCTTCGCGTCAGTCGTCGTCGTCGTCGTCGTCGTCATCCGCGTCGTCGTCATCCGCGTCGTCGTCATCCGCGTCGTCGTCATCCGCGTCGTCGTC
>CAYRKE010000007.1:42842-98622 GCA_964424695.1 uncultured Polyangiaceae bacterium
CGTCGTCGTCATCCGCGTCGTCGTCATCCGCGTCGTCGTCATCCGCGTCGTCGTCATCCGCGTCGTCCCGACTTGAGGCCTCAGACGACTCGCCCCCCCCGTCCTCGATTTGCCCGTCAGCCATCATCAGTGAGCCAGTCCCGGTCTCGGTCACGGGCTGCTCCTCGTCCTCGCCTTCGCGGGCAATCGCCGTTTGCTCGAGGGGATCCACGTCAGATGCGGCAGCGTCAACCAGCTCCGCCTCTCCGGTCTCCTCGCCATCGCTTCGCCCGTCAGGGGACGTCGACGGAGCGGAGCTGGTCACGTCGTGCCCATCTTCGGAAACGGCTCCGATTGAATCGGACAGGCGCTCGCCGCCCTCGCCCTCGGTATCGGCGCCCTCGGGTGCCTTCAGCGGACCGTGTGGAGCCTCTTCACCCAGCGCTTGCTCGAAGTGCTCGCGAGAATCCTCGCTGAGCTCGGTGAACTCCTTCAGCGTCGGAAGTTCGGAGAGCGATCCCAGACCAAAAAGTTCGAGAAACGCCTGGGTCGTGCCGTAGAGCATGGGTCGACCGGGCTCGTCCTTCTTACCGAGGATCCGGATCAGGTCCCGATCCAACAACCCCTTGAGCACCGCTCCGCAGTCAACCCCTCGCACGTCGTCGACTTCCGGTCGCGTAATAGGCTGTCGGTATGCCACGATAGCGAGCGTCTCGAGCTGAGCGCGTGAGAGACGCACCGGTCGGAGTTCGAGGAATGTTCGCACGTATTCGGCGTAGAGGGCGGCAGAACGCAGCGCAAAACCGCCGCCCACCTCCTCAAGACGAATCCCTCGCCCCACGGTGTCGCGCGCAAGCAGCGCCAGCAACTCCTCGGTCCGCTTGCGGTCCAGGCGGCATGCCTTTGCGATCTCCTTTACGTTGAGAGGCTTGTCACTGACAAAGAGAATGGCCTCTACCAGCCCCTTGAGAAACCCCTCGGTATCCGCGATCGCAGACTCATCAATGCCGGTCCCGGGCTCGTCGTTCTCTACGGTCAGCTGGAACGAGGGTTCCTCGCCGAGCTCACCCCAGGACGAGTCAGGGATGCCGGACGGCACGCCTTCGCCTTCCTCGCTCACAGAGGCGCAGCTCGAGCTCCGCTCATCGCCGCTCGTACCACCTCGTTCGGCGACGCCAGCCTCCGGCTCTTCGTCGGCGCGCCAACCCTGAGAGGCGGGCAATTCGCCAGCCGAGGCGTCGTTGTCCGCGAAGAACGCTTCCGAACCGGCTCCCGACTCGTCGGCTCCATCGCCGTCAGCAGATGCCGGTGGCTCGCTTGCAGGGAGCTCCCGATTCACGGCCTCGGCATCGAGAGTACCCTCAGCTTCGGCAGAAGCCGCCAGCAACCCAGAAAGGTCGACGGATTCCTCGTCTCCAGCTACCAGCAGCTCTGTGCCCTTTGCCGCCACCCGCCGGCGACGCGCCTTGACGCCTGTTCCCTCGTCATCTCCAGGACTCCCCGGAACTGCCTTGCCGCGCGCGCTCCGGCGTGGTCCGCCTGCGCGCGCCCCTTCGCTGTCGCCGCTCTTCTGCTTCCGTGCTGCCGACGCCCCGGACCTCGCCTTGTTCGTGGGTTTCGATGGAGCTTCAGCCTGCTGCGTCCCTTGACCGCGCCCGGGCTTCACGGTCGATGCTCCACGGGGCGACTTGCCCTTGCGCGCCGAGCGCCTGGCGTCGTTTGAGCTCTGCTCGGCCGCCACGCCACCAGTGGGTTCAACCGGTGCCTCGGCCCCGGTGCCCCTCGCTTGTCGCGCCTTCGCCGGAGAAGGCCGCGGCCCCCCCTTGCCCGACTCGCTCGCCCCCGACTTGGGTTTGGTCTTACGCGCGTCACGCAGACTCTTGGCAGCTTCCGCGCGGACCTCGCCATCTTCGCGAGGTCGCTCCGCGCCGGATTCTCGAGGGTTTGGAGTCGTAGCGCGCCCTCTGCTGGGCGAGGGCTTTCCGCCGTGATCGGGCTGCGCCGCCTTGGAAGCCTTGCCCTTCGCTCCCGACGTCGGGGTGGCTGAAGACTTCGTCTTGGCCGCGGTCTTGCTGGAAGGCGTCGCACGCTCGCGCAGCGACGCAGCAGGCTCGTGCGGCCGTGCCGTCTTCTGCGGAGCAGAGTGCTCGGCGCGCTGAGCGCGGCGCTCGGCGGGCTGACTTTCCCGCCCCTTCTGGGGCGACTTGCCCCTGGTTTGCTTGGTCTTGCTCATCCTTCGGACTCCGTCGACGTCTCGGTCGACTCGATCGGCGCACCGCGGTGCCCGTCGTTTTCGTGATCGTCTGGCACCAAAGTGGGCTCCTCGCAGGCCACACCTTCAGGCGGGTCCATACCCACTGGCGTCCCAGTAGAATCGGTGGAGGCGTTCGCGTCCCCCGTCATGTCAACGCTATCGTTCGTCGGCAAGGAGGCGCCCTTCGGGGGGTCGCTCGCTGATTCGGCGTACCCATCTTCTGGTGCAATGGCATCGGTCGCACCCAAGTCGGTTGCATTCGGACTCGGTGACTCCCCCGATTCGATCGGAGATTCGTCCGCCAGCGTCGGGTTGACCCCCGAGGGCCGTGCGTCTTCGCATCCAACACACCGTTCCTCGGGAGATCCACCGACAAGGTCGCTTGCATCAGCATGGGGGGGCGGTACCACCCGGAACGACGGTTCACCCTCGTCCGGGCCCGCGCTCTCTTCCACCTGCGACGCGGACAAGCATTCGCCGACATCCCCGGCAAACGCCTGGGCAGACGCGCACTCTTCCTCCCCCTCAGCATCATCCACGGCCAACACCGGCCGTGCGCTCGCAGCGCCGTCTTCCTCGGCTTCCTCTGCCGCTTCGCCAAGCTGCACGGCACCGGTGTCTTCCACCTCCGAATCCGTGTGCCCAAACGCCGCATCCGGTTCGGCGCCGTCCCCTTCGGCCTCCGCTGCCCCCTGGCCCTCCTGCGCGACCTCGGTCTCCTCTGCCTCCGAAGGAGCGTGCCCAAACGCCGCATCCGGTTCGGCGCCGTCCCCTTCGGCCTCCGCTGCCCCCTGGCCCTCCTGCGCGACCTCGGTCTCCTCTGCCTCCGAAGGAGCGTGCCCAGGCGCCAGGTTTTCCATGGAGAGTGGGTCGGATGACTCGAGGCTCTGCTCTGCCGCATCGCGCGTGTCGTCGTCCGCCAACTCGACAAGGATGGGATCCAGTGGTTGTGCCTGGAACACGCGCAGGAGTCTGAGCTTCGCCATCTCGAGAATTGCCAGAAAAGTGACGATGAGATCTGGCTTTGAGCACTGTCCCTCGAACAGCGCGTCGAACGGGGTCATTCTCTTGCCGCGAAGGAGATCCACGAGCTGGTTGATGCGATCCGAAATGGAGAAGCGCTCGAACTCGACCTCGTGGTCGAGAGTGGTCTTCGCACGTTCCAGAACCCGCTGAAACGCCGAAAACAACTTGAAGACTTCGCCGGGCGCGAGCGGTGCCGGACCCTCTCCACTTGCGCCCGCAACCGGCCTCCCGAAGACGTCTCGCCCGAGAATCTTCCGCTCGGCGAGCTGCTCAGCGGCATTTCGATACTTCTGGTATTCGAGGAGGCGTCGGATGAGCTCGGCTCGCGGATCGCCTTCCTCTTCGAGCGCGTCGTCCTGATCAGCCGGCGGCGTCGGGAGAAGCATCTTCGACTTGATGTGCGCAAGCGTCGCCGCCATGACGAGGTACTCGCTTGCCAAGTCGATGTTGAGCTCCTCCATCAGCTTGATGTACTCAACGTACTTCTCGGCAATGAATCCGATCGGGATGTCGAGGATGTCGAGCTCGTGCTGCTGAATGAGATGAAGCAACAGATCGAGCGGCCCCTCGAACTCGGGCAGGCTGACGCGGTATCCGACACCGGAGTCCACCTCGGCCGGGGGAGGCGAACCGCTCCCCGCGGCCGGGCCCCGCGGGGCCTCGGCTGACTGCTCGACGCCGCGGTCGGAGGAATCCTCCCGCCGCTTCATCCCGGATTGCCCCTGTAGGAACCGTTCTTCGACGCGCCGTGGCCAGATCCCAAGCGTCGGGCACTCTCACCCGGTGTGACCGCGTCCGCCCTCCAAGGGCATCCAGCGCCACTGATTTTCCATCGACTCAGCACGGCTTCGAGCCGCCGAAGTTAGCAGGTGGCGCCTCGTTTGCCGTGGCCGATTCGCCCGGGAGTTCCTCTTTTATAGGGGCATCCAGTTATCGCCTGACTCGGGCGCCCGGATGCGGGCAATGCCTCGCCGCCGCGGCGGGAAGACAGCTGGCGGACGGCCGCTTGCGTCGCTTCGCCGCGATTGGACGGGTTGCCAATCCGGAGGGCGAAATCTGTCTGAACAAGCCTAGGACACGGAGCAGGAATCCATCGGCCGGCTTGCTCCCAACCAAACAACCAACCAGCCCACCCGATTGCTCAACCGGCTCGCTGCCGCACCAAGAGCGACAAAGGCCCGGACCGGCGCAGGAACTCCCGGTCACGGTGCCAGTAGAGGCCCGTATCGTTGCTGCTGGCGCTCCACACTGCGCAGTGCGGTCCAGCGAGCTCCCTCGCCCGATTTCGATTCGGGCGGAGTCGCTGGGGTACTCTGAGCGGGCGGCACCGCCAGGCAAAAGCTGGAACGGGAGCGGATCGGTGCTCTGGGGTTGCTAACCTGCGGTTACCGCGATGACTATGGGGCGAAAGCGCTCGAGCTGCTCGGGCAGCGCCCAACGACTTCAGCCAACAGCGAACCAGGATGACAACGACGAACACGGCTCCGCTCTGCGACGCTCGGTCGCCCCGAATGAGTCGCGGGCTCCTGCGCTGGGCGGCCACCGGACTTGCCATGGCCACAGTTGGGACGTGGGCGGCCTACCAACTTGGAGCATTCGTGAACCCCGCAACGCCGCTGGACTACGTCCGTCAGGCTGAGTACGCCGCAGCTCAAGAGCTGTGGACCGCGCCTCCCGCCCATAATGTCGTCGACCTGACGCGTGCGGCGATTGATCTGTGGCCGAACGACCCAAGTATCGAGCGACTGCGTCAGCGGATGGCACACCGTCTGGCCGCCGTGGCAGCCCACGCTCGCGGGACCGGAGTCGAACGCGCCGAGGAGCTGCATCGCGCGGCTGTTGAGCTCGATCCTTCCCCGACTGGAAGCGTTCTCGGGCGAGAGACCCGTCCCAGCTCGCCCGCTTCCAAGACCGAGACCGCCGCTGATACCGGCGAGGACCAACAGGGGGCACGAGATTGACCCGGAGGATAAGTCTATGTGCATGCATCGTCGCTGCCTCCGGGGTGGCCATGCAGCAGCCCGCATCCGCCGAGTGGGGGCCTTCGAAGCGCACGGATCTCAACGCAGATCCCACGAAACCGAGCGCCATGGTCGAGGCAGGAATCGGGCTGCTCTCGCTGCCGGGAGCCGCACTGTGCAGCAACCTGAACTGCGTCACCGGAGACGAGAGTCTGATGTTGGAGGCGTGGCAGCTGGTGCGGCCGCAGCCGAAGTTCGGGTTTGGCGCGGGCATCACGCTGGGCGTGATCCCGCGTTCCGAGCTCCCCCCAGCCCAGTCGATGAATCCCTCAGAAGGCGACGAACCAGCGACTTGGATCGACCGGGATCACACGCGGGGCTACCTCACTACGGAAGGAGTCGCTCGATACTACCCGTTGACTGGCGTGACCACCGAGGCCTGGGTGGGCATCACGTCGGGGCTAGTGTTGGTGAGCGACACCTTCCGCTCGAACGAGGATGTCCCCGATGCATCGTTCGTCGGTCCCCGCGGCGTCACGCTGCGCACCGAGGGTCTCAGCGTCGGGCTCGCGGCGGGTGGCGCGTATGCCTTGCACCGCAACTGGTTCGTCGGTGGCTCGATCCGCTACGCGGCTTGGTTTCTGCCGAAAAAGCCAGCGACGAGCGCCTTTGGCGACGAGGCCTCTCTCACCGGCCGCGTGAGCGCGTTCATCCTCGGAGTGACCCTCGCCTATCGGGTCGCGCTCTGACGCCCAATCGGTGCGCCAGCTCGGCGCGCGAAGCGGCACCATGACGGGGTATTTCGAAACCGTGTACGCATGCCTCCAGCTGCTACCAAGGCGCCGCGGTGAGGGGCACAGCGAGCACCGCGAGCATGCTCCGGAAGAGCCACACAACGAGCACCATCAGGACGAGCGCCCGCAGTGGAGCATAGGCTGCTGGTACGACGATGGCATGGGTCACCCTGGCGCCAAAGGCCACAACCAGCTCAAGCAGCGACGCAGCAACGACGACGGGCGCAGCAACGGAGACGGCAACCGCGACCGCGGAGACCAGGTTCATCGTGACGCGCGCTACGACACCAGCGGTCAGCGCAACATCGCGCAGAAACAAGGCCCCCACGATCCTCGCCGGCCCCCCGGACTCGAGGAATACGACAGACGCAAACACCCCAAGCAGCGCCGACATGGCGCCTGCGCCGCCGCCGGAAACGCTAACGGTCGGTCGTGGCGAGACGCCACGCCAATCATCAACGATTGCGCCGGCCGTGCTGGCAGTCCACAGGAGCGCGGCAGCGCCGAGGGCAACAGGCGCCCCTCGGCCAAACTCGCGCGCGAACGCCACAGCGAAAGGCATCGCGGCCTCGAGCGGGGGTACGGCTGGCGCGGCAGCGATGGCCAGCACGAGACCAAGAGCAACACGCACCGGGACGGCCAGAGCCCTCAGACCAAAGACTGGAACAATCAAGACCGTCGGCACGACACGCGCCCACGCAAGCGCGTAGCATTCGAGGTCGCGCCCATTGGCCGCGAGGACTCGTTCGATCAGGGTGGACACGAGATCGGGCATCTTCTGCACAGAGCTACGAGTCGGCCTTGCCTGACGCACCGACCGGCCGCATCCCCGGATTCTTCCACACACGTTGACGCATCGCCGAGACCCCAGTATCGCTTCGCCCTCGAGGACTATCCATGGGTTTGAACTTGACGGCCGTCGGCCAACAGACGCGCGAGCACTCCTTCAACTACGACTGGAAGACCGTAGCACTCTATGCATTGGGCATTGGTGCCCGACGCGCAGAGCTCGATTTCCTTTATGAGGGAAGAGGGCCGAAGGTGTACCCCACCTTCGCAGTCGTTCCATCATACGCGCCCGTCGCCGAACTCATGACCATGTCGGGAATTGACGTGACCAAGATGGTCCATGGCGGCCAGTGCATCGAATTGCTCCGTCCACTTCCCCCCTCGGGTACGCTAACGACGCGTGGAACCATCACCGGCGTGTTCGACATGAAACGGTTCGCGCAGGTGGTGTTCACCACTGAGAGCTACCTGAACGGAGAGTGCTGCTTCACGACCACTTGGACCCTCCTGGGTCTCAATCAGGGCGGGTTTGGAGGCAAGCCGCCGCCAAAGGGGGAACGGCTGAGCTTTCCGAAGGATGCGACGCCAACCTGGAGCCACTCCGAAACCACCAGTCAGGAGCAAGCGCTGCTCTACCGCCTAAACGGCGACGATAATCCGCTCCACGCCGATCCGGAGTTCGCCGCCGCGATGGGTTTTCCCCAAGGCTCGATCCTCCACGGCCTCTGTACCTTCGGCTTCCTCGGACGAGCCATCGTCATCCGGGCATGCGGAGGAGACCCAAGCCAGCTCAGGCGCCTGGACGTTCAGTTCCGCAGCCCGGTGTGGCCGGGAGAAGAGGTGCGCACCGATTCCTATGCGCTCGACGATGGTCGAGAGGCCGTCAAGGTCTTCGCCGCGGATCGCACGGACCCCGTCGTCACTGGATCCTGGAGCCGCACTTCACTCCAATGAGGAGGTCCCGATGTCCGAAGATGACCGCAAAACCAGCAAAAACCCTCGTCCCTCGTCGACCTCGCCATCCAGTCTGCATCCGGTGTTCGACACTTCGGACCTCGATGATGCGTGGGGCGCAGCCAGAACCCCACCACCGCATGGTCGAGTAGAGGCGTCACGCAGAGATTCGCGCGTCGCCTCCGAGACCGCCGACGCCCCGCACCAGAAAGCCACAACGGCTTCAGTGTCAACCCCGCCAGCAACGCAAGACGCCGGAGAGCCCGTGCCAACCCCTGAGAAGACGCCGGAGGACAAGGAGGCCACGGCGCCGGCCTCGCCTCCTTCCTCTGCGCCCCCCCAATCGCCTGCCCCCGCGACCAGCAGCAAACCAGCGCAGCACGCGCCGGTCGTCGCAGCCTCGTCGCCAGTAGTACACGCCAGTGACGCGCGACCAGCAGTAACGAGGTTGGCCAATGCGGAGTCGGACCCGATTCCAGACTGGGCGCCCTGGGGTGTCCTGATCGTGTTGGTTCTAGCTGGACTCGCCGGATTCCTTGGAGTCTTCGGCGGCCCCCCACCAGCACTGGAGGGCGCCGAGGCGGGTCCCGCGTCGGCAGCCGTCCCGCAACGCGCCATGGCCCCGGCAACCCCGGGCTCAACGGAGGAGCCGCGGGCGATCCGTGCCAGCCATCTCCTCGTCCAGTACGCGGGTTCGATGCGCGCCAGCGACAACATCAAGCGTTCCAAGGAGGAAGCGTTGACCCGCGCCAAAGAGGCCTTGGTAAAAGCATCCAAGCCTGGAGCGGACTTCGGTGCCCTTGTTGCCGAGTACTCCGACGAGCCGGGAGCCGCAGACCGCAAGGGCAACCTGGGCAAGTTCACGCGTAAGCGCATGCACCCGGCTTTCTCCGACGCTGCGTTCGCCCTCAAGCCGGGGGAGCTGTCGAACGTCGTGGAAACTCCTTTTGGCTACCATGTCATTCTGCGCACGGAATAGTCTCGAGACCATTTGCCCCCCCGCGTCGCGGCTGATTGCCCTCACGGCACTCTCGCTCGTCGCGTCGGGGTGCCTCGTCACCACCCACGAGGGTCCGGGGCACGCCCCCGTGGTGGCATTGGATGAACCGCCACCAGGAAGCGAGTCCTCCGGGTCAACGGCCGCGACGGCAACAGGTGAGCCCGGCACTGCGGAACCCGAGAGTATCTCCGCGAGTCATATCTTGGTGCAGTATCAAGGCGCCGAGCGGGCCGCTACCGCGATAGCGCGCACCAAGGAAGAAGCCCGGAAACGTGTGGAAGAAGCCCTTGCCCGCGCCCGGGCAGGCGAACCCTTCGCCGAACTCGTCAAGGAGTACTCAGACGAACCGGGGGCAGCCGAACGCGCTGGAAAGCTCGGTCGATTCACCCGTGACGTGATGGTGGAGGAGTTTGGCAACGCGGCATTTGCCCTCGACGTCGGGGAGATATCGGATGTCGTCGAGTCTCCCTTCGGATTCCACGTTATTTTGCGGGAGGAGTAGGGGGCTTCTCCTCGGAAGAGGCGCCATCCAAGGCCTGTTGCAGAAGAACCAGGCGTTCCGCATCCGGCATGACTCGGGGCGCTCCGGCATCGGCTGGCGAAGCAAAGGGTTCGTCACCGATGCCAGCAATCCGATTCCCGCGACGTTCGAGAAGCCATATCTCCGGGGGCGCGCCGTCCCGAACACGCACGGGCACCGACAATACGGGTCGTGGCTCCTTCACCAAGCGCGCGCCGGTCACTTTCAGAAGGGTCTTCATGACATCGCTCGCCGCAGCCTCGTCATCCCGAACGATCGAGAGCCCGCGCCAGCGTGAACCATCCCGGTCGTAGAAGCCGATCGCACCTGGCCCAACGCCCGCGATCCCCAGAGCGTCGCCCGACAGAAACGAAATCCCTTGAGGGATCAAATCGGCCTTCGGCAGTGCCCGCGCCGCTGCGGGAAGCGCCTTCTCCCCCGACATCTTCTCGCCGAGCAGTCGCGCTAGAACGGGTAGAATCTTGGTGCTCGACTGCTTGATCTGGTCCGGCGACTCGAGCTCGTTCGTATAGCTCAGCTCGGCCACGTGCTTGCCGCGCCACACGTAGGCGACGCCGGTGCCCAGCCCTGCTGCGCCGCCCGCGTCCAGAACGGCTGGGGCGGATGCCGCGGGATCGGAGTCGGCGACGATACGCTTCGTGTAGAAGCCATACGCCCCCTGAACGGAAGCGAACCGCGAGAGATTTACGGTGACGGCCCCGGGCGAACCTCCCCCATCGACATATCGAAGCGTAGCGACCCGCTCGAGCCCGTACGCGCGGTACACCTCGCACTCCCCGTCAAAGAGCTCCGTACAGACCTGCTCGAGGGCGCGGTGCGCGTCGGCTCCGTAGGTCCGCGTCTCACCGTTGGGATCGATGCAATAGCTCCCCGAGACGCGCGGAAACACACTCGCCGAAACCGGATCCTTTGCCTCCCCTCCTCCGTTCACGCAGAGCCCGGGCTTGGTCTCCGGCGCGGTGGGGGGCGCCTGCCCCTCAATGGGCTTGTCTTTCCCACATGCTGCCACCAAAACGGGAATAGCCACCCAGTACACGAGTCGCGACGTCTGCATGCTGCTACCTCTTGGGCCCGCGCCGAGCCTTTAGCATCGAGATAGTTCGCCACGCGTCGCGAAGCAATCGCGAGCAACCATGCCCCAGTCCACAAGAATCGCTCGCCCGCCTGAGCTATGAACTATTTGCGTGACCCTGCAGGTTTTGGTGTGGGGGATAGGCGGACAGGCCAACAAATCGGCCAATTCGTGAAACACGACGCCAGAAACGCCGGCACGGTCATTGCATACGGTCTCTCGATGTCCTTATCGCCTCGCCCCCGCTGCGTCGGCCGCCTAGTCCGCCGGAGACACGGCGGCGTCTGCTCGGCCACGAAACCGCAGCCGGATCGATCGAGAGGCCGCACTCGATGCGGTGCCAGACGCAGTTTCAAAGAGTCCCCAGCCCAGGTAGGGTTCACGCTCGTCGAGCTGATGGCGGTCGTCGTGATTGTCGGCATCATGGCGACCCTGGCGATCCCCGCAGTAACCAAACAACTGAGAGACAGCCGAACCAGACACGTTGCGGAGCAGATCGCCGATCAGTATCGAACCGCGAGAATGCGGGCTCTCGGTCGCGGTGGTGCGGTAATGATTCGCATCGAGGCCAGCTCAACGACTGGCCCGGGCACCATCGAAGTGCGCGAAGCAGTCCGCGGCAGCACTTCAACCGATCCGGATAGTGATCCGACATCCGATGCGGCTGCCTACATGCCGGTGTCGAGCTGCACCCTCACTGACTGGAATCTCCCCGATCTCGCGACGGGGGGCGGATTCACGGCTAGCCGTCGGATCTTCTACTATCGGGCTCCATCCGAGGTGAGCGGGGACAAGACGGAGATTGACATCTGGCTCCCGGGAGAGACTGAGGATGCGGAGGTCTCGTCCCTGTCGGTGTGCTTCACCCCCATGGGGCGAGCCTTCCGATCAACCGATCTCGGTGACACCTGGTCCCCTCTCACGAGCGTGCCCTACGCAGAAGTCCAGCGCACGTCCCACTCGGGCAGCGCGCTCGGCATGCCGCGCAGAGTGATGCTCCTACCCAACGGCAACGCCCGACTCACAGGAATGGAACGTCGCAGCTCGGCACCGGAAACGCCATGACTCGTCCACGCAGCAGCCACGGGTTTACCGTAGTCGAACTGATGATGGCCACCACCATCTTCGCCATTGGAATGACCGGCATCATTGCCCTGCAACAGGTCACGGTGGTGGCCAACAAGCACGCGAAGAACCTCGCCATCGCGAGCCACATCGCGGCAACCTGGATCGATCAGCTGGCCGTGGACGCCACGCTCTGGACGCGTGCTGGAGGTGGGAACCGGGCCTGGATCAACCCCAACGCGACCACGGACTCAGCCGGCGCCTGGCTTCGCCCGAGCTACGACACTACCCGCGACATCGGGGCGCGCTTTGATGGCCTGGGGAATCCGCTTCCCAACGACAACACCACCGAGACGGCCTTCTGTGCCAATATCGCGCTAACGCCCTTGTATCGATCGGCTGGTAACGGCGTCCTGCGGGTCGAGGTGCGGGTGTTCTGGCTCAAGGATACCGGCGCTGCTGACGCCGTGCGCACCTTCTGCGCTGCCGGCAGCTCACCGAACGATGCGGCAGAGACAATAACCGAGGAAGCCGCGGCTGACCCGGGCCTCTACCACTTCGTGTACGAGACCAGCGCGGTGAGGCAACAGCCATGAGGGGCTTCATTCGACCTCTCGAACCCCAACGTCGTCCCATCCGGAGCCGCGGGTTCACCTTGGTAGAGCTCATGGCGGCGCTCACCGGCGGGCTCATCTTCTCCATCGCAGTCTTCGCGCTTTCCCGCGACACAACGCGCTTTTACCAACGCGAGGCCCGCGTTGCCGACGCAACGCTAGCAACCGTCGTCGGGTTCGAACGCCTGCGCGCCGACATCGCCCGAGCGGGATTCATGGTGAGCCCCAACATCAACGCTGATCCCATGTTCTGTCGCCAACCCGGAGCGGTAGCGGGTTGGCCAGGCATCATGGGAGCCATGACCAGCATTCGACTCGCGGACCAGGTCACCTCGAGCGACACGGACTTCATCTACACCAGCCTGGGGCAGAGGCCCGACCAGATCATTCTCGCAGGAAACTACACGAGCACGGATGACTACGATTTCGTGACCGTAGACAACTGCTCGACAACCCCCATCATCACCTTGCGAGAGAACACCGGTGGACTGGCGCGCAACGGCTACGCGGCTAGCGCCCAGCGCGGAGAGCTCCTTCAGCAGCTATTCCCACCCGGGCGAGTCCTGCGCATCGTGGACGATGGCGGGTGGCAACAGTACGGGGTCATCGAGGACACCAGCACGGTCCATCCGGTCACCGACGAGGACCTTCCCACCATCACCCTTGCCACCGAGCCAAGGCTACGCTGCGGCGGGACCGCTGCTATGGTGTGCGGCCTTACCGGACGGAGTTCCGGCAAGGTGAACGTCGTCAATTTCATCCGCTACTCCATTCGGAACGTGAGGGGGGAGGCGAGTTTCGCGCCGCTTTTCGCTACGGATGCCGCTACGGCACCGGGCGAAGCCACGAGGACTGAATTGGTGCGTGATGAACTCGACCCGCTTCAGGACACCGACACCCCCATCGCGGATTCGACCGAACTCGTGGCAGAGTACGCCGTGGATCTCAATTTCGGGTGCATCCTCCCAACGGGTGCCGCGTCAACAAACCTCTCCACGGATCCTGATCCGACGAGTTTCTCCACCAATCCACAGCGGGTACGCGCGATTCGCGCACGGCTCAGCATACGCTCCCGAGACGCCGATCGCGCCACTGACGTCCCGCTCGGGTTCTCCCGGAACGGGATCTACCGAATTGGGCTGGGAGATAACGGCACTGCCCCCTTTGCCCGGGTGAGGACCATGCAGGCTGACATCATGCTCCACAACCAATCAGGAGTCGAATGGTGAGCCGAGCTCAACGCAGTTCACGAGAACGCGGTGCGGCCGTGCTCATCGTCATGCTGGCCGTGACCATGCTCACGGCGGTCGGTGTGTTCGCGGCGCACCGTTCGGCGATGGTCACCGGAGCCTCCGGCTACGACAGGCAAGCCACCCAGACCCGGTACCTCGCCGAATACGCCGGTACGGTCACAGCGAGCGAACTCGGCGACAACCGGGCTGGGGAATACCTGCGGCTCGCCATCGACCCAAGATCGGACTTGACAGAGACCTGCAGCGCCCACGCCAATACTGTCAGCTCGCTAGGCCGCTTGCCGTGCTACGTCCTCGAACCCGACGACCTCCAGGCCCGCGTCGATGCGCAAATCCGCGGCAGGAAGCTGCTGGAACAGGCGGACGACTCGAACGCGGGCAGCCTGAGCGGCCCGGGAAGCACTGACTTGCAGGGACTCATGCGCGTCGAGCTCTTCGACGCGCGCGCGCTTCAAGCGGCGGCGGGTGAGGATGCGAGCGGAAGCAACCCTTTCCGCCCCGTGGAGGTCGTCGCGAGCGCGTGGGCGCAGATCCGAGCGACCCCCTCGTCCGAGACCGAAACCGAGACCGAGACCGAGCCAACGACCTGGACGGCAACCCCCGGCACTGCCGGTCACGCCAGCGTCCAGGCGCTCCGCGTCCACTTCCGCGTACCCAATGTGTCGCTCTCCCTCCTCCGCAACTAACGGAGACATCATGAACCACCTCCCTCGAACATGCATGGGGCTCCTCACCTTCACAACCGCGGTCGGCGTCACGATCCCCGCGGCGGCGCAGCTCGACATCTCGAGGCCGGCCCCGAATGTGCTCCTGCTGGTCGACACGTCCGGCTCGATGGAATACCTCTCCCCCTCCATGGTGTCGCTGACGTCGGATCCCAGCGAGGTCACCTGTATTCCCACGGGCACGGGCTCCCAGAAGAGCCGGTGGATTGATCTCCTCGAGGTACTCACTGGAACCATCCAGGACTACCGCTGCGAGACCATCGATCGTCACGACGCCGTCATGTTCCGGAATCCGTATCTCTTCCATGGGATCACCCCATACGACTACGGATATGAGCTCCCCTACCACCGCCCGATGAGCGGCCAGTGCCGTTGGCTGCCAGGGACTGTGTCCAGCGCCAACACCTTCGACTTCCCGGACAACGCGCTCGTCAGCACAACCAGCCCAACCAGTAACCTCGGTCCGTCCTGCGACTTCCTCCAGAGCAACGACGGCATCCTGGACTCCTTCAGGACGTTCGTGCGCTTTGGCCTCATGACCTTCGACACCTTGACCGACGCCGGAACGGGTTTCTCAGGACTGGCCGCCCAGGCGAGGTCCGGCATGGACGGAGCGTGGAGCTACTTTCTTCCTGGCAATGGGCCCGCTCAAGGAAGGCCTGCCGACTGCGGGGACTTCACGGACTACGAGGTCGGAGCCCGCAACGCAGCAGCCCCGCCATGGGAGGGTCGTATGGTGGCCTTCGGATCACCAACTGCCGATCAAGCCGACCGCATACGGCGCAACGACCAGATCCAGAAGATCCTCCTAGCGACGCGCCCATACTTGGCGACCCCCATCGCTGGGCTCCTCGAAGACGCCAAGCAATTCCTGTGGAACGACGATTCCGAGGATCCGCTCGACACCGACCCCAGCGTCGTCACGCCCTTTGGACCCAGGAGTGACGCCTACATCGATGAAGGATGCCGAGAAACGCACGTCATCCTGCTCACGGACGGCGAGCCCAATCTCGACCTTCGGCCGCACTGCGCGGCCGCGGACTCCAGCTGCCCGAATCCAGCAGTGGGGCTCACGGCAGAGGAGTGCGAACCTCCGAGGTCGAAGTGCCCCTACCGGGAGCCGCACGAGATCGCGTTCGAGCTCGCCAATACCGACCAAGCCGACGAGTACAGGGTAAAGACCCACGTCATCGGCTTCGCTCTAGATACGGTGACCGACACCAGCGGCCGGTCCGTCTCCTGTGCGGCTCTGAGCGACGCAGACCTCGAAGACGGGGGACTCTGTGTCCCGGCCAACGAAAGCGACCCGCTCTCTCCCGAACTCAAGGCCTGCTGTACCCTCAATCGGATCGCCTACAACGGTGGTACGGGCCGCGCTCGCTTCGCCACCAACGTGGCGGAGCTCCGACGGCAACTGATGCAGGTGCTGCTGACCCTGATCGAGGGAACCAGCCGAACCCGCGCGGTGTATGCCCCGTCCGGGCCTCCGGATCCCAACGCCGCTGCCTACCGCGTCTACAGTGGATTCACCCCCCACCCAGGGGGCTGGCACGCGCAGCTCGAACGTCAGCGCTGGATCTGCGAAGCCGCAGAGGGCGAGGTGGGCGCCCATGGCGACAACATAGAGGTCCATGAAGGCGATGACTTCGCAGCCAACGTCAACTCCTCGGCAGGGCCGTCTCGGAAGTTCTACACGGTCATCGGACAACCAGACGCCACGACCAACCTCATCCACTCCCAATACAGCATCCGCCCGAAACTCGCCACGAACGCAGACGATGGCGCGGGAAACTACGGGATCGCCGATGACCAGCCCACCGACGATGGCCTCGAGGCAGGTGCCTTCGCACACGAGATCGACCCCCGCGCCCTCGAGATGAGCACCGCGACCAGTGAGTGCGTTGCCGAAGGGATCACCTCGGCCGCGACATGCTCCGAGTTCTACCTCCAATGGTGGGTGGGCCTCGACAACGGCAACGACTCCGGTCAACACCGGTGCCCCGTCGCGGGTTCCGACTGCAAGCGGCTCGGCGCCATCTACCACTCGACGCCCGCGATCGTGAGCCGACCTTCGGAACTCCTCCGCGACGAGACCTACGACAAGTTCGCCTCGGACCCGGCGGTCGCGACCAGGCCAATGGTCCTCTACACGTCGACGACGGACGGGTTCCTCCACGCCTTCAAAGTGGCGTCCAACAGCACGAGTGAGACTGATTCAAAAGTGAACAGTCCGGAAAACAACGAGCTCTGGGCATTTGCTCCGCCAGCCGTGCTCTCCCGCGTGCCCGGCCTTTTCGCCAACCCCACGACGCTGCTACTGGACGGTGCCCCAGTGGTTCGTGATGTCGTCGCCCGATGCAACCCTGCGGTGGACTCTTGCACCGAATACAGGCTCGAACGCGCCCCTGGCGCCATGCGCGCCGCCACCAGCTGGTGGCGCACCGTTCTTGTCCAGGGTTTCGGTGAAGGATCTGGGTACTTCGCGCTCGACGTCACCGACCCCGAGAGTGGCCCGCAGTTCCTGTGGCAGCTCTCCACGAACGCGACAGGCCAGCGGCTCTTCGGCGATCGGACCGGGACGCCGCTCATCACCACGCTCTACTTCGATGACGGTTCGGGCGGGGGCGCCAAAGAAGTCGCGGTCGCCGTGCTCCCGGGCGGCAGGGCAACCGCACGCGGGGAGCTCACGGATCGAAACACGCTCGAGCCGAACGAATGGATGACTCCGAGCGGCTACGAACCTCGAAGCCACATTCCGAGCTACAGCGGCTCGTCAGACATCCGGGCGCGGTCGCTAACCATAGTCCGCTTGGACTCTGGAGAGATCATAAAGACCTTCCGCGCGTCGACGTCCGAGGTACCACCCAGCATGGTAGATACCGTCATCCAGTCCCCGCTCGACTCGCCAGTATCCGGCGAACCGGCGGCATTCCCAGGCGCGACGGGAGCGGTGGCCGATCGCATCTTCGTGGGAGACGCGGATGGCACCCTCTGGCGAATCGACGTGGCGTCAACGAACCCTGACAAGTGGAAGATGCGCCCGTTCTTCGATCTGCACCGGTTCGACGCCGATCACGGTCAGGGGCAGCCCATCGTGTCCCCGCCGGTCCTGTCAACCCGCGAGGGTGGCACCGTCACGGTGCTCGCTGCAAGCGGCGATCAGGACACATTCACCCCGTCCGGGACCTCATACATCTGGTCGCTCGATGACGCGGTCACCGACGACTACTGGACGACGGTCGATGCCGAAGGTGGCCTACCTACCGGCTACAATGCGACCTCCGCACGGGTAAATTGGTACACCGCGTTCACCGGAGGGGAACGCGTCGCGGGACCGATGGCGCTCCTTTCGAAGGTCGCCTACTTCGCCACCTACACGCCCGCTCCCCTCACTGCCGCCTGCAACAACGGTAGTAGCAAGGTCTGGGGGGTAGACTACGTCCAGCCGAGAGACTCGAGCAGCCCCGGCGCTGGCGGTCTCGGGAAGATCCTCCCTCCAACAGAAGGCGACTCTGCCGCGAGTGCGCCTCAGTACATCGACGGCACCTCATCGGACTCGCCGATCGGTCGCGATGCCGCCATCTTCGGGGTCACCATCGGAATGGTCCCCGCTTGCTCGTCAACGGCGAGCGGCGACCCGGCGAGCAATTCCGGACACATGCGTGTGACGTCAACCAGCCAATCCACCTTCCAGCTCATACTCCAGACCGGTAGCTCGGGGAGTTCCCCAGCCGGGGGCGCCGTCAACTTCACCACCCTGGACGTGGCCCAACCGGCAGCCGCCCCGACTATTGATTCTTGGGTCGCAATCCTGGAATGAGGTCGACTGTGTCTTACCGTATGACGCACACTCTGGGAATGGCTGGGGGGCAGGCGTTGCTGCTTGCGATACTGCTTGCACCCTCCGCTTGTGATTGGTTCGCCAGATCCGAGAAGCCAGCACCAAGCGCGGCGCCAGTGGATCGCTTGAGACCGGAAGAGCCTGGCTCCGCAGAAGCGCGCTATCTCGGCTTCAAGCCACCAACTGGTATGCGGCTCGACGCCCGCTTCCCAAAGGAGGTCCACCTCGTCGGAGCAACTCCGCAGAAGGAGGTTCTGGACCAGATACGCCAGCAAGCGCTGGTATCGCACGTGGAACTTGGGCCAAATCAGATCATCATTCCCCAAACCACCCTCATAAGCGGGGACCCTTCGCGCAACTTCCGGATCGTGATCTCGCGTAGTCAGGGTGTGACGCGCGTGGTCATCCGTGACGAGACGCTCCCGCCAGCACAGCCGGGGCTCTCGGTAGCCGAGCGGCTCAAGCAAGCCGGGCTTTCTCCCGACGGGAAGCAGCTCGATCTCAGTTCGCAACGCTAGTCTCATGCCAGCCCAATCCTGGCGCCATAACCCAGTCGCCCGAGCTCTGTCGTAGACGTTTGCGCGAAAACGCTATCGCGCAGCTTCGTCGTTCAGCCGCATCGCCTCAAGGAGCGCTGAGCTTATGGCACGCCCTCGCTCGGAGCTCGCCACAAGCTCCGTTGGCTCGAAGGTGAAGGATCCACGGCTCCAGGTCACCGCGCGGCGAAGCACCCTCACCGGCTCGTCTGGCTTGCCCGCGAGCTGGGCGCCACTGATGGTCCCCTCGACGAGTTCGAGAACCACCTCAACGCCGCCAGGCGGTGATACCCGAAGTCGCCCGGTTCGGCGCTCCATCTCCAGCATCGTCAAGAGCGTCGCTACCGAAAGTTGCGCCACGTCGCCGCGCAGCGCCGCGATAGCCGCGGCCGGCCCCCCGCTGGCGCTCCCGGAATGCTTCTCTCTGAGTCGGGTCGCCATGCCGACCAGCGCACCAACCTGAGCTACCACCTGCTCGTGCTGGAAGGGCGGAGAAATGAGCGCGTCGGCGCCGAACGCCAGACCTTGAAGCCGGAGTTCCGGATTGTCCTCCTTCGTCAGAAACGCAAACGGCGTCGCTGCGAGACGGGACCGTTCTCCCCTGACACGACGCGCCACCCAGAACCCGTCGATGTCCGAAAGCAGCACATCGCAGACAATGCAGTCCGGCATGAGTCGTCGAGCCTCGGCGAATCCGTCGCGAGCTTCGATGGCAACCAGACACTCGAATCCCTCGCTCGACAGGAACTTCACGAGAAGGGTCGAAAGCCACTCGTCACTCTCGATGATCAACACTCGGCCTCGACTCACGGGGTGAAACTAACACGAACCCAGCACCGTGCCTGTCGTGTCCACCACACCCACAGATCCATCGGAGTCACGCACGCCAACCCCTGACCCATTCTTCAGTCACCCTAGCCGCAGAACGACCGTTCGGCTGGGTGAGACAATGAGCCGCCCCCTGCTTCCCAACGGATTCAACCCAGAACCGACGCGGCCTGGCCCGCGGTTCGCCTTCGTCCCAGACGGGATTGTGCCCGCTCGCGGTTCACGCTACGAGCAGTCCGTGTCTCACGAGAAACACACGCCACTCTACGATGAACACGTTGCCCTGGGCGCGAAACTCGTGCCGTTCGCCGGCTGGTCGATGCCGCTTCAGTATGCGGGGATCAAGGCGGAGCATGATTGCGTTCGGGAGAGCGCGGGGCTCTTCGACGTTTCCCACATGGGCCAGCTCCGCGTCTTCGGCCCCGACTGCGTTGCAGTGGTCAATAGCCTCGTACCGAACGATGTCGCGAGGCTTCGGGACGGCCAGGGCCTCTACACCTGCTGCTGCAACGAGGCGGGCGGCGTGCTCGACGACCTCATCATCTATCGGCGCTCTGCCACCGAAGTACTGGTGGTGTGCAACGCATCAAACCACGACAAGATCGCGCAGCACTTCGCCGCGCACACGGCAGACCGGTGCGGCTTTGAGGACGTAGGCGCAGCCCGGGCTCTGCTTGCCCTCCAGGGGCCCCGCGCACTCGAAATTCTGAAGCGGGTCGGTGCCCCGTCCTCGATCGACCAAGAAGTCCGCCGCTTCCACATTGCAGAGGCAACGCTCGCCGGTCGACGGTGCTCCCTTGCGCGGACGGGCTACACCGGAGAGGACGGCGTGGAAGTCTTCTGCGAGCGTGACGACGCGGTCGCGCTGTGGCGTGCCCTGCTCGACGCCGGACAGGCCCTGGGCCTCGCTCCCATCGGCCTGGGAGCTCGTGACACACTGCGACTCGAGGCTTGCCTACCGCTATATGGAAACGAGCTGGACGAGACGACCACGCCGTACGACGCCCAACTCGCGTGGACGGTGAAACCAGCTTCGAGTCCGTTCATTGGGGATGCGGCGCTGGCTCGCGCTCGTACCGAGGAGCCACGGCGCAGACTCGTTGGGTTCGAGATGCTCGGGCGCGGCGTGGCTCGACACGGGTATCCACTCCTCGACAGGGCCGGCAAGGTCGTCGGAACCTGCACGTCGGGGGCACCCTCACCAACCCTTGGCAAAGGGATCGGACTCGGATACGTACCACCTGCGCTGAGTGCCGTGGGAACACGCCTTCTCGTGGACTGCCGCGGCAAGTCCATTGAATGCGCCGTGGTCCCCACTCCCTTCTACCGCAGAGCCGGGCTCAAGCAATAGCCTCTCTCAGTGCGTCACGCGATGGCCGAGGTCGCGGAGCAAGCTGCTCGACGCGGGCGGTTCGCCCGCTTCGGCGTCCTTTCCAATCGCCCCACGCGACGCAGCAACAGGAAAACAGGAGTCTCCCCAATGAGTTCATCAACCGATGTGAAATCCGATCGTCGCTACACCCGCGACCACGAGTGGGCCAAACCCGACGACGGCGGGATCGTGGTCGGCATCACCCCTTTTGCGGTCGAGCAACTCGGTGACATCACCATGGTCAACTTCGATGTCGCCGAGGGAGACGAGCTGGAGGCCGGGAAGCCGTTTGGCACAGTCGAGAGCGTGAAAACGGTCAGCGACCTGTTCGCGCCGGTAACTGGCCGAGTCGTGCGACTGAACGCCGAGCTCGATTCCAAGCCGGAGCTCGTGAATGAGGATTGCTGGACTGCGGGTTGGATGTTGGTCATCGCTCCAACGGATCCGGCCAGCGCTACCCAGCACCTCCTTGATGCTCAGGCGTATCGGTCCGCCCTGGACTCGGAGTCCCATTGAACGATGACCAACGACATGCTCGGCGCCTCGACAACTGACGACACGCCGTTCGTCGAACGCCATATTGGTCCTTCGGCAGCAGACACTGCCGCGATGCTTCGGACGCTCGGCGTCTGTTCGCTCGACGCCCTGATGGACGCGGTGATCCCCGCGTCCATCCGAACGACGCACGAGTTCCGCGTTCCAAACGCAACATCAGAGCATGCCGTATTGAATGAGCTTCGAGCGATTGCAGACCAGAATGCGGTCTTCCGCTCGTACATCGGAATGGGCTACTTCGGGACCCACATGCCCGCCGTTCTGCGCCGGAACGTTCTGGAGAACCCGGGCTACTACACCCAGTACACGCCGTATCAGGCAGAGATTGCCCAAGGCCGGCTGGAGCTCCTCCTGAACTTCCAGACCATGGTTTCCGACTTGGTGGGGCTTCCGCTGGCGAACGCTTCGATGCTCGACGAGGCAACGGCGGCGGCAGAAGCCATGACGATGTGCGTGAGCATCGCGCGCGGCACGCGCCGCAAGTTCTTCGCATCGAGCTCGTGCCATCCACAGACCCTGGCGGTACTAACCACGCGCGCCAAGGCCGCTAGCATCGAGCTACAGGTGGGGGACATCGAGAGCCTGGTGAGCGGCATCGAGCAGTACGCAGGCGTTCTCACACAGTATCCGGACACAGACGGGCGCCTCATCGATCCGACCGAGCTTTCCGCCCGCCTCCACGCCGCGGGGGCTCTATTGGTCGTCTCGACGGATCTGCTCGCACTCGCGCTGCTCAAGCCCCCTGGAGAACTCGGCGCCGACATAGCGGTTGGCTCGTCCCAGCGCTTCGGGGCACCCATGTCATGTGGTGGCCCCCATGCAGCATTCATGGCGACGAAAACCGACTACAAGCGCCAGTTGCCGGGGCGCATCGTCGGGGTCAGTCGAGACCCAGCAGGCAAGCCAGCCTATCGTCTTGCGCTTCAAACCCGGGAGCAGCACATCCGGCGCGACCGCGCGACAAGCAACATCTGCACCTCGCAGGTCCTGCTGGCCCTCCTTGCCGGGCTGTATGCGGTATACCACGGTCCGGAGGGCCTTCGGAGAATCGCTGGGCGTGTTCATCGCTACACGGTTGCGCTCAAGTCTGGCCTCGAGGCTCTCGGGGTCAGCGTCGCCACCACGCCATTCTTCGACACGCTTCGGCTCCGGCCCGAGAAGGAGATGCGCCACGCGGCCCTCGAGCGCGCACGCACTGCGAGGATCAATCTTCGCCAGCGCCCGAACGGAGATCTCGGCATAAGCCTCGATGAGACGGTGACCGCGGATGACATTCGCGACCTCCTGGGGCTCTTCGTCACCGCAGACCACCGACCCGATGTCGCGACTCTGGTCGCCAGCGCGCAGCCTGAGCTCCCGCAAAGCCTGCGACGTCAGAGCGAGTTCATGACCCACGAGGTCTTCAACTCGTACCATTCGGAGCATGAAATGCTCCGATACCTGACGCGCCTACAGAGCCGCGATCTCTCCCTCACGACGTCGATGATCCCGCTCGGATCCTGCACCATGAAGCTCAATCCCGCAGCAGCGATGGAGCCCGTCACGTGGCCGGGATTTGCGCAGATCCACCCCTTCGCCCCTGTCGAGCAGGTCGCAGGCTTCCGCCGGATCGTCGAGGACCTCGAGGCTTGGCTGGCGGATCTCACCGGAATGGCCGCAGTATCGCTGCAACCCAACTCGGGCGCCCAAGGTGAGTATGCAGGCCTCCTGGCAATCCGCGGCTACCATCACGCTCGTGGGGAGGCGCATCGTCGAGTCTGTCTCATTCCGGCGTCTGCGCATGGCACGAATCCGGCGAGCGCGGTCATGGCCGGATTCGAGGTCGTCAACGTAGCCTGTGACGACGCCGGTAACATCGACGTCGTCGATCTCACCGAGCAAGCCCGAAAGCATCAAGAGCACTTGGCAGCATTGATGCTCACCTACCCGTCGACCCACGGTGTGTTCGAAAGCCAGGTGACCGCGATCTGCCGCATCATCCACGAGCACGGTGGCCAGGTGTATCTCGATGGCGCCAACATGAACGCTCAGGTCGGCCTCTGTAGACCCGGAGAGTATGGAGCGGACGTGTGCCACTTGAACCTGCACAAGACCTTCGCCATGCCCCACGGAGGCGGCGGCCCCGGCGTGGGTCCAATCGCGGTGGCAGCCCACCTTGCTCCCTATCTGCCCAGCAAGACCATCGACACGACGTCGGCCCCCGCGGCGGGGCCGGTCGCGGGCGCTCCTTTCGGAAGCGCGGGTGTCCTTCCAATTCCGTGGGCATATATCAGGCTCATGGGAGGAGCTGGGCTGCGCCGGGCGTCTGCGGTCGCAATCCTGAACGCGAACTACATGGCGCGCCGGCTCAGCGAGCACTATCGCGTTCTTTTCACGGGCGAGCGTGGCTACTCGGCGCACGAATTCATCATTGACCTGCGGCCGTTCAAGAAGAGCGCAGGAGTGGAAGTGGACGATGTCGCCAAACGGCTGATGGACTTCGGGTTCCACGCTCCCACCATGTCGTTTCCTGTTCCGGGTACTCTGATGATCGAGCCTACGGAAAGCGAGAGCCTCGCTGAGCTCGATCGATTCTGCGAGGCAATGCACCTCATCCGGCAGGAGATACGTGATGTCGAGACCGGCAGCATCCCCATCGAGCAGAGCCCCCTCCGCAACGCTCCACACACGGCGGAGGCGGTAACGTCCTCCGCGTGGGACCTCCCCTACAGTCGTCAGCAAGGCGCGTTCCCAGCCCCATGGACGCGAACCCACAAGTACTGGCCGTCTGTGGGCAGAATCGACAACGCAACGGGTGACCGGCACCTCATCTGTAGCTGCGGCACGCCAGAGAGTTACGCCGCCGAGCTGAATGCGCGCGGCTAAGGCGCAGCGTCCGGGCACAAACATGCGTGCACTAACGCGTACGACACTTGGGCCGTCGCGTCACGGGCCGCCAATGCGTTCTACTGCAGACGTTGGCAGCCTCGCTCGCCGATGGTCGGCTCTCGTTCAGGAGCGATCACTTCGAACTTGCGTCGAGGCCAACTGGGCTCGCGCCGCCGGGCTAGAAGCCCGGCCCTATCCCACAAGACACATCGACAACCGCTCGAAGGGACCCTCGGCGGCTAGTCCCTTCAGCGTTTCTTGGGCATGCCGCAGCCGTGTCGCCCCGCGACGGCGCCGCTTTCCTCCATCACCCATCCAGCCACAGCGCACTCACCTTGGGACTCGCTGACCTACTGACCTACTGACCGAGCGAGAGCCGTCGGAACCGTCTGACCGCGCCCAGGAGGACATGCGGGCAATCGCCAAGTCCGTGTGCGAGTCTGTGTGATCAGCCATCAAGAAATTCTGGGAGTGGACGTGATACTTGGTGCGGGCATGCTGTCTCGGAATCCTCACCAGCATTGCGGCCGGAAGATCCCATGAGCGTTCATCGATCTGCGATTCTGTGGGCGCTCGTCGCGCTCTCGACCTCCGCGTGTTCAGTCCTCTACGATCTCAGCCCTGATCAGTGCAAGACGACGGGGGACTGCCTAGCCAAGGGCAGCGACTTCAAGGGAACAGAGTGCGTGGGCGGGATGTGCGTGCCGGAAGGCATCACAGCCACCGAGTGCGAGTTGAACGAGGACTGCTCCCTCAACGTCGAAGGCAAGTGGTCGATCTGCAAAGCCGGCGAGTGCGTCTCCCTTGCTGATAGCAGCAACGGGGAGTGCCGAATAGTGATCGGCGCCGGCGAAGGCGATTCCCGATACCTACATTGGGCGTCCCCCCCTCCCATCGTGATCGGGGGATACGCCAGCATGACGAGCAGCAACCCCTACGGCAACTCCGCGGTACCGAACTACGAGCTCGCGCTGCTCGAGTACAACCGCGTCGCAACCCAGAAAGTCGTCATGGTCGTATGTAACGGCCGCGAAGAAAAACTTGGTCCAAGTATCGATCATCTCGTCGGTCGACTGGAGGTGCCCGCCATTGTCGCCGGAGTGTACAACGGCGAGCTGGAACAGTTGCAGAGCGAGCTCGACAGAATCGGTCAGAGCGTGTTCCTGATGAATCCGCTGGAGGCCGACCGCAGTATCGAGGGCTCTGGTAAGGATGACCGCGACCTCGTCTGGCATATCGTAGGCACGTCGACTGAGCTTGCACCAATCTACCAGCCCGTGCTCGATGCCGTCGCCGCGGTGAGCGCCCGCGCGCGGGAGGGTACGGAGTTCGCCAATGAGGAGCTCCGGGTCTCCATTGTGGAAACGAGCGCAGGAATAACCGCGCTGAGTGGAGCGGTGCGCAACGGCACCACCATCGACGGTGAGACACTAACCTCCCTCATCAATGCGGGCTCCGCTCAGCTCCTGCTCGTGACGTCAACCAGCGGCACCGCCGCACCCGAGCAGGCAGGGGTGATCGAATCATTGCTGGAATTCGCCCCACACGTCGTCATCAGCGTGGCGACACAAGAGTTCGTGCCGCTGATCAAGAACATCGAGGAAGCGTGGGCGAACGGCACGCCCGAAGGCTCCCCTCGCCCCTACTACATCGGCTCCCCGTACCAGTACAACGACCCGGCGGTCACGGATATGGCGGCAAGTCCGCTCTACCCAATCCGGGAGCGTTTCATCGGGGTCAATCACGCGCCCGCTGGCGCCGATGCCAAAGCCCTGTACGACACATACCTCAGCAACCTTCGCGCCGAGTTCTCGACGGCTGCAAGCGGGATCGACCTCGCCGGCACCGAGAACTTCTACGACGCGACCTGGTACACGCTGTATGCACTGGCAGCCACGAACAACCCGACAGGGCTCCGAGTCGCCGAGGGGATGAAGCGACTCATCGACGGAATGACGGAATATTCCATCATCGATCCCGAACGGACCGGCAACGGGATCACTGATGTGCTCAGCGCCCTCTCGGTACCCAGCGCCCACATTCGATTGAACGGAACGATGGGCCCCCCGGACTTCGACAGCTTCGGAGTGAAAGAGACCGTCCCGAGCGTGTATTGCCTTGGCGAGACTGGAGACGGCGACATCGTCTTCAGAGAGAACGCCTACGGCTATGACAAAGAGAGCGAGACTCTCATCGAGAACACCGGATGTTCACTAGGCCTCTAGTCCTTGATTGGGAGACGCCAATGGAAGGGGTGCGGCAACCGAACTTCATTCCCTGTGCCCAACGCGCCCAGGTTTTGGTTCCAGCCCTCATGAGGAGGATGACAGCGCCGGCCGGCTCTGCCGACGATCATACCGGGCGACGGAGCCCCTTCTCATGGCACTCGGCTATTGCGCTCACGGCGCTGCTCGGCGCGTTGTATGGTTGCGGGGAGGCTCCCTTGGCGGTTGAAACGAGCCGTCAAGCCATCATGGACGGCGAAGAATCGGTTCCAGAGCTGGACGGTGCGATGCGCATCAACGTCGGTGCCTCGACCGGAGTCGTGTGTACCGGTTCACTGGTCGCACCAAACCTCGTCATAACCGCGCACCACTGCGTCGCCCAGCTCGACGAGCGGGACGGGTTCGCGTGTACGATGGAGGGTGAACTCGATACCAGCGTCGGTTCGGGCGGTTACCTTGGCGGAGACGTCGAGCCAGAGACGGTTCACGTCTACGGTGGTGTGAATCCGGGTGCCGAACCCTCGGCGACGGCAAAACAGATCATCGCGCCATTCTCGGACAACATCTGTCAAAATGACATCGCCCTACTGGTTCTTGACCGAGATGTCGACCTGCCCCTGGTCCCCCTTCGCCTCGATAGCCCGACTAAAGTGGGCGAGCTGATGACCATGGTTGGCTACGGGGTTAACGAGACAGGCCTCGCTTCGCGGCGCCAACGCGCGGGGAACCCGGTGCTGGCCGTGGGCCCGAGCGACGTGAATCCAGACCAGACCGGCTCAGCGCCGCGAACCTTCATGCTGGGGCCGGGCGCCTGCACCGGTGACAGCGGCGGTCCGGCGTTGAGCGACGATACCGGAGCAGCTGTCGGTGTCTTCTCCATCCTCGGTGGTGTCTGCGGCACGGACTTCGCGCACACGACGTACACCCAGATCGCCCCCTTTGCCGTGTGGATCCGGGACACGTTCAACGAGGTTGGCGGCGAGCCCATCCTAGAGGAGGTGCCAGAAGACCCCGATCTGCGGCGGTCCGAGACTGGATGTTCGGTGAGTCGTCACACGGGGCCGCCGCTCTCGGGGCTCTGGATCGCAGCCGTTGGAGGCCTTGCGCTCATGAGGCTTCGACGCCCGAGGTTGCGCACGGCTGCTTGCCCGAGTAAGACGACCCGCAGATGACCGGCGAGACCCCACCAGCGAGTGGCGCCCCATTCGACCCCTCGATGATGAGGGAGTCGCTTCGGCATCTCCTCGAGTCTCGCATGCCGTTTGGCAAGTACAAGGGGAGGTTCCTGGTACACCTCCCTGAGGAGTACGTGGTCTGGTTTCGTCAGCAGGGCTTTCCGCGAGGTCGATTGGGACGAGACCTGCAGGAACTCTACGACCTCTACCAGGCAGGCCTTGCTCCCCTGCTCCGCTCGCTCACGGTTCGACCGGACGTCTAGGATTGCGTGGGCAAACGAGCACAGGCACGTTCCCGGCCAATCGGACTGTTGCCCCTGGAGAGGGCCCCTTCCTTGTCGGCACGCCGTACTGGAGCGTGGGCGCCTCGCCCAGCCTGGATGCCCGGAGACAGGCGTTTGAGCGTCAGACGAACTGATCGGTGCTTCGCTCCACAAGGCAGCGCAGTCTCCAATGAAGGGCGAATGGCGCAAGCCCAACTGGATCCGACTTGAGACCGAGGTAGAGTCGGGGCCGCATGACCAGGCCCAATACCGTCCAGCACAGTATCGAGGAACTCATGGAGCAGAGCGGGGTCCGCTTCGGCACGAGCGGCGCCCGGGGGCTGGTCACGGCGATGACCGACCAGACGTGCGCGGCCTACACCGCGGCTTTCCTGAAGACCCTCGAAGAGCGCGGAGAGACTTCGCCTGGGGCATCGGTCCTGATCGCGGGCGACTTGCGGCCCAGCACCGGCAGAATCCTGTCGGCGGTCGCGTTCGCCATCCAAGCCCGGGGATACGTCGTAGAGCACGCGGGGAGAGTGCCCTCCCCTGCCGTGGCCTTGGAGGGGCTCGTCCGTGCGGTTCCCTCTATCATGGTCACGGGAAGCCACATCCCCGCCGACCGCAACGGGATAAAGTTCAACAAGCCAACGGGAGAGATCCTCAAGTCGGATGAGGCCGCAATCAGGGCACAGTCCATCGAACTCCCCGGTGACTTCGATGCGTCGGGCAATCTCGTACCCGGAGCCGCGCCACAGCTGCCCGAGGCCGAATCAGGCGTAGCCGAGCGATATGTCGCGCGCTGGCTCGACGCATTTCCCGTGAACTTGCTCGGGGGCCGCCACCTCGTTGTGTATGGGCACAGTGCCGTCGGCAGGGAGATGCTCGTCGCCGTTCTGGAGGGGCTCGGGGCGCGAGTGACACGGGTTGGCTGGTCGGAAACGTTCGTTCCGGTAGACACCGAGGCAGTGCGTCCGTTGGATGTCTCCCTGGCTCGGTCTTGGGCCGCACAACAGCGGCCTTTCGCGATTCTCTCAACAGATGGCGACTCTGACCGACCGCTACTTGCGGACGAGGCAGGGACTTGGCTGCGTGGGGACGTACTCGGAGTCCTCGCGGCACGGTACCTCAGCGCAGACGTCGTCGTAACACCCGTGAGCTCCAACACGGTGGCAGAGCGGTCGCAAGCGTTCGACCGAGTTGTCCGCACTCGGATCGGTTCGCCATTCGTGATTGAGGCTATGAACCGAGCCGCGGCCAACGGCGCGACTCGGGTTGTGGGCTACGAGGCAAACGGCGGTGTGTTGACTGCAACGCCACTCTCTGTCCCCGGTGGCCACGCGCTCTCCGCTCTGCCAACCCGTGATGCGCTGATCGGAATGCTGAGCCTGCTGGCGGCAGCGGTTGAACAGAGGATACCGCTCAGCGAGCTGGTAGCCACGTTGCCACCTCGGTTCACCGCAAGTGAGCGGCTCCAGGATTTCCCGACTGCGCTCACCCAGCCGCGTCTCGCCGAGCTGGAGCGAGGAGGACCGGCCGCGGTCGATGCACTGCTTGGGCGAGGCTTCTCGCCCGCCGCACTCGTCGACGCCACCGATGGAGTCCGTGCAACCCTCGAGAACGGAGAGATCGTGCACCTCCGCGGTTCCGGAAACGCGCCGGAGCTTCGATGTTACGCCGAAGCCGACAGTAACGAGCGAGCTGTCGAGCTTGCGTCCCACGCCCTGCAGGCGGCAGAGCGCAGCTGGAGGTAGGCCCGGCCCGGCGGACACTCCTGGGAGGCCGCCGGTGCGGAACTCAGATCGGGATGGTTGCTCGGCTCAATTCTCGAGTAAGGCGTTCCAGAGTTCCTCGTAGGTCGAGGTCCTTGGAAACTGTGGAAATTCTCGAGCAACGTTGTCTGGACAACGGAACAGCACTCCCCGATCGGCAGCCCGAAGCATGCTGGTATCGTTGTAGCTGTCTCCGGCCGCAGCGACCTTGAATCCCAGCTCCTTGAGGGCCAGCACGGCTTTGCGCTTCCCGTCCGCAATCCGAAGCTTGTATCCGGTCACACGGTCCTGAGCGTCCACAACAAGCTCGTGGCAGAAGATCGTCGGCAATCCCAATTGAGCCATGAGCGGAGCGGCGAATTGATAGAAGGTGTCGCTCAGAATGATGACCTGCTCGCGGGCACGAAGCCGGTCCAGAAAGTCTCGCGCACCGTCGAGCGGAGCGAGGGTGGCGATGACGTTCTGAATGTCCCTCAGCAAGAGGCCGTGCTGGGACAGAATCTCCAGTCGACCTCGCATGAGCTTGTCGTAGTCAGGTTCATCACGAGTGGTTCGGCGGAGCTCCGGAATCTGAGTCTTCTCGGAAAACGCAATCCAAACCTCAGGAACCAGGACTCCTTCGAGATCCAAACAGACAACTCTCGGCACAGGCGCAGTCTCCGTCGGGCGTGAGGTAAAGGCCCGCGCGCATTGGCGGCAATGCGGGAGCGGGTGCCGCGTCCCTAGCGCGGAACGCCAGCCGCGCCACCCCGACTAGCACTACTGCGAGACCTCGACTGGGGCGACGCCCGGCGATCCTGGCCGCTGGCTGCGCGGAACCCGGAGCTTCCGGTCCTCAAATACTGGTGTGTGTTCCGATCCGGTGCTCGGTCCCGCTTCGCCATCAACCAGGCTTGCCGGGCGGACTTTCTGCCAGCCTCTCGCAATACAACTAGCCACGTGAGACCGGTTCGCGCGGCTCGCCTGGCTCTGCCAACATAGGCCGACCAGACGCCCTGTTGACAGAGAATGACGGGCACGTCTTACTGGCAACGCATCGACCCACCGGCCCGCACCAGTTCGTTTTCTGGCTGGAGTCCTCCAACAAAGGGCCGAATCCCAGGCCGTCCGCGGTCGCTGCGCCTGGGTCGTGGATGGCCTTGCGCGAAAGCGTCGTGTCGGGGGAATGTGGGAGGGATAGTGGCGTATTGGGCGTGACCGCATCACTCTTGCCCCAGCACATCAAGGGAGGATCTGCACAATGAACCTGCGCGGCTTCATCAGCCTGCTGCTCATCGCGCTGTACACAGCCTGCTCCGGAAATGGCTCGCGAGCCCGGACGCACTACGGTCCGAGGAGTGTCGCACAGCACACGCCCGGTATCGCCATGGGGGTGTCCCCCACCGGGGCTGACTTCAAGCTCCCACCGTGTCCGCCGTCCACCGCCGATTTTCCAGTAACGATGGGTGGGGTCAGCGGTACCATTTCGGTTCCGTCCGGCAAGTATCCGCTGGGAGGCGCGCGAGTCGGCCTGCTCAATTCTGCAGGAGTGCCCGTGGCGTCAACACTGACCGACGGCTGCGGGCGATTCATGTTCCCTGGCGTTCCCCCAGGGTCCTACCGGGTAGTCTACGGGATCCGAAGTTTCGCAGGCGAATCCAAGGTCGACGTGCTGTCGTGGATGCCGACTCCACGGCTCAACATCCAGATGGACAAGAACTGGCTGAACGTAGCGGTCGTTCACGGAGTCTGGGACGACGTGGAGGGCGTGCTGGACCGCATCGGCCTTGCGTATACGGTCTACAGCCCCGATGCGCTTGAGGGGCTCGAACCCTACAAGCACCGAATACTCTTTATTGCCTGTGGCGCCGGCGGTTACGCCAGCGACGTTGCCGATAAGATCAGAGCCTACGTCGCGGGCGGCGGGGCACTCTACGTCTCCGATCTGTCACTCCCCTATATCACCGAAGCGTTCCCCAACGCCATCCTCCCTGGAGAAAACGGGAACAGCGGCGTGCGAACCTCCTACATCTTCGACGCGCAGCTGCTCGGCTATCTCAGAGGCACCGCATCGATACCGATCAACTACAACCTCGGCGGCTGGCAGCGGCTCCAACGGACACAACCGTCCACAACGATTGCCGTGCTTCGTGACTCGGAGACTCAAGAACCGGCGGTAGCCAGTTTCTGGTTTGGCGCAGGGACCGTGGGCTACACGACCTTCCACGAAGACGCTCAAATGAATGAAGCCATGGAGTGGTCGCTCGTGTTCGTGATCACGCGGCTTTAGTCGGGCACTCCACGGCCCCGCGAGAACAGGCGCAAGTTCGTTCAGAGATGACCCCGGGCCCAGCTACGCCCCGGGGTCTTCGCCGCGCATGCGACCGACGCAAGACAACGACGCGGTACCCGTGCCGCCAGGTCTGACAGATAGAGAGCAACGCCCGCAACCGAACTCACGGTTGGCGCGACGCCGACCGGAAGCACCGGCAGGATCGGCAGCCTTGCTCAGTCCATCCTCTGGCCGGGAGCCAGCTCGAATCGAGCCTCACCGTCGATCTGCCGTCCCTGGATAAGGCCATCGAGGATCGGAACGATTTCCTTCTCCATCACGGGGCCGCCCCAGAAGTACCGGCGCTTGCCCTGCGGATCGAATAGGAATGTTACCGGGATGTTGCCTGGCCACACGGGGTGTAGAGCTCGCTTGAACGTTCCGAGTGGGCGAGACGCGACGTAAAAGGGCGGTTCGAAACCGAACCCAGCAAGCATCTCAGGAATCTTCGGCTCGCTTTCTGGCTCATCCACGGAAACGAGAAGTAGGCGGATCCCGTCCCCGGCAAGCCGAGTCGACAGAGACTTGAGCATGGGAAGCTCCTCTCGACACGGCCCACACCACGTCGCCCAGATATTGACAACCGTTCCCGACTTGGCGGAACTCGCAAGACGCAGGACTTGAACACCGTCCAGATACTGCAAGTCCCCTCCCCCATCAACAAGCGTCGCCGCTTCCTTCGGGCCACTGGTTGGTGCAGGCGCCGGCGCCGAGGCATCCCCGACGGCGCGTCGCACCTCGCTGCTCGGTGGAGCGGCGACGAGACCTGACGAGCGCGCTTCCGAAGGTTCTCCACGGCGAGATGCGCGCGACGCATGGTTCTCGGTGTTACATCCAACGGCGCACAGTGCCACGAGGGCGGCACCCAGCCCCCGGTATCGAATATCAAGAAGACTCACGGCGGGTTTCACGAAGCGCGAAGCTAGCGCTCCGTGCCGCGTCGGCCAAGCTCCGTCGACGCGGCACGCAAGCGTAGTGCGGACTCCCGCGGACGCCCGTCGTCTGCCCCGGCCCGGTTTGCGCCAGCCGGAATGAGGACACATGCGATCAGCGCTACCTCCAGCCCGAAGTCCAACAGCTCCAGCACCACGACGGCCGAACCGCCAGGTAACCTCAGTACGGGGTGGCGGCACCGAGTATCTTGGTGCCCGAGCTGTCGTAAACGGGGATTTTCACCCAGGGGTACTGGGGCTGCGACTCCAGCGTCTCGGGGTACTGGGTATGGCTCCCGTACGAGAAGTCATTAGAATCGTCGCCGACGACAGTGGACTGAACCACGAAGCCGCACGATGCCGTCTCCTGCCCCGGAGCGAGATCCGCGCTTACCGTGCTCAATGCAAACTCGAAGTAGCAATTGAGACTCGTGCCGACGCAGGTCCTACCGAGCCCCTGCGGCTGTTCCCACATGCAGCTCCCGTTGGCCGCTGGGTTCTGGAATGACGCATCTCCCGCAGTACCCTCAGCAAGGTAGTAGTAGCGGAGGCGGTATCCCTCCACCGTGCTCGCGGTGATCGTGCTGCTGGAGACGTTCTTGAGCTTGACGTTGATGTAGATGTAATTGACGCCCGAGGGAGCCCCCGGGTAGCTCGTACTGCTGTGGTAGTAGACCTCGATTGGACTCGTCGCGCAGCTGCCGCTCACGCACATACCGCTGCGACAGTCGTAGTCCGAGGAACACGCGGAGCCACCCGCGCAAGGCGAGCAGTGCGGGCCGCCGCAATCCACGTTGACCTCACCCTGGTTTCGGGTGAGGTCAAAGCAAGTTGGTGCAGTACACGTGGTGTCGCAAACGAGGCTATCGCAGTCTTCGTCCAAGACGCAGCTATCACCGACGCCGCACGGCTCGCAATCGGGACCACCGCAGTTGAAGTCGGTCTCGTCTCCGTTGGTGGCGGAGTCGGTGCAGGTTGGAGCCTGACACACGAGAGGGCTGCCAGAGCAGACCTGGCTGTTGCAGTCATCACCGGTTGCACACCCGTCACCCGTCTCGCAGTTCCTGGAACAGACGGAACCGCCGCAGTCGACGTCGGTCTCTAAGCCTCCCATCGCGCCGTCTTCGCACGAGGATGCTTCACAGGTTCCACCCGCGGTGCACACGAGATCCTCCGGAGTCGTCTGGCAGTCCGACTCAGCATCGCAACTGGCTCCAACGCCGCAGCGAGGGCACACGGTAGCGCCAGACGTTGCCCCACCACAGTCTTGGCCACTCTCCTCGCCGTTGAGGACCCCATCTTCACAGGTCGGGCTCTGGCACGTCACGTCACACACCCCGCTTTGGCAGTCTCCGGCGTTGTTGCAGGGTCTTCCAGCTGGGCAGTCTGCACACGGACCGCCGCAATCCGGGTAGCTCTCGTTCTGATTCAGAATCCCATCCGAACAGGTCGCCGCCACGCATCTGGCTTCGGCTCCGCAGTTGGAGCTGACGCAGTTATCATCGGTGTTGGCGCAGAGCTTTCCAGACGCGCATCGCGGGCACGAACCGCCACAATCCTGGTCGCTCTCGTCTCCATTCAGCACCGTATCGTCACAGCGCGCCGGCTGACACACCGGCTGTGTCGCCCCGCTGGCTAAACAGACCCCGCTTTCACAATCAGCCGCACTGGTGCACGGCGCTGCTACCGCGCAGTAGCCGCAGGAGCTGGTTCCTCCGCAGTCCGTGCCCCCTTCCCCCTGGTTCTGAATGGCATCGTCGCAAGTCGCCGCGACGCACACCACCCCATCCTCGCAGTTGAGGCTGACGCATTCGATATCGTAGTCACAGGACTGGCCGGCACTGCAAGCCGGGCAGTCTCCTCCACAATCGACGTCCGTCTCCGTTCCGTTGAGCTTTCCGTCGGCGCACCCCGCACTCGTACAGCGGAATATCCCGGTATACGAACTCGTATCGCAGAACAGCTCGGGCTGGACGCAGTCCGAGGAGGTTTCGCAGACCTTGTTGGCGGTACAGGGATCGCAATCGCCCGTTCCGCCGCAGTCGATGTCGGTCTCCGTACCGTTCCAGACCCCATCATCGCAGGTCGCCGATACGCATGAGAGCTGCGAACAGATTCTGCTCTCGCAGTCACTGGACTCGACGCACGGACTGCCGTCCGGGCAGCGATCGCAGGCGGTGCCGCCGCAGTCCACTCCGGTCTCGTTGCCGTTCCGCTGATCGTCAGTACACGTGGCGTCGGCGCAGAGCAGCCCGGCGCACACTGAAGTCTCGCAGTCGTTGCCCACCGCGCAATGCTGTCCCGGTTCGCACTTCGGGCATGTTCCGCCGCAGTCGATGTCGGTCTCGCTGCCGTTCTGAACGGTATCGTTGCACGCGGGCGCTTCACATGCTCCATCGGCGCAGACACCGCTCGCGCAGTCCGAACCGCCATTGCATACCCCGTCAGGCGGACACTTCGGGCAGTGGCCTCCTCCGCAGTCGATGTCGGTTTCGCTACCGTTCTTCAGTTCGTCGTCGCAGTCCAGGGTGGCGCAAGCATTGCTGAGGCACAGCGTGCTCTCACAGTCGGCTCCAGTCGCGCATCGCTGCCCCAAATCACAGAGGCTACCGCTGCAGGGCACCCCGCAATCCAAATCGCTTTCGTCCCCATTCATCGTGCCATCGCTGCAGGTGGGTGCGGCGCAGGTCCCTGTTGCACAGACGCCACTCCGACAATCACCATGAACGCCGCAGTCCGAGCCATCGGAGCAACCGTCGCAGATCCCTCCGCAGTCGACGTCGGTCTCGATGTCGTTCTTCACCTCGTCCGTGCAGGTAGCAACCTGACATGCCTGGTTCAGGCATACGCCACTCTCGCAATCCGAAGGCCCCGAGCATCCTCCACCGGGAGCGCAAACGCCGCATTCCGGCCCTCCGCAATCCACCCCTGTCTCGCCTTCGTCCTCGTCCAGGACTCCGTTACCGCAGCTCGCGGCACGGCACAGTAAGTCGTGACAGAAACCGCTCTGGCAGTCACTGTCGAGGCTACAGGCCTCGAGATCTGCGCAAGGGGCGCACCCCCCTCCGCAGTCCGCCGCGGTTTCTCCCGAGTCCGTGATCCCGTTGTCGCATGTGAGGGCGCGACACTGATTTCCGAGACAGAGCGCAGTCTCGCAATCCGCAACATCGCGACATGCGTCGCCGATCGCGCATGGATCGCACTCGTCACCGCCGCAGTCGATGTCCGTCTCCTCGCCGTCCCGCTCTCCGTTCGCGCACGGCTCGAGCACAGGCTCGCACACGCCGGACACGCACTCGTCCTCTGCACAGTCCTCTGAGGTTTCGCAACCGTCTCCGGCACCGCACCCGACACACGCATCACCGCCGCAATCCACGTCGGTTTCGTCCTCGTCGGCGACGTCATTGGTGCAGTGGTCCGCTGCGGCCTGACACAGCCCGTGGACACAAGACTCGTTGCGACAATCTCGATTACTCACGCAAGCGCTGCCATCCGCGCAGGGCGCGCAATCGGAGCCGCCGCAGTCCTCGTCGGTCTCGTCCCCATTCTTCTGCTCGTCACTGCAGCTCGTGGCGGTGCACATTCCCTCTTCGCAGAGCAGGCTCACGCAGTCGGCGTTGCGGAAGCAATCTCGCTCAGCCGCACATCTTGAGCAGGCATCGCCGCCGCAGTCGACGTCCGATTCGTCCTCGTCGACGAGGTTGTTGGTACAATGGTCGCCTTGACAGGTGCTCGCCACACAGGACTCGTTCGCGCAGTCGGAATCCTGCTCACATCGCTCACCAACCGCGCAGGGCGCACAGGTTACCCCGCCACAATCGGTGTCCGTCTCATCGCCGTTCTTTGCCCCGTCGTTGCAGGTGGCGGGGCTCCCCGTGACTCCCCCGCCCGAACACCCGAGAGGCAGAAGACTGAGCGCCCACGTCGAACTCCCCCAAAGCAGCCACCCAAGCTTGCGCAAGAACATATCCCCTAGAATCTACTCGATGTTGCATCTCGCGCCCAACGCACCATCGCCGCCACCACGACGAATGGCACCGGACTTGGAACACTTCAGTGTACCCACATGTGGCAGTTGGGGGTACCTCAGAAATCGGAGCTCCACCGACGGTTTGTTGACTGAGGCCGGCCGCGACCGAACGCTGCCTCAGCCCTGAAAATTGCCTAGAAGCCCAGCGTCCCGGGAGATCTCCCAACACGACTCCCCCGGAACGAAGCACCGACCCGAGTTACCAAGCTTAGATCGTCATGGGCTACCCAGGAGAGACTTGACTTCTGGCCCGTCCGGGGACGCCGGAGCCGACGTCGTCCGTGCCTCAACCGCCATAGCGATGGGATGCCTTGCCGTCGGCGGGCACGACCTTGGGTGATCGCGCCGCCCGAGCCTCGTTCGCGGCCTTCTCGAGGCAACGAATCTGTGACTGGTGGAGCTCCAAGAAGGCGCCGTGCAGTCTGCTCCTGAAAAACATGACGGGTTGATCGACGTAGGCCTGATAGCCTTCGACGATTCCCGCTTGATGCTGGCTCACGCCTTCCATGAGACACTGTTCACCGGTTGTCTCGTCAACCTGCGCACGTAAGTACTCGCGCCGCTGAAGCCGCTCGAAGTTCTTCTCGAGCTTCGCTTTGGAAGAGTCGATTTCTCCGTAACGGGCGATTCCGGCGGTCAGACAGGTGAACTCCGGCTCGTAGCACGCCGCCTCGGCCTCGTAGACTTGCTGGTAGAGCGCCAGAGTGCCGGCGCGGTCGTAGGCCTCGTCCTCCTCCATCTTCGCTTCCAGTCGTTCTTGCTGGATTTGCAGCGCAGCCTCGCACTTGGTGCGCACCGCCTGCTCGGAGCAGAGCCCGTCCGCCGCCGGGGGCAGGGTCGAGCGAATATAGCTGATCCGCTCTTCCGCGAGGCTAGCCTTCGAGCGAGCGGCAATCGCTTCGGGAGAGAACTCGAGTTCCTCCTTGCGAGCTGCGATTCTGTCCACCTTCGCCTGGTCGGCGGCTTCGTCCGAGAGCTCGGCGGTACAGGCGTTGAGCTTCTCGTAGCACCATGCCCCAAAGTCGTAGTAGGCGACCGGCGCCTTCGGTTGACCCGCAGCTGTCAGAGCCTTGGCCACGCAGTTCGCTTCCTGGACGTTGTCTGGAAGGTCCCGACACTCCGCGAAGTAATTCTCCGCCACAAAGTCGTTGCGATGCTCATCGATCTGCATCAGGCAATCCCCGGCTTTGATTTCGCACTTGCGCCGATGATCGACGGGCGCAGACTCGAACTCCTTTTGCTGCGCGTCCCAACGCCCCTGAGCCGCCGCGACTTTCTGGGCGGCCTGTGGGTCGCGCACGACCTGAGTCGACGAAGCCCCGCCACAGGCGGGGATCACTAGCATCAAGGGAACCAGACACGAGATGAATTTCATTCGCACGCCTCCGCACTCATCAGAACTTCGCATCAACGGGTGAATACGGCACGCGGCGCGGCTGTCTTCACCCCGAATGTTCCCGAGTTGGGACACTCAGGCTCGCCAAACCCTGGACACGAAGCGCACACTTCACGATGCTCGATGACAGGTAGCGGTGGCAGTGTTCGCTATGGGCACAGCGGCTCAGTTGAGGGCGCGACCGCGACCATGCGAGCGTCAGTGGCTCAGTCTGCGACGTCGCACACCGGGTATTGCCCACCAGCAACCATGAGCGCGACAAGATACAGTAAACCACCATAGTAGCGGGAGTAGCCCGTGGGGGTACCGCCAGGAAGAGCGCCCAACACTTCGATGAACTGCTCGCGATTCGCCCCCTCGGCCGCTAGCGCAGTGAGACCGTTGACGATGGGCAGCGCGGAAGTGTCCGTGTTATCGAGGCAGGTCGCTCCGTCCAGAGTGAGGCTTCTGCAGAACTCTTGGTCGGCGCGCGCGGCGAAGAAGTCCACGAGGCGCGTGCTTTCCTCGACCACCCAGGCATTGGAGCTTCGCCACGCCCAATCCAGCGCCATGTTGACCTGGGTCCGGTATCCCTCCGGACTGAAGTCCTCCCAACCGGGAATCGGCGTGCCGTCGAACGCCGCTCGAACCGGCATCAAGCCAGTGGTCGGATGCGCCGTTCGTTCCCAGTATGCTCGCCCGGCTTCGGCAGCGTCCTCCCAGAATCGATCGCCGGTGACACTTGCCCACTGATGGTAGTAGGCAGGCATGACAGCCGCTGGCCTCGTGTACGTGGCGGCCTCTTCGCGGGGCTCGTCGTAGGGTAGGTGCGCCTCGTCGTCGAAGACGTTGGTGACACCGTCGACAACAACGCCGCCGTTCCGAGCCTCCTTTTCACGCATGACTCCGAGCAGATCGAGCGCATCGCTCTCGTAGTCAATGGCGTCGGCACTACCCCAACGGTGGTGGGCGAAGATCAGCGCCATCGCGAACTGCTGCATTCCGTACGGATCGAGACAAGGCTCGGCGGAGTCGTCCCCGGTATCCGCGTCGCAACTCGAAACGAAGTAGCCCGCAGCTGGGCCTTCCGCCACACGGAGAAGGGAGAGGGAGTACCGCCACAGTGAATCGAACACCTCCCGTTCGCCGAGCTTGACAGCGATGTTCATTGCAAGGCCCATCCCCTCAGTCCGAACGTCACTGTGCACACTATCCCAGATGTAAAACCGTTCTCCGTCATCCATCGGAAAGTAGAACGCCTGCAGTGCTGCGTCGCCGTAGAACAGCTGCTGAAACGCTTCCTGAATCTTGTTCGTAACAGTCTGATCCGACAAACCGAGCACTCGCAGGAACTCGTTCTCGCGGGATTCCGCGCAGTCGAGCTCGCCCAAAGCCTTCGGCCTCTCCCCGAGCTCGATCGGGGCGTCGCTCCCGATCGAGTCCAAAGTCGTGGTGCAACCAGCCGTGCTGATTGCCAAAGCCAGATTCCCTGCCAGCAGCGCCCGAGTCAGTGCCCTGCCGGAGCCAACGCTAACAGCCTGAGCTCCGGACAGACTCAGCCCCAGGCTGCCGCCGAGCCATTCTGCGCCGACAAGGCCTCGCGCCCTGGCCACGCACCACGCGGGGTGCCCGAACGTCGCCGCGATGCCGCGCGCGCGAGGACACTCCGGCGTTCGCTCCATCAAGAAGAAAGCGGGCACTCCGAGACCTTGCCTTTCGAGCGCCCGGCCGTCAAGCCACCCGCCGGATGGAAACAGCGGCAGTCACTTGCGCAAGTGGCGTCGTACGCGCGGGGCCAGCACACTCTTCGGGTGCTGACGCAGGAATGCCGCCGCTCGTTGCTCTGCGGCGGCGGCATTGCCACTCCGCGCGAGCGCGTCGATGCGAAGGACCTCCGCCTCCAGGCCAAGACGACCGGCCGGATACTCACGAGAATAGGCATCAATGCGCGCAAGAGCCGCACTCGCCTGACCGGTGCCCAGAAGCGAGCGAACCTCATCCAGTGCCCGCAGCTCCTCGGCGAGCCCAGCCGACTTGCGCTGAGTCGCCCCCTGCGGGGTCGACCTGGACCGCGTTGATGCCGCCCGCGAGACTCCACTCGGGAGCTCGCGCTCGCCAGCGCTGACACTGGCGCCGGAACGCTTCGCTATACCCTCCGACTCCATCAAGGGGGTTCGAACCTGCATCGCCGTCAGAGCAGGCATCACCCTGGGCATGGCCAAATCGGAGGGTTCCGCGCGGCCGAGCATCATGCTGACAGGAACCGCCGCGGCCAAACCGATGACTGACAACCCAGCAATCCATGGGATGGGTCCGGCATCGAGGAGGTGACGAAGAGAAAACGTCGCAGCAGCCGAGCCAAAGCCAGCAGCCCCCACGAGCCCGAGCCCCGCAAGCACTTTCTCGCGTTGGTAGTCCGAACAACGATAGCTCGCACCCGCCTGCAGGAGCGCCCGCTCCAGCTCGCTGGTGTCGTCCTCGAGTAGTCGGCATGGTTCGCTCATGATCCCACCTTCGCGTGCGATACCCCCTCAAGCACCAGCACACGCTCACGAAACTCGGCTCTCGCACGCCTGAGCCGCGACGCCACGGTCCCCTGAGGAACCCCCACCACTGAGGCGATTTCGGCCATACTCAGCTCTTCAAACTCATAGAGCACGAACACCGTTCTGAGGTCCTCAGGCATCTCGTCGAGAATCCTGTCCAGGAGTATCCGAACCCCCTTCTGAGAGGTCAGTTTTTCTGGAGTTGCGAGTTCTTCGATGAGCGTCGGGAACTCCTCCGCTGCCACCTCTCGCCGCCGCGCCAGGGTCCTTCGAGCGTGCGCAGCGACGTGAAGCGCGGTCCGCAAAAGAAAACTCTTCTCCGCTCCGGGACGAATGTCATCGAGACGTCGCGCGATTGTGATGAAGGTGCGCTGGATGTCGTCGTCCAGCTGCGACTCCGGTACCCCCGCGTTCCGTAATACTCGCGCAACGAAATCGATGTGCCCATCCACCATCGCCCGTAGGCGTCTTTCGTGCTCCGAAGAGGCCATCACTCGAGACAACCGTATCCCCCCGGAGATTCCCGAGGCGACCTTCCATCGTAGCGCAGGATGCTGCGCTTCACATGCCGGCGACCACGAATCGAGGTCGATCCATCACTGAATTCAGCTATTCCCAGGGGGCCAGACCGTGATCACTGTCACCCAGCCGATACCCCGTGCTCGGCCAGCGAGCCTAGGCCATCAGAAGTGGTAGGCGACTCCCATCGCCGTACGCCAGGTCACGCTCGGTGTTGCAGCCACGGTTTGCCGCGGTCGGGTGGTCTCGAACTCCCGAGCTAGAACCGGAACCTGGAGTTCGGTCGAGAGATCGAGTGAGGTCTCTGATGCCACATGGAACTCGGCTCGCGCAAGCGCCCCCACCGCTACCCAGAACCGCCGCACGGTGGTGGGTTCCATCGAGGTCGTTCCTGTTACCGACACCCAGCCAATGCTACCTGTGGCGCAAGGGACTATCAGAACGCGTGCCGAGAAACGCCAGTCCGTGGGACAGGCCTGCGCGTCAACCGCGGTCCATCCAACAGCGGCGTCGCCTGCTGGTTGGAGTAGTTCGCTTGGCACATGGAGCAGTGACACGCCGAAGGAGGGTTGCCATTCCGTGGTCAACGGAAACGATGACCTGGCGTCCAGTCCGACACCAAGACTAACGGTCGGTGCCACGACCTGCGTCACGAACGCTTGGGCACCGATAGCTTGATCGCTCGGCGGTACTGAGTCCTCGGTGCTCAGCCTCCCCGTGGCGTCCTCTTCTTCGTCGGACTCCTCGTCCCCTCTTTCCCGCTCTGCCGCTGGTTTCCCCCGCGGCTCGGAGGACTCGCGCGAGGACGACTCGAGTGTCTCTTCCGAACTTCGCGGCGCCAATCCCTCGTCGCCCTCCGCGGCTCCTTCGCTCGACGCGGAGACCGGTCCAGACTCGTTCGCGTCTCTCGGGGATCCGGCAGACGACTTGTCTCCAAGCTGTTCGATGGCAAGCGCCGCGGTGAGTGCGAGCGCGTCCACGACTTCTAAGCACTCCGTGCCGGCGACCTCCCGCAGGTCGGTCTCATCCTGATCCTGGCCCGTCTGCAACCGCAGATGTCCCCGCACTTCACGGCCAACCCGCGTCAGGTGCACGACCAGTGAGATGTCGGCCGGACCACGCGCCACCCATCGCGTGGAAGGCATGCGCCGACGCAAAGCGCGCCAGAACTCCTGAGCTCCACCACAGCCGCGTGGTGCCTGGTAGTCGATCTCGACCGTGCCCGAACCTTCCGCCAGAGCAACACCCCACGGCGCAACCACGAACGCACAAGCCAGGCCGATGAAGGCTGGGGTTGTCCTCAATGACAGCCACGGAAGCACACCGAACCGTTGCACGGATGTAGGTGTTCCCGCCAGACCACTCAAGGAATCCGGAGACCCGTGACACTCCAAGGCAGGGCATTGTGAGGCGCCACTGCTCATTCCTGCCGGCCTTCGTCACTCGAAGCACGACTGGCCACCCTTACCCAAGGTTCCCGGCGATGCCTTGTCGACCAAGCGGCCCAACCACGAGACCAGTGGAGCGATCGCCACCAGACCGGCCCCCAGGTCACACTCGAACCGATCAGTTCCCGCCAGAGTGGGCGCGGTGCCCCCCCAACGGGGGGACCGCGAGCCCGCGTTGGGTTCCCGGGAGCCAGCCTCGCGCAGCTGTGGCACCATCATTGGCCCCGCTTTCGGAGGAGACCGCACGATGCTCGCAGTACTCGTTCACGTCAAAGTAGTGCCCGACAGGGTCGAGGACTTTGCCGCCGCAACCCTGGAGAACGCAACCCAGAGCGTAAAAGAGCCAGGAGTTGCTCGCTTCGACGTCGTTCAGAATCGCGAGCATCCCGAGCAGTTCGTGCTCATCGAAGTCTATCGCGACGCCGATGCCCCCGCCGCTCACAAGGCGACGGCGCACTACGCGAAGTGGCGAGATACGGTTGCCCCACTCATGGCGGAACCCAGAACCAGCGTGAAATACGAGACGGTCACGCCATTCGATGGCGTCGCTTGAGATGCGCTTTCAGTTTGCGACAGCTGGAGCGATCGAGTTCGGCGTTGGCGCCATCAATTCCCTGCCGAACTACACGCGCGACCTCGGAAGCCGCGTGCTTGTCGTCTGCGGCCACGATGACTCTCGAGCACGTATCGTGTTTGACCTGTTGCCAGAAGCTGCGGATGCCCCGGTGTTCTGCGTGGCTGGGGAGCCCACGCTAGAGCGCATCGAGCAGGGTGTGCGCCTGGCCAAGGATTATGGAGCAGACTCCGTGGTTGGCATTGGTGGCGGCAGCGTCATCGACGCGGCAAAAGCCATTGCGGCGCTCGTGAGAAGCCCAGGTCCAGCTGTCGAGTACCTGGAGGTCGTCGGCGCGGGAAGGCCGCTTGCCAACCCAGCCGCTCCGTGCATCGCGGTCCCGACCACCGCGGGAACCGGAGCCGAGGTGACGCGCAACTCCGTCATCACGGTGCCCGAAGCACGAATCAAGGTCAGCCTGCGTCACGTTTCGATGTTGCCACGCGCTGCGATCGTCGACCCCAAGCTAACCCTGTCGGTCCCACCGGATGTTACCGCAGCCACTGGCTGTGACGCCCTCACTCAGGTAATCGAGCCGTTCGTGTCGCGGTACTCGACCCCGCTCACCGATTCCCTTTGCCGGGATGCCATCCAGCGCGCGAGGACTGCACTGCCTCGCACGTGTAACGACGGCGCCAATCTCGACTCTCGTGTGGAGATGGCTCTGGTGAGTCTATATGGTGGCCTCGCGCTTGCAAACGCCAAGCTCGGCGTCGTCCATGGCTTCGCTGGTGTCTTGGGCGGCAGGTACCCCGTTGCCCACGGAACACTCTGCGCGACCCTGCTTGCCCCGTCCATGGAAGCCAATATCCGAGCACTCCGAGCCCGTGCCCCAAGCTCGCCCTTTCTGGCGCGGTTCGAGGAGATCGCCCGACTTCTCGTCGGGAGCGATACCGTCCATGCAGAGGATGGAGCTGCGTGGATACGGCATCTCGTCGAATCCCTCGGAATCCCACGCCTCGGGGCGCTTGGAATAGACCAATCGGCGTTTGATGAGCTCGTGGAGCTTTCGAGCAGAAGCAGCAGCATGAAGGGAAACCCCATTGATCTCGAACCTTCCGAGCTTCGCTGGATCCTGCAGCGAGCAAGTTAGCGGCTGCGCCAACTCGCTCACCCATTCTGCTCCATCACGGTGAACCGTCGGCCCACAATCATCAACTGCTGGCAACTCGTCTGAGAGCATGCCCGCCGATCTCGGCCTCCGGCTTAGTTCTGCCGCGCTTCCGGTACTCACGTACCCCACCATGGCTCGGCTCACTGCTCTGGGGGCCAGACTCGCTGTGTCAGGAGCCGATCTCAACGATAGCTCGAACTGGCGGGCCGTGGCCGGGGCGCTCCTGAACTCCTGGATGATGTGGACGTCGCGCGCTAGCGTGGTGCCCCATAGAGTCCCCAATGACAAAGTACCTGATCGCCCTAGTCATCGCCCTGGTCCTCAATGCGAGCGCGAATCTGCTCATCAAGTTCGGAATGCGCTCGATGGACCTCGAGCTCGCGGGTGCTAGCCCCCTGGATGGCGGCCTGTTTGGTCTCGTCCGGCTGCTTTTTCGGCACTGGCCTGTACTGCTGGGGCTCGTCTGCTTCGCGTCCAATGTGGTTTTCTATTCCTATGCTCTGCAGAAGTTGCCGATCAGCGCGGCGTACCCCGTTATGGTCATCGGGGGATTCGCGATCATCGTCATCGTCGCCGGCGCCCTTCTCCAGGAGCGGCTGACCCTGCTTCAGTGGATTGGAATCGCCGCAATCGGCGTCGGTATCACCCTGGTTGCCAAGGACGCGGGACGCCAGATGGGCACCGCTAAGACCGTCCGGGAGTCGTCACCCGCGGGGCTGAGTGATCGCACATGACCCCCCCCTGCTCAACTCGCCTCGAAACCGTCATTCGCGAACTTGACACGATGGGAGAGCGGCTCACCCAGCTGGGGGCGCTCGAGGGCGGCGCGGGAAACGTCTCGGTATTCCTGCACGGGAGCGAGGTCCCCGATTCGCTCTTCTCCGTGCGTGAGCCGTATCTTCTGCCCACCACGAAACCGATGCCTCGCTCCGGCCTGTTCCTCGCAACCGGGTCTGGCGTCCGCCTGCGTGAAGTCGGCACGGATCCCCAAGGCACCCTCGGAGTGCTCGTCGTGAGCCAGGGCAGCACTGCAGCAACCCTCTGCACCGCGCCCTGTCGACGCTTCACCAGACTCACGAGTGAACTCAACTCGCACATCGCGATTCACGCTGGCGTGCTCGAGCGCTCGAACACCGGCTCAGTCACGGTCCTCCATGCGCAGCCGCGTAGGCTCACCTACCTGAGCCATATCTCCCAGTACCAAGACACCGCGAGGTTGAGCCGCAGGCTCCTCCGTTGGCAACCCGAAACGGTCCTCAATCTACCCCACGGAATTGGGGTCGTTCCATTCCACGTGCCCGGCAGCGAGGAGCTGATGCAGCGAACGACGCTGGAGATGCTGACCCGTTCGCTCGTCGTCTGGGCACAGCACGGCGTCATTGCATACTCCGAACGCTCTCCTCTGCATGCCCTGGACCTGATCGAGTACGCTGAGGCTGCGGCCGACTACGAGTACATGAACCTGACGGCGGGGGAGCCTTCGACCGGGCTCTCGGAGTCTGAGATTCGACGGATTGCGACGAGCTGGGGGATTCAGCAATCGGTGTTCTGACAACCCGACGCGCGGATCCCACACCTTTCAGTCGGAAATCGTCGGCGGAGCTGGAGGCCTGAAAGGGCCAAGCCGCTCAGAGAAGCTTGTAGTGCGTCACGCGCAGCTTGCGACGCGCGTCCTCCATCAACGGATGCCGCCAAGGCTCACCCGAATCGACACTGCGGTGCGGCCACATCTACGGCCGAGAGCCATCCTGCCCCGGGAGACCACTTGGAGGGATCCGCGAGCAAGAAGGCTCTCGGCCTTGGATGCGCGGGCGCCGCAGAGGAGAGCGAACTACTCCAGACTCCTTTGCGGCTGCGCTGCTTCGGGCTCGTCCGAATACATCGCGACGATCGCGGCAAACCCTACCGCCAACGCCACGATCAGGCCCACGACCACGCCAATTCTCTTCAGCTCTCGAGTTCGATTCAGTTGAGCAATCGCTAGCTCTGGATCCTCGGTGTGATACGGCATGCGGCCCCCTTTCGCCTTGCTTCCGAGATCCTCCGGCCATTTCCGCGAATAACACAAGTCGCGAATCTCCCGTTCGGGGAGCTCTGCAATTTCGCGGACCTGCACGCCCCGAGTCGAGCAGGGTTTGCTGACGGTGTCCTCGACGTCACGCAGGACGTCACCGGACCCATGGGCCGTCGGTGCTTCGAGTCAAGCCGTCGCGGGGGGACCTGCCCCCCCCGCAATGACTAGATTGTGGTACATAGGCGACTCTCGCGCGGCGGCCCAGTCAGCAGCCCGAGCAATCTGGAGAAGGAAATGAAGCGACGACACCTCAGCCTGATTACCATCGCCGTGGCACTCGTCGGAGCTGTCCTCGCAACGGAGACTGCGTCCCGTGCGGCAGCTGCAGCCTCCTCGAAACCCGACCCAAGCCGCTATCCCTATGACCCGGCGTGCGAGTGGGGGCGCCTTGCCGACGGGCGAGGCATGTTGGTTCGATGCCTGACCCGAGCGGAAGCCCAAGCGCTCATGGGGCAGCAGCCTGCCATTCCGGCTCAGGCGGATGCCGCCCAGGGCGAGACCTCCGCCAAGTCGGCCCAAGAATCGGCATCGGCCCCCGACACTGCCCCAGAACAGCCTGGCACTACCATGAAGTTCAAGGCATCAGTGCAACCCGCTGTCGCCGATACCGGCAAACTCCCCCAGGCGCATACCAAGCTCGCGTCAGCCAGGAACCGATTCGAGGACTGTGTTCGGCAGAACGGTGGCCTTAGCGACCGGACAGGCGAGGTTCACGTGAGGTTTTTGGTGCGCGAGCGAGGGCGCGCCGAAGGCGTGAGCGTGGCCAAGCGCCGAGGTCTCACCGAGAAAGCGGCGCGCTGTGTGGCAGACGTCGTGGATAGGCGGAGCGTCGGCATCCCCGACGAGCCCATCGTCGGAGCCACCGTCGTGGTGAACTTCACCGCAGAAAGCGAGTAGGGCGCCCGTGGCAGCCACCTCACGGGAAGAGTCATATCGCGACCGCCGAAGATCCTTCGAGGCCAGGGCAAGCGCCCTGGAGCAAAAGACTCACCGCATCTCGAACCTCCGTGGTCTCGCGTTCGCCACCTTCGCGGTCGCCGGGTTGATTGCCGCGTTTGGCGACGGCGGGCTGATCGCAGCGACCGTGAGTGTCGCGGGGCTGGCCGCGTTCATCCTCGCCGTGGCTGTCCATGTCCGGGTCTTCGCCGATCTCGACGAGGCGCGCCGTTGGGCCCAGGTCAACGCCAACGCCGAGCTACGCTGCGGAGCCAGCTGGACGACGCTGCCCACCACCGGACACGCCTATGCGGCGGACAGCCACCCCTACGCGGAAGATCTAGACCTATTCGGGCGCGGCTCGTTGTTCCAGAAGATCGCAGTCGCCCACACCCGCTACGGTCAAGACCGGCTTGCGGAGATGCTGAAGGTACCGGCCGCACCGGTCGAGATCCGCGAACGTCAAGACGCCGTTCGCGCCCTCAGCCACGAGCTCGAGTGGCGGCAGAGCTTGGAAACCCATGGCATCGCCGCGAGTGAGGGGAACTCGACCCAGCGCTCGAAACGTGACGGAGAAGAAAGCGCGCCACCAGATCCGGAACCCTTCTTGCGATGGGTAGAAGCCCCCCCGACCCTTCTCGGAAACAGAGCCGTCCGGGCCGCAGCTTGGGCTTTGCCATCGCTCACGGTCGCCGCGGCCATCGCAGGAGCGCTCTCGCTCGTACCCGCGGTGGCCTGGGCGCTCCCGCTCGCGGTCCAGATCGCGCTGCTGCTGCGCCTGGGGCAGAGTCTGAGCGACACGTTCTCGGCCGTCTCAACCTCGAAGGGGAGTTTCGTCCGGTACGGCTCGATGCTGGAGATGGTCGAGGCAATGAGCTTCGAGTCCCCGAGGCTCATCAAGCTGCGCGCAAAGCTCGCCGAAGGCGGCTTGCGTCCCTCGGCAGCGATGCGGCGCTTTCATCGGATCATGGGCTGGTTCGAGCTGCGCCACAACGGCATGGTGCACCCCTTGCCGAATATCGCGCTGCTCTGGGATCTGCATTGTGTTCTGGCTCTGGAGCGCTGGAAATCCGAAGTGGGGACCGCCGCGCGTGCATGGTTCGACACCGTTGGAGAGCTTGAGGCGCTCTCATCCTTTGCAGGGCTACTCTATGACGAGCCCGAATACTGCTTGGCGAAGGTCACAGAGGGACCGCCCCGGTTTGTTGCGACCGGCATCGGGCATCCACTCATTCCCGGGGCACGGCGGGTAGCGAATGACGTATGCCTGATCGGACCGGGTAAGGCACTACTGGTAACGGGCTCGAACATGTCAGGGAAGAGCACCTTGCTCCGCGCCATGGGTCTTGCAGCGGTCATGGCCTATGCGGGTGCCCCCGTATGCGCCAAACACCTTGAGCTGTCGGAGGCGACCATACGCACGAGCATCCGGGTCAGAGACTCCCTCCAGGCTGGAGTGAGCCACTTCTACGCCGAAATCGAGAAGCTCAGATTGGCCTTGGACGGGGTCACGGCCGACAGACCCGTGTTCTTCCTACTCGACGAGATCCTGCACGGCACCAATTCCACCGAGCGACAGGCAGGTGCGCGATGGGTGCTGGCAGAACTCCTGCGGTTCGGCTGTATCGGCGCAGTATCAACCCATGACACCGAGCTCTGCCGGCTCGAAGGCGAACTCATGGCACGCGTCGATCAGGTACACTTCCAGGAAAGCACGCATGAGGGCAGAATGAGCTTCGACTACGTCCTCAGGCCTGGTCCAGTGCGTGCCGGCAACGCACTGCGACTCATGCGCCTAGTCGGACTCGAAGTGCCGCTCCCGCAAGAAGAGTGCCCCCCTGGCGCAACAAGCGGATAGCCAAGGGCAGGAAGCCGGAGGGGCGTGACATGGACCGAGCTGGCACCGCATCACGGCTTGAACAGCGTCTTGCGATAATGCTGGAGTTCGGCAATGGAGTTCCTGATGTCGACGATCGCGTCGTGCTCGCCGACCTCGGACTTGGCGAACTGTGCGCCCGAGCCATACCACAGCCCGGCCAGCAGTTTCACGCTCGTCACATCCAGCATTCGGTAGTGAAGGTATCCGGCAAGCGCCGGCATGTAGCGGTCGATGAAGCGCCGGTCCTGCCCGATGGTGTTCCCGCACAGAACGGCGGGATACGGAGACCACCCAGTAACGCGCTGTAGCAGCTGCTTCTGAGCGCTGGCCAAGTCGACCTCAGATGCGCGCACACGGTCGACTAGGCCGGTTCTCTCGTGCATCTTCCGAACGAATGGCACCATCCTTTCGAGCGCGGCCTCCGGTTGCCAAACGTCGCAAGAGTACTCCTCAAGCACCTCGAGCCGTGAATTGGTCACTACGAGCGCCGCTTGGAGAATGACGTCGACGCTGGGGTCGAGCCCCGTCATCTCGAGATCGATCCACATCAGGTTTCCGAGACTCTGCGTTCGCTCCATGGGACTTCAGTCTCCGTGAGGGTCCCGGTCGTAAACCTTTGGCCGGACTACGAGCACCGGGCATGGGCAGTGCCTTACCACGGCCTCGGTGACCGAGCCGACAAAGAAGCGCTTGACCCCCTTTCGGCTGTGGGTACCGACAACCAGCAGATCCGCCTCGAGCTCGTAGGCCAGATCGACAATCTCGTCCGCGGCGTGCCCCACCCTCACGTGGTAGTGAATGCGCGCCTCGGAGTCGGGATCCAGTTGGGTCTTCCCGCGCTCCTCGACATAAGCGGCAACGAACTGCTCGGCTTCCTCAGCATTCAGGGTTAGCTGCCGGTTGGGAAGCGTGAGTTCGAGGAGCGGACCGTAGCCAGTAGCGGCGTAGACACAATGCACCTCGACCACCGCCTGCTGTCGGGCGAGAGCGAAGGCCTCCCACAGCGCGTAGTCGCCAGTTTCGGAGAAGTCGACGCCGACGACGATCTTGTATGCTCGGCGCTCCGAGTCCTGCAGGACGCCCGTGGCCATGGCTCGATTCTAGCCCGCGCCAAGCAAAACCAGAATGCCCTTGGGCTGCCTCGCCGTCATGCCTCGTCGCGGCGCGGAAGTCGGATCGTTGGATCCTTGGCGCGTGCGCGATAGACAACGAGGATGCGGCCAAGGACCTGGACTACGTGGCTTCGCGTCGCTTCCTCGATGATCCGCGATGCTTCCTCGAGTTCGACGGGGCATTCACGCCCCACCCGGACCTTCACCAGTTCGTGAGTATCCAGCACGCAGTCCAGTTCCTTCTCGAGCCCGGGAGTCCAGCCACTTCGCCCGAACTGGAGCACCGGCCGCAGATCATGCGCGAGCGCCCGGAGGAAGCGACGCTGTTTACCGGACAGGGTTTTGCCGGTCTCGGGTGTGCAGTCAGACTGCTCGCCGCTCAGCGGATCACGTTGAGGTGACATCGGGGCACCGTCTACCACCCCTCAACACTTCGGGCATGTCCATCGAGACTCTCCGGCACCTGAACCCCCGACCCGTGAGCCACCGCTCGATGTTCGGCTCCGGCCGCCGACCTCTCACGCGAAGCGGTGTGCCGGCAGGTGAGCCGAGTCGTCGAGCGCCGCGTAGCTCCAGTGCGCCAGCCGTTTGGCAGCGTCGACGAGCCCATCGCGAGTTGAACACTCGAGAGGAGCTTCGCTGCCGATAGCCCGATCGGTACTCCGGGGCCGGCAGAAGCCGCCGGTGGACCCGAGCGCGGTGACCTTCTCCAGCACTGAGCGGTTTCCAAAAGGGCACGGTCGCAGTAAGGCTGCCGGTATCGTGAGAGTGATCGGCATCGACCCGGGAACGCTGCACCTCGGCTGGGGCGTCGTGGAACATCAAGGGCAGAAGCTCACGCACGTTGCCAGCGGGATCCTCGACATGAAGTCAGAAACCCCCCTCGCCCTGCGCCTCCTGGACATCGAGCGAGGTCTGTCGGCCGTGCTGGAGGAGTACACGCCAACGGCGGCGTCCGTCGAGACGCTCTTCTTCCACAAAGACGCCCAAGCCGCGGCGAAGCTCGGTCATGCCCGCGGAGTTGTCCTCTTCGTGCTCGCGAAGCACCAAGTCCCAATCTCGGAGTACCAACCCGCCCGCGTAAAACGCACTCTGACGGGACGCGGCCACGCCGAGAAGGAGCAGGTGGCGATGATGGTTCGCGCTGTCCTCGGCCTGGCAACGATTCCCGGAACCGATGCCACGGATGCGCTCGCTTTGGCGATTACCCATTCGCGCGTCGGGGGGTTCGAGGCAGCGCTGCGCCGCGCGACAACAGCGCCGTCCCACCCCGCCGCAGTCCTGTTGGAGGCCGAACGACGGGTGAAGCGAGCAAGGGCGGCAGCTCGAAAGCGCTAAACCGAACATCCAGTCTGACTACCTCGTTCAGTCCGAACTCGGCGTGTTACGACAGCCCTGGCGCCGTACCCTCGGGTCGAATGAATGGGCCTCGAGGGTCGTCTCAGGTTTGCCCTTGGACGTCCGAGCTGGCACAAGAGTCTTCGTGCCCGACCGCCGTGGGCCCATGACCCCCAGAACCGAGAGAAACCCATGATCCGCAGACACTTTGGTATCGTTGCCCTCACCGCGCTTCTCGCGCTCGCTGCGGGAATTGCGAGCTCGCAGGCCCAGACGGCGGCTCCACCGAGCGCAACGGCGGAGCCTACGGCTGCCGAGATTGCCGATCGAGTTCAGGGTTTCTACGACAAGACGCGGACCTTCAAATCGCGCTTCAAGCAGCGCTATACGATACGCGGCTACAACAAGCAGATTGACAGCACGGGACAGGTCGTATTCGAGAAGCCTGGCCGAATGAGCTGGCGGTACACCAACAACGGCAATCGAGTCGTTTCGGACGGCACCACCATCAAGGTATTCGAGAAGGAAAACAGGCAGATGTTCGTCCAGAAGATGGACAAGAGCCAGTACCCCGCGGCGCTCTCCTTCCTCGTAGGGGGAGGAAGTCTGAGAACGTCCTTCTCGATTCGGAAACTGGATGCAAAACAGCTGCACTTCGAGGGCGGCTATGTTCTCGAAGCGAAACCCCGCGAGGCTACCCCGGCCTACCAGACGATGTTGATCTACGCCGACGCCAAGACCAACCAGGTCCGGCGCGTACTGATTCTCGATGCCCAGGGCAACAGAAACCGGTTCGACTTTGTGGCGCCGGAGGTGAATGTGAAGGTCCCCCCTTCGGAGTTCGCCTTCCAGCCGCCTCCGGGCACGCAGATCGTCAGACCATAGCTTCAGCTAGCCCTGAAGTGCTCGAGCTTCACCCGCCCGCGGTCGTCGGCGTGTGCCCATGAGCGCCCCCCACGCTGCTCGATGCCGAAGGCCCCCAGGTTCATGTACGAACCGCGGCACACCTCGCGGTGCGTGTGGCCAAACACGACGGTCTCGGCCCCGGTGATCTGCGCAACGGCACTCGCGGCGTCCGCAAGCCCCCCCTCGAGCAGTCCGGCGTAGCGATTGCGTCGACGGAACAGGGAGAATGCCAGATATGCGGCCGCTCCGCCAGCTGCAAGCAGACCCGATAACACCGACGATGCCAGCAGCAGGCCGCCCCCCATGACAGCAATCGCCAACGACCTGTCGAGATAGAGCCGCTTGAAGGTTGCGCGGCCGCTGGTGTGCGTTGGCGCAGGCAGCGCATCGAGGAGACGTGCCGCAACGGCGGCCGGAACTGGCTCGAGTTGTTCGTCAGGTAGGGTGCTGAGCCATGCCGCCGCAGCCACCTCATGGTCATAGATGCGACGGCGTCGGGTCGCCTCCACGGTGAGCGCCACTGCCGTACGGTAGTAATCGAGGACGATCCCCGGCGTACGTGGCCCGTAGTCCCGAAGGCTCCGACCCAAGCCGGTGAGAAACGTGGTCTCATGCGCGTGAGCAAAGGCGAAAGCACGATTTGGCGCGACGAAGCGCCGCGTGAGCGCAACGCCCAGGGGTTCCTCGCCCGTTGGGTAAGGGCCATCCAGCGGAAAGAGCGAAGCATTGTCTGGATCGAAGAGGTGCCCATGCTCCACGTGGAGCCCCCCACGTCGCATCCACCAGGGAACGATCTGGAGAGGCGCAGCCTCGTGGACCCGAAGCGCCCCCCGAAGCGCAGAGCCAACTGCCGGATCGGTGAGTGCAGCGTCGTGGTTCCCGGCGATGACAGTCACGGGGACTCCGGCACGCAGCCTCGCCCCCAAAACATCAGCCAAATGGGGCCATCGCTTCACCAAGTCTACAAGCACACCGCCAACGGGCCAACCGGTCGCCCCGCATGATAGGTCCCACGTGTCGCCATTCAGCACGAGTTCCGCCTGCGGGTGCTCGATGAGGAGCCGCCTCAGAGCTTCCGCAGTGCCATCGTCTCGAAACGGGGAGATATGACAATCACTGACCAGCAGCAATGGGCGCATCTTCGCTCGGTGGGGTCCTGACGAGGAGCGGAGTCGGCCCCGAGTCGAACCTTGGGTCGGCTCCTACGTTACCACCGAAAACGTTCCAACATCGACGAAGAACGGGTGCGGGCTGGACCGCCGCGTGTATTCTCCCGGGCATGGCGCTGGGCCTCCAGGATCTCACACGTGTGGCCGAGACGGTGGTCACCCAAGTGGCTCGTCAAGCTTGGCCGAAGTTGCGGGCGCTCATTGACGCGCAACCGAGACAGAAGCTCGCTCCGTCATGGGCGCCTGGTCCGCTTGTGGCAAGCCACGAGAAGACGCGCCCCCCGCTTGGATGGCCCCGACGCACCGACTCCCTCTGCCCAGGCTGCGTGGCCGAGACCCGTGATGCAATCCTCCGTGGTGAACTGGATGAAGGGGTCCTGCGCGGCAGACACCCCGGAGAGATCCCAGCAAACATCGTTCAGAAAGACGGCGTCGTTCTGATGCAGAAGCGATGCGAACGACACGGCTTCTTCGAGGAGGTCCTCTCGATCGACCCCGAGTTCACTGCTCGAATTGAACGCCTCTTTCCGGGTCGCGACTTCCTCGCCCCGAGCTCGCCTCTGCGGCAACACGGCGCTTCGTCCGTCAGGTATGGCCGTGGCGCCGTGCTGACAGTGGACCTGACCAACCGCTGCAATATGATGTGTGATCCCTGTTTCATGGACGCCAACCAAGTAGGTTTTGTCCATGAACTGGGTTGGGAGGACATCCGCCGGATCCTGGACGACTCCCTGCGCCTCAAGCCGCGTCGGCAGCTCAGCGTTCAGTTCTCGGGAGGAGAACCCACGCTGAGCCCCCACTTCATCGGGGCTGTCCGCTACGCGCGAGAGGCCGGCTACTTCTGTGTTCAGTGCGCCAGCAACGGCATCCGCTTCGCGCAAGAGCCGGACTTCTGCCGCGCCGCGAAAGAGTCGGGGCTGCGTCTGGTGTATCTGCAGTTCGACGGGCCAAGTAACGAGGCGCACGCTCACCGCAGAGTGGGCAACCTCTTTGACGTCAAGGCCAAGGCAATCGACAACCTCCACGCCGCTGGCATTGATGTTGTGCTCGTGGTGACGGTGATCCGAGGAGTCAACGATAACCAGGTCGGTAACATCGTGGACTTTGCCATCGCCAACGCGGACAAGATCACAGTGGTGAGCTTCCAGCCCGTCAGCTTCACCGGGCGTGTCGAAGATGTATCGGACGAACGGCGGCGCGAACAGCGCTACACCCTCAGCCACTTGGCTCACGATCTCAAGACCCAGCTCGGCTACTACGAGCCGCTCCGCGACTTCTTCCCGCTCAGCGTGATGAACCTCTTCAGCGACGTTGTCGACGTGATGCTTGGCCAAAACGCCCCGTTCGGAGCACTGAACTGTGGATGCCACCCCAGTTGCGGCATCGGAAGCATCTTGCTCGTTCACAAGCAGACCAAACAAGCTGTTCCCATTTCGAGGTTCATCGACGTCGAGCAGCTCCTGACAGATCTGCGGACCATCGCTGACTCGGCTCAGTCTCGCCCACTCACGCTTCTGCAGCTCGGCGTCGCGGTAGCACGTAGCTTCCACCCGGAGAGCGCTCCTGTTGGCTACTCACTGACCGAGTTCGTTTGCCAAGTCCTGAGCCAGATCGGCGCGCGCGGAAGTCGCATTGGCGCAACTGAGGGAGATGCCACGCGCTACCCTTGGCGTTTCCTCTTTGTCGCGGGCATGTCGTTCCAAGACAACTACAACTACGACTTCCGCCGCACGGAAATGTGCATCATTCCCTACGGAACACAGCTCGGGGAGATCTCCTTCTGTGCCTACAACACCGGCGTTGGCTGGCGCGGCGTCGTCGAGAAGATGAATCGCACGGCAACACTCGGAGAGTGGTATAAGCAACATGGTCGGCACCCGGTCTACGCTAAGCATCAGAACCTCGAGCTTCCGGGGTCGGACTGCGGGGTTGTGACTCCCCCCCCCGCGGGGAGGCGACGACTCCCCCTGGTCGGTTGAGCCCCTTCGCGCTGCCTTTCGCCGTCCCGCGGTGTGG
>CAYRKE010000008.1:0-39923 GCA_964424695.1 uncultured Polyangiaceae bacterium
TCCCTGGAGGTCGTGGAGGGAATCGCTGACTCGGCATTCCACCAGCCGGTAACCCTGAGCAGGAGCGATCTCACCGACCCAGAGCGCGGCACAATGCTGACGACCAACGTCTGGAGTCATCAGCTGGGTGGGAGGGCCACCGCAGCTACGGCCATGTCACGGCATGTTGCGAGGCGCTGCTATGAGGGGAGCGATATCGTCCCGCTGACCTCGAGCATCGCGACACGCTTCAGGCTTGGCAGCGCCGCATCACCACTCCGCGCCAAACCCGCCTGGCGTTGACCCAACCGCCGGGGCGCTAGCTGGCCCGACCCGTCCGGGCCGTCGCGCTCGATTGGGTCGATGCTGATCGAGACGAGCAGCCGAAATGACAAAGCCTCGAGAGCTGCCGGACGGCCCTGAAGCTCCTCAGTGCCCCGCGTTGGGCTGTCTGCCACGAGCAGCGCCAAGCTCCGCCCGCTCGGCGTCCGTGAACACTCTCACGCTGCCGAACTCACCATCATATCCTGCGTCCATTGCCATCTCGCGGCAACGAATCCGCCGGATCGCTTCCCGGATCGGGAACCCGCCGCAAGCCTCGACGTCCTCGAGTGGCGCGTCCTTGAGAATGAAGAGCTCAGGACCGAGCGATCGGCGCATACGCTGGCAGAGCTCCGCGACCCTGCGGCTCGACACGCCGACTCCGAGCACCTCGGCGGCCGTCTCCTCGAGGGGGACGAGACTGAGAAACTCGGTCTTCACCGTGGGCTGAAACCCCTCGGGGCGCGACGGATCCGCCAGATCCATCACGCGGCTCATCACCCCGACAGTAATGAGCCCCCCACACGCCGGACAGCGCCCCCCAAGAGCGCGGGTCTCATCGGGTGCAAGGCGGATTCCGCATTTGCGGTGACCGTCGAGGTGATACTTGCCGTGCTCGGGAAAGAACTCAATGGTTCCGAGGAACCCGCGCCCCGTCTTGAGTGCTTCGAGCATGGGCAAATAGCCGAAGTCGATGTCCAGCAGGTTAGCTTCCCGCCCCAGCTTGGACGGCGAGTGGGCGTCGGAGTTCGATACCAGAGTCATCCGATCGAGCTGAGCGACCCTTCGGTTCATGGGTGGGTCCGAAGATAGGCCGGTCTCGACCGCGAAGATGTGGTCCGCAAGATCCGAGAAACACTCCTTCACGCTGTCAAAGCCAGACTTCGAGCCCAGCATAGAGTACCACGGGGTCCAGATGTGCGCTGGAATGAGGAATGCGGCAGGATCGGTCTCCAAGGTCAGTTCCAGGAGACTGCGCGCATCGAGCCCCAGAATGGGGCGGCCGTCCGCGGCGAGATTGCCGATCCTCCCGAGCTGCTCGGAGAAACGCTTGGCCGCGTCGATGCTCGGAAGGAACACGAGGTTGTGGTTCTTCCTGGTTTTTCCGGCTTCTTGATAGATGTTGCTGATCTCCACCTCCAGCACGAATCGCACCTCGCCGCCGCAAGACGCTGGGAGGGACGCCTCGGCGAGTCGCTGCAGGTCGGGACGCAGCTTGAACCAGCCCTGCTCGGCTGGCACGAGCTGCGCCTCGATCTCCGCCATCCACCCGGGATGAGTGAAATCGCCGGTGCCCACTAGCCCAAGGCCCTTCTCGAGGGCGCTACGATGCAGCGCGACGAAGTCCAGAGCCCTGCTGGTGGCGCGAGAGAACCTGGAGTGGATGTGTAGGTCGGCGATCAGCTTCACTGGAATATCCTAGAGCAGCAACCAGGCTGGTTGCTGAGAAAAATCAACAACCTGGAGCCACCAATCTCTGCCCAATGACCCACTGACGAAGGCTCTGTACCCCGCGCACGCGGCTACTTCTTCGGCACGAAGGTCACCGACCATTCGCCTCGTGGGGGATCGTCGCTGATGGCGAGCGCCCCGTCGTCGATATTGCCCGTGAAGGACGGGTCTTTGTCCTTCGTCGAAGGGTTCTCGTCGGTCAGACGCCGAGGGCTCCCCTGCGCATCGAGCTCGCAAGGGGTGTACGCGCCGACCTTCACCGTGTCATAGAGCACCTTGCCGCCGCACCGCATTGATGCCTGGCACGCCGCACCATCTGCGCCAACCCCGTAGAGCTGCAGCTTCAGCGTGCAGGCAGCTCCTTCAGAAACCGGAGCTCCCGCGTGAGCGCTCGAGACCACGAACAACCTTTGCACGGGACCGTAATCAACCGTCTCCGCGTGCAGAGCCGGCCCCTGACGACGCTGGCTCGCGGAATCGACGTTGAGCCGCACCAAGAAGCCGCCCGGGTTGTCGTCACGCACTTCGATCTGGCGGGACGCGGTGCTCACCGACATCTGGGGACGCCCCCGACGTTCCCCAACATCGGAGTAGCTGAGTCTGTAGACCCACCCGTCGCCGCGTTCGGGCCGAGCCTCGAGCACGTCACCCCCGTATCGGGACATTCCGCTGAAGCTCTGCTGACTGTCATACAAGACGAGATCGCCACACTCGAGCCAAGTTCGGCCCAACCGAACAGCATCCGTGTGCACGGTGAGCGAGCAAGCTCTTCCGGGAGCAAGGGGCTTGCCGCGAGCGGACGTTACCCGAGCGTTCCACACCAGATCGACCATGGGACTGTGCACAGCTGGAGGAGTAGCTGGCGCAGGCGGATCAACCTCAGGAGCTGCAGTGGCGGCGGGCGTGACGGCAGCGGAAGGCGAGGCCGTAGACGTCGCCACAACGGCCTGGGGCATCTCGGAGCCCGCGCCTCCCCCGCCGGAGAAGATCAGGCCAAGAATCGAGCTACCCCCGAGCAGGACGATTCCCCCAATGACGATGACTGCAACCGGAACACCGAGATCCCGTTGCCGCGGCTGGCCATGGTTGCCCATGGCTCCCTGTGGCACCTGGGCACCGAGGACGTGCCTCGCACTCTCCACCAGAGTCCGCCGTTGCGCCGAAGGCCCGCTGAATAGCATCCACCATGTCTCGGGCTCCAGGTGCTGGTAGCCCAAGTGCCGCAACGCACGCGGGGAGATGCGGCTGGCTGCGCCGCAGTATCGGCAATGGACGAGGCTGTCGGTTCCTCGGACGTCGAGGGGAGCATGACAATTGGGGCACTTGACCAACGTGGCTCCCCCGCGGTCCTGCTCCAGCTCCACTTCCAAGCGCCCCACCAGATGAGCGCCTGCCAACACTCCGCACAGGCCGGGGCGCTTCGACGCAAGCCCGCTTGGGAGTCGATACTGGCGTTGCTCACCACATTGGGGGCATCGAGTCACCATCCCGCCCTCGTCGAGGCCAGCGAGTAGGAGCGGTACGCGACAACGCAGACAGAGCGGGTGCCCGGGGCTGGCCTGAATGGTGAGGCACGGAGACGAGGGACTCCCCTGGATGCTGGGAGGGGCAACCGCCGTCTTTTCGGCGAACGTCTGCTGGCAGCCGACCGTCGCGAACTGATTGATGGCCGCGATGGATACGGCGCGATCTGGAAACCGCCCTTCGGGGCTCGGCCCAGCGAGATCCCCAGTTGCGTGGGCCAGCTCAATGGCCTCCCACCATAGGCGCAGCTCGAACTTCTGGTCGATTCCGCAACGCAGACACGCCACCGAGCCGTCGAGATCCAGGAAGTTTACCGGCGAACGATGCCCGCAAGCGCGGCATTCGATGCTGCACCTGACTGCCACCCAGTAGAGGTCGCCCCCGACCTCCGGAGACAGGGGACGCTGCTGGGGAAATGGCGTGCTGCAGATCTTGCAGTTCGTGCGGTGTCGGGGTGCTTGCAGACCGCAACCGGGACAGAGCTCCCGTCCACCCGAGACCGCACCCCGGGCGGATGCCGAAGAGCTTCTGGATTCGACCTGGGGCGGCGCGGCGTACGCTGGCGGGGCCTGGCGTGCGCCACAGCCGTGGCAGATGCCACCCGCCGACGCCAGAATTCGACCGCACTGGGGACACGTGCCACTACTCACTGAGACGACCTCACCGCCATCGACTATGCGAGAATCCTCGGTTCGACGCAACGGACCGAAGAATGAAGGCTGGATTCCCGACCGGGGCGCCGCAACAACTACCCGAACGTCCCCCAATGAGAACCCGAAGGGTCTGACGGAGACGGTGCGTGTTCACAAACGCAAGAACCCAGACCCGAGGCCGCCTTGCCAGACAGTCGAGCACCGAAGCGGTGCTTGCGTGGCTGCCATGGGTCAACGCGTCCGGAGCAAGTCACGGCCGGTGTCCCCTACGCGGCGTGGACGGATGCGCCAGACGTGACAGGCGTGTGGCGGCGCGCTATGCGCGTGAGGATCGCGCCATGACATTCGTACCCGGAGTCGTTCCTCCCCCCACCAGCTCACCTCAATCCGTGTGGTTTCTGACGAGGTCGTCGCAGGGCGGGCCTGAACTCGTGGTGCGACGGGATGGCGACAGGGTGTCACTGCCAGGCCTCGACGACGCGCGCGGGCTGGGAGTCGAGCCCAGCGATTCACATTTTGTCGGTCGTCTGAATGGCGAAGACTGCTACGCTGTCGCCATCGCCGAAACCGAGCTGCCGGCTCCGCTGTACGCGGAAGGGCTGAGGAACCTCTACATCGACCTTGATGACGAGGTCTTCTCGGTTGCTGCGCGTGCCGCACAGATCGCGGTCTTTGGCGCAACGCACCGCTTCTGCGGGCGCTGCGCTTCGCCAACGGTCCGCCATTCCGAGGAGCGCTGCGTCGCGTGTCCGTCGTGCGGCCTTGTGTGCTATCCTCGGCTCTCGCCGGCCATCATCGTCCTGGTGCGTCGCGGCAAGGAAGCGCTTCTGGCCCGTGGACGTCGTGGCGTCGGTTTCTTCAGCACGCTGGCGGGCTTCGTCGAGGTGGGTGAGTCTCTGGAGGAGACGTTACACCGCGAGGTACGAGAGGAGGTGGGAATCGAGGTCACCAACATCCGCTACTCCGGCAGCCAACCGTGGCCCTTCCCGCATTCTCTGATGGTCGGGTTCACGGCTGACTACGCGGGAGGTGAGATCGTCACTGATCCGCGAGAGATCGCCGAAGCCGCCTGGTTCTCCCCAGACGCGTTGCCCCCCATCCCTCCGCCTAAGCTCAGCATCGCGCGAAGGCTCATCGATGCTTGGCTCGCTGATGTGGGCGCGCCGCTGGAACGGGCGAATGAGCGGACGACGTAGCGTCCGAACCGGCCGCGCTTCGACGCCCCTGCCTGGAGCGTGGGCTCCTCCGAGCCCCGGGGTTGGTCGAAAAGCTCCGACGCGTGCCTTCGCGTCGATGCCCGAAGCGAGCCGGAGCCACGCTGCTGGCGCGTGCACGGGGATCTCCCCGGCGAAAACCGCAATCGGAAACGCAGATGGTTGCAGTTGCCAGCGATACCGAACAGCATAGGTGGCCATGAGCCAATACCATTGGGGAGCTCGCCTCGCCGCCACCGCTCGTCCGACGGCCGTCGTTGGCGCGTGCCTCACCGCCATGGCAATAGTGGCCGGCTGTGTCAATTCTCCCGCTGAGCGTCGAGATGAGGTTTACCTGAGCGCGCCCTTCGCCAGCCTGCTCGAAGGCGTCATGGACGGCCCGATCAGCTTTGGTGAGCTGCGGCGTCATGGCAACCTGGGGCTCGGCACGGTGGATGACTCCGATGGTGAGCTCGTGGTGCTCAATGGCGAGAGCTACACGGTCAAGGTAGATGGGTCGGTTCATCGACTGAAGGACTCGCAAGAAACGCCCTGGGCGATGGTAACCTACTTCGAACCGGACAAGGTTTTGACGTTGAACGAGGAGCTGGACCTCGCACAACTCCGCAAAAAGCTGGACGAAGTCGCCCCAGAACCCAATCTTCCCTATGCCTTTCGCATTCACGGAACCTTTCCCTATGTCAAGACCAGAAGCATTGCGCGACAGTCGCCGCCTTATCGGCGGCTGCTCGAAGTGGTGAAAGAACAGACCATCTTCGAGCTCAAGAACGTGTCCGGAACGATAGTGGGGTTCCGCTTGCCCGAGTATCTCTCGGGGCTGGGAGTTCCCGGGTATCATTTGCACTTCCTCACCACCCAACGCAGCGCTGGCGGACACCTCGTGGACTTCAGGTCCAGTCGTCTCAGCGTGGAGCTCGATCGCTCTACCTCGGTGGCAGCCAACATCCCGACGGATCCGGCGTTCGCCCAGACCCCAACCTCCCCCAAGGCTCAGGCCGAGATGGATCAGATCATGGGCCGCGCTCCCTTGAGGCGCCAATAGGGTGCTTCATCGTCGTGGGTCCCGAGCCCACCTCCTTCACGGAGATGGCGGGGCAGATGCCCCAGGGACTCTTTCTGGAGGGAACGGCGACCGAGTGGGTGCCTCGGGTAGCGAGGGCTCTGATGTCCTCGTGAGAAGAGACGCCCCGGAAGATTCTGAGCGGCGTAATGCCCCGGCAAGCAGGATGCAGAAGAGCGGCGTGATGACCAGGTGGTAGCGATCCTCTCCAAAGAAAACCGCGTGGGTCAGGGCGGTCATTGCGACGAGCCCGATGAGCATGCTGCCAGCAGGGCCTTGGCTGGGCCTCCCCGGTAGAGGCAAGACGGCAAGCACCGGCATCGCCACGACAAGCCAGTGCACCGGGTGCTCCCAGGTGAAGAACAGGGCATGTACTGCGTAGGCGCCGATGACCAGCGCCAGCGCCAGCTGAACCCACGTCCCCGCGCGGCGCACCGAAAGCGGCCGCGGCACTCCAACAGTGACGAGAGTCGCGAGCGCAGTGACGATGAGATGCACCATGGTGAGGAGCACTCGCATCCTCTCTGCCTTGGCCTCGGGCCAGCGCTCGGGATCGGCCTCCTTGAGGTACCCAGCGGCGAAGGATTCGTGGGAGAAGGTGTGGGAGAGCTTCGCCGGCATGAGACCGATCCATCGAATCGGGTTGGCCTTGATGCGCGCGATGCCCACATCCATCCAGCAACGGTCCTGCTGCACCTGCCCGGTGACGATGGCGCAACCATCCGAAGCACGCAACGTCTGGAAACGACCGGTATCGGCAACGACTCCGATGGCAAGGTTCCAACCGGCGTTGGTCGATACGAGCGCGCAGCCGTCCATGACCAGACAGTTGCGGATCGACCAGGGTGCGATCACCGCGAGAGTGACTGCGCCCGCAACCGCCGTGCGCTTCAGTCCACTCCAGAGCCCCCGGTTCGAAAACACGAACACCAGCAGAGGAATGACGAGGATCGCGGTTGGACGAACCAGCGACGCGAGAGCGGTTGCCACGCCGCACGAAATGACGCCGTGCCAGCTGTCCCGTCTCCGCAGCGCGAGCCAGGCCGCGAGCAGCATCGAGCATGCCGCAGTCAGTTCGGTCATCACCAGCGCGGTATAGGTGATGAGCCCGGGATGAGCAGCGACGAGCAGACCGGCAAGCCGAGCCCGCCCTTCGGACAGATACTCCTTTGCCACCAGATACGCGAGCCACGCGAGGAGCGTGCCAACCACGACGTTGACGAGCGGAGCGACGAGGTTGCCACTGCCGAATAGCCGGTAGACGAACCCAAGGAGAGCACTGTAGCCCACCGGATAGTGGGTCCATGGCTTGCTCACCGGCTTGCCGTCGATCATGACGTCTTCCGAGTATCCGAACCCTTCCGCGATGCGCTCGGCCCCGAAGTGATAGTAGTGGCCATCCCACACAGGCTCCCGCGCCCAGGCAATGGCCACGTAGAGCCGTGGCAGGAAAGCCACCATGAGCAGCAGTACCGAGAAAACCTCTCCCTTCGGCGAGAGGCCTGCCAAGAGTCGGGCGCGGAGTCCGCGGAGGGGTCCCTCGGCTTTACTCTCCACGACTAGATGTTCTCTCCGCGGTGGGTAGCCCACTGCCGCATGCGCCTGAGATAGGTACGTGTCACCTGCGCTGGGTCGAGCTTCAGGTACCGAGCAAGCTGCTGCACGAACCCACGAGTATAGACCAAGGCGGGAAGGCTCTCGAACTGCTCGAGCTCGATGGCCTTGAGGTAGGAGGGCGAGATCTTGGTGTGGCTCGCGATCTCTTCGACCTCAATGCCGAGTGACTCCCTCACTTTGGCCAGCAGCTTGCCGGTGTACTCGGTCTCCGCGTGGATTTCCCGTACGAGCTCCTGTCGAAGCATAGCGCGCTCCGCCGCAAGAGCCGTGTCGATGAGGACGTCACGCCTCGGAGCTTCCTGTTCGTCCTCGGGGAATGTTGACAGATCGTAGGCGCGACGGCGCAGGGGATCCAGCAGCGTGTCGTGGGCCTCCTCGATCGCGGCCTGGGCTGCCGCGCGTTCCGCGTCGTCGAGGAGCGAGACCAGTGGCAGGCTCTCGGGTTGGTAGCTCTCCCGCTGACGCTTGTAGGCACGGCGGATCTCTTCGTCGGACGCGCCGCGATGAGTCCACAGCACGTCGTAGAGACTGAGCTCCGCTGGAATCGCCGGCACCCGCGGCGTCTCGCGAAGGGCGTCGGGCGTCGTCGTAAGCGCCATGATGCGTCGCGCGATGCGCTCGATGTTGCGAGCGGACTTGCTGGTCGGGCTATCGATAAGCAGGGGCCTCCGACGCACGACACTGAGCCAAACCGAGTCATCCTGCTCGACGTGGCCGAGGTACTCGAAGGCGACCCCAAGGTGCCGCAGCGCCATGTCGCACATCGCCGGACCGACCTCGCCGTCCGTGCGTAGGCGCACTGAATTGACGACGAGACGCGGCCGAAGCCGATCGAGCTCCAGGGCAGCAAGCTCTGCGAGCCCGGTGTCGTATCGAGCCAGCTCACGTGCGAGCGCCACGGGGGCCGGTAGAGGCGCGAGCTCGGCCTGGGCCCGCTCGAGCAGCCTCATCTTGAAGCGGTCCTTGACCAGGGTCCGGCGAACCCGACGCAGGAACAGCGCGCGTGTGAAGCGGTAGGTCGCCTCGATGCTCGGTGGTTCGGGGGTCGTCACACACAAGCCGAAGTCCGCCGAAAGAAAGAGGTCGAGCGTGGCGGGCGCGGTACCCGCTCCGAGATCGAGAATGACGTAGTCGACGTCGAGTTGGCGGAGGCGACTCGCCCACGTGGCCTTGCGTCCCGGTCGGATTGGGACGGTCGACCCCATCGTGTACCCTTGAGGCACGAGAAGGAGTCCGGGCACGGTCGTCTTGAGCGGCGTCAGATCGTCTTCAGCGATCCATTCACCGTCAGCTGGCCGGCCCGGCAACTGCACTCCGAGCATTGCGTGAAGCTCGGCGCCGGCTGGGTCAGCATCAACCAGGGCGACCGTTCGACCCAATTGAACAAGATACACCGCCAGGTTCACAGACAGGATGCTTTTGCCGACGCCCCCGCGCCCTCCGCCGACTGCAAGCACATGGCGAACGTGGTGTGGAGCAGAATTGCGGCCAGGTTCATCGATGGACGCGGGGCCGGGAGACGACATGGCTGGGTTCTACTCCAGGCTCGGGCTCGGCGTCAGCCAAGTCTCACGGGAAATCGGATGGACCTCCGACGTGACAGGACTACTCTCGGCCACAATCATGGCCCGCTTCGAGGCTCGGCTCATTCCTTGGCGTGGAGTCCTCGTCGTCCTTGCCTCATCCTGTGCACCGGCGGGCCCCGCCGTCGCTCCCGCCGCTGGCAACGGCGTGGACCTGGAGCTCGTCGGCGTGGACACGTCCGATCTCACGAGTACTGAACGGCGACTCTGGGCCAATGAGGTATCGACTCTCGATGCCCCTTGCCCAGAGGTGGCGGCAACGGTCGCAGCATGCGTGAGAGAGAACCGAACCTGCGCAGCATGCGGCCACGCGGCGAACCTGATCAGAGATCAGGTCCGCATGGGCAAGACAGCCGCGCAGATTCGGCAGGCGTATCGTGCCCGCTTTTCGCCCACTGGCATCGAGAACGTCGAGCTTGGGGACTCGCCGAGCCAGGGAGATCCCAAGGCGCGAGTCGTCATCGTGGAGTGGGCCGACTTCGAGTGCTCACATTGCGGCGAGGCCAGTGCGATGCTGCACAGGCTAGTCCAGAAGTACCCCCACGACGTTCGCCTCGTGTTCAAGCACTTTCCCATTTCTGCACACCCACACGCCGACTTCGCAGCGCGGGCGGCCGTCGCAGCCCACGAACAGGGCAAATTCTGGAAATTCCACGAGTCGCTGTTCGCTCACCAGGCCGTTGGCCTCGACGAGTCGCGCATACGACAACTGGCGCGGGAGGCGGGAGTCGATATGACCGTATTCGAGCAGTCCGTGGCGAGTGCAGGAACAAAAGCCAGAGTCCTTGCGGATCGGGAGCAGGCACAGAGACTGGGGGCGAGGGGCACCCCGACGGTCTTCATCAACGGCCGGTTCTTCGACTCCACTCACTTCAGTCTCGCCCAGGATTTGGAAGGCTGGATCCGCACGGAGCTCGACCTGACGACCCCGGCACGTGCTCTGCCCGCGGCAGCAGGACAAGGCCAGTGAAAGGCGGAGCCGAGGGGGCCGGCTGCTTCCCGACCGGGCGTCACTACCCTGGAATCGCACATCTTCTTCGCGTCGTTGCCGCAGGACTCGCGGAAGGGTTCGATGGCAGCCTGCCCGTCGCTGGGCTGCCATTAGCGTCGATCGATACCGAAACGACAGGACGCAAGCCCGAAACCGATCGAATCGTCGAGATTGGCGTCGTGCTATGGCGAAACGGCGATGTCGTCGCGCGACATGCGTGGCTCGTCAACCCCGGAATTCCAATCCCGGAGGAAGCCCGGGCCGTGCACGGCATCTCGGACGACGATGTCCGAAGCGAGCCTCCGTTTCCGCAGGTTCTGCCGGAGCTTGCCCGTGTTCTGGAGGGACACATACCCTTGGCGTACAATGCGGACTTTGATCGCGACTTCATCTTTGCGGAGGTGTCACGGAGCGGGATGGGTATGGAACGGACCCCGCCTGCCCTTCAGAAGGGCGTCGAGTGGGTTGACCCTCTGGCCTGGGCACGTGAGTTGCAGAAATCTGAGCGAAGCCGTGCTCTGGGGGATGTGTGCGAGCGGCTAGGAATCAAGCTTGAGCAGGCACATCGGGCCACTGCGGATGCCGAGGCAGCCGTTCGAGTGATGGCCGCGTTCTTCAAGGATTCTAGGATTCCGGGGACCTACGCAGCATTCGTCCAAGAACAGAGGAGGCTCGCGCGTCGCTTCAACGAAGAACGCGCCCGCTGGCGTCGCGGATAGAGTCCCACCGTTCGAGCACAGAGTCATGCAACCCTCACCCCAGAATCGCTCGCTCCCGAGCAGCATGCCGCCCGCAGGCGGCAAGGAGGAGCTACGAGCATCCTTGCTCCGCCCCTACCTCCTCAGAATAGCTGAGCAGTTCGGTGAGAACACGCTGAAAACGCTCCTCCTCCAAGCGGGTTTGCCGTCGACGTTGATGCACGACGAAACCGCGTGGCTCTCGGTGGCGGTCACTCGGCGAGCCCTCGAAGCGTTAGGGGAGTACCTCGACGAGGACTCCCTGGCACATCGAGGGGATTGGGCCACTCGTCCCGAGGTTCTGGCTGCCTACGTGAGGCTACTTCGGTCGGCCTCGACACCCCTGCGTGCCTATCGCTATCTGGCGGAGCACGCGGCCGAGTCCACTCGCGTGGGACACTACGAGCTTCTGGATCCGCATCGCACCCACGCGACGCTGGTATATCGGCCTCACCCGGATGTCGATGAACTGCAGCGGCACAAGCTACTGTGCCGCGTGCGCGCCGCAGAACTTGGAAGCATCCCGCGGCTCTGGGGGCTGGGCGATGCACAAGTCTCCCACGCGAGCTGCCTTGCGGAGGGTGATGACGCTTGCACCTACGTCCTGCGCTGGTCCAACCCCTCATCGCCTTCGATTTGGCTGACCTCCGCGTCCTCTGGCGCGATCTGCGGAGCGATCGTGACGGCCGCGAGCAGCCTATACACTGGCGCCATCGCGTTTGCGACCACCGCAGCGCTAGGGGCAGCCCTCGGAATGACGTGGAGACGACTGGTCCGGGAGCGCGCCACGCGAGTCTTCGAGAGAAACCGGATCGCGGCCCTGGAGCACGGGCTCGAGCTGCGCGGCCACAACGCGGCCCCAGCTGGCGACATCGCGGGCAGCGTGCTCGGGGGGCGCTACCGCATCCTCCACAAGATTGGCTCCGGAGGCATTGGAGCGGTGTATGCGGCGGAACACGTCGGTCTGGGCTCACGCGTCGCCATCAAGCTGCTGCGCGGAGCCGCAGCCGCCGACGCGGCAGAAACGGCGCGCCTTCGTCGCGAAGCGCACGTTCAAGTCAGCATCGAGCACCCCAACGTGGTCCGCACGCTCGACCTCGATCAGCTCGCCGACGGATCCATCTATGTTGTGATGGAGCTTCTCGACGGCTATAGCCTGGCGGACAAGATCCGAGACGAGGGCCTGGTGGCCCCCGGGTTCGCGCTTCCGGTCTTCCTCCAGGTGTGTCACGCCCTCGAAGCTGCCCACCGCATCGGCGTGGTACATCGCGACCTCAAGCCGGGTAACGTCTTCATCCTGAGGGACGGCGGAGTGAAAGTGCTGGATTTCGGCATGAGCAAGTTCGCCGAAGCCGAATCGCTCACCCAGGACGGCTATACGCTCGGCACTCCCGAGTACATGGCTCCCGAGCAGTGTATCGGAGCACACGTCGAACCTCGAACGGACATCTATGCGTTCGGCGTGCTCATGTACGAGGCTCTCACGGGTCACTACCCAATCGGCGCGCAGAACCGGCAAGACCTCCTCGACCTGCACCAACGCATGATTCCCGAGGCAATGCTGGCTCGCAGACCGGAGCTCCCCATTCCGGCCCTGCTCGACCGCACCGTCATGAGGTGCCTCGCCAAGCGCCCACACATGCGACCGGACGCGGCCGAGCTCGGGAAGCTACTTGCATCCATTCCGCTCGACCTGCTACCGACGTCGTACCCGCGATCCGAGTCGAGCTTCCCCGGCCATCAGCAACCAACGAGTCGCTACATCTAGCTCGGCGGTCATCAATCGCGGAATGTGGCAGTACACGATAGTGGGCCGATAGCCCACCATGCAGGCCAGTCCGTCCGAGCGTCACGCTCGCTGATTTGGACCCGTCGGCTTGGGCGGCATCGACGATTGCGCTAGGCTCGCGTTCCGATGGCTCGGCTCCGCTTCAGTTATGCCCGGTTGATGGCTCTCTTCATCCTGTGCTGGTCGCTCCCTGCCACGGCGTTCGAGCATGTCGTACAGGAGGGCGAGACCCTGGCGAGCATTTCCGAACGCTACTATGGGAAGGTTCAGAACGAGAGGCTCCTGGTAGCAGCCAACGCGCTCGATCGACAAGGAGGGTCAGCCATCATCGCGGGAATGCGGCTCGAAGTCCCGGCGGCGTGGCATCATCGTGTCCGCGAGGGGGAGACGTGGGAAGGGCTCGCTCAACGGTTCTTGGGAGCCAAACACCGCGCGGTGGTCTTCGCCCAAGCCAACGCCAGCAGTCCTTGGCTGGTGCCCACGGAGGGCGCCGAAATCCTCGTACCCTACAATCTGACCCTCATCACGACGAGGGACGAGAGCATCGTCGGCATCGCGCTCAGGTACTTGGGCGACACCAACGAAGCCTGGATGCTCACGCAGTACAACCGCATCAAAAGCCCAATCGTCAAGCGAGGCGAGGTGCTTCTGGTACCGCTCACCAAGCTCGTGCTCACTGCCGACGGCCGCGCCGCGGCACAAGAGGCCGCACAGCACCTCAAGAGCGAGGGAGCTGGCAGCATCCGTGACGTGCAGCAGTCCGTGGAGACAGAGCTCCCCATGCTCATCGCCGACGTCCGCCAAGCGCGCTACGTCGACGCAGTGCGGCGAGCCAATCGGTTCTTGGCTCAGGGCGAGCTCACCAAGGCCCAGCTTGCCATCATCCATCGGCAACTGCTCGAAGCGTATGCAGCCCTGAATGCCACGGGACTCGCGGCTGGAGCCTGCGCGGGATGGCTACAGAACGACCCCGACGCGGACCTCGATCCCGTGTACCTCAGCCCGAAGATCATCAGCGCCTGCGAAAGGGTGGATAGGAAGGGCAACGGCAAGTGAAACCCATGACAAGCGAACTCGAAGAGCGCCGAGACAAGACCGTTCGAGGACGGGATGCTGGTGAGCCCAATGACGGACCACCAAGGTTTCCCGTTTCGCCGTGGCTCGTGGTCCTCGGGATCGTGGCGGTCGTGATCGGCATGGTGTTTGGTCTCATCATGGCCTCCGTGGGAGCCTGAAACGGGTGAGCCCCCCATCCCGGCCGGCACCTACGCTCGACTGGAGCAAGCTCAACACACTGAAGCTCCGTGCGCGCTCGGTCGCGGAAGGGTTCTACGCCGGAAGTCACAGGAGCCGTCGGCACGGCTCGGGTGTCGAATTCGGTGGGCACCGGCCGTATTCCCCCGGAGACGATCTACGCTGGCTCGATCGGCATTCCCTGATGCGACACGGCAGGCTCGTCGTACGGGAGTACGAGACGGATACCGAACAGGTCTTGTGGCTGTTGTTGGATCCAAGCCGTTCGATGGGGTATCGCGGCACCAAAACCGGGCCAACCAAGTACGAATACGCGACCGTGCTAGCGGCTTCTCTCGCGCGAATCGCCGTCGCATCGGGCGACCTGGTCGCGCTCGGTTGGCTAGATGGCGCTGGCTCGCGATACCTTGCTCCGAGTGGGGGAATCGAGTCCTTCGATCGCATCGTTACCTCCCTCGAACAGACCCGGCCATCGTTCGATCTCTCGGGAGACCCCAAAGGCGTGTCTCGAGCCATCGGGTTCGTGGGTCGTCACGCGCGGCGGGGAAGTGTCATCGTCGTCATTGGTGATCTGCTCGACTTGCCCGACGAAGCCACTCCGTCGCTGCTGGCTCTGGCAAGCCGAAAGCGCACGCTGGGGGTCATTCGGGTACTGGATCCCACCGAGCTCCAGTTCCCGTTCTCTGGCCCCGTGGATCTCGTTGCTAGCGAGGGAACGCTCCGCATCGAGACCGATGCCGATGCATCACGACCGCTCTACCTGAGGGAGCTCGGGCGGAGCACGGACACCTGGCGCCGCAAGGTCGAGAGCCGCGGCGGGGGATTCGTCAACGCCTCGACGAACGACGACCCCGTGGCAGTGGTGCGCACCGTTCTGCGCGCGGTTGGAGGCGGGTAGTGTCCTTCGGCACGTCACTCGCACTTCTGGTCGCGGCGCTGGTGGTATTGCCCGTCGCCGCACATCTGCGCCGACGCGGACACCCCGTCCGGATCGAGTTCCCCCCGACGCGCTACGTTGCCTCTGCACGTCCGAAGGCACGCCAGCGTTCCTCTCTCCAGGACAAGGCGCTCTTCAGCCTGCGTGCTCTCGGTGTACTGGGCCTTGCGTTGCTTGGCGCGACGCCCTTCGTGCGCTGCTCGACGCTCACCCTTCCGCGCCCCGGGGGAGCTAGCATCGCACTAGCCATCGTGATCGACGACTCTCTCAGCATGCGGGCCCGCACGGGAGGGGGCGCGTCCCGCTGGGAGCTCGCGCGAAACGGGGCGCGGGACCTCCTGGCTCAGATGCGTCCCGGAGACACGGTCTGCCTGGTGCTCGCCGGCAGCCCAGCCCGCGTCGCGCTTCCCGCTACCGCGGATCATGAGAGCGCGCGCAGGGTCGTGGAGGGGCTCGGTCCAAGTGACCGTGGGACTGATCTCTCGTCTGCGGTGGAAATGGCGCGCTCGATTCTGCAGCCGCAGCCTCATCGCGACAAGCGCACGGTGGTGTTGAGCGACCTTGCGGGGGACTCGCTACCCGAAGGCGCGACGCCCATCACGGCACCGCTCGAGTCGATTCGGGCTGAGCTCAACGACTGCGCAGTGCTCTCGGCCAGCGCCACACCAGACGCCACCGTGGTTGAGGTCTCGTGCACGTCACCTGCAGCGGCCGGCGAACGGAGGGTCGAGCTCCTCGCGACGGAGAACGCCGTATCAAACCCCAAAAAGGGAGCGAAGCTAGGGAGCTCCCCGCTGACTCGGACCCAGGGCACCCAGCGCATCGTGATTGCGTCGACAGCGACGCCCCATGCCAGAGTTCGAGCAATCCTCACCGGCAGCGATGACATTGCCGAAGACGATGTGGCAACAGTGGCGCCGCTGGAGCAACTGCGACGCATGGGGGTCGTCGCAGAGCTCGATACGGCTCGCAGCGCTACCGGAGGCCCTGGGATTCTCGAGCAAGCCCTCCTGGCTCTGTCGGAGGACACGAACCCGCGACCGATCGCCGAAGTTCCGGGAGACTACCGCGACCTGGTCCAGTTCTCCGGGCTTTTCGTCGAAGATCCCCCTGGTTTCCCCCCGGAGTCCCGAGAAGCCCTGCAGCGATGGCTCGAACGTGGCGGCGTCGCGCTTCTGCTGCTCGGCCCTGCGTCGGCGCGACCCAGCCTGGGATGGAATCTGCAGCCGATACTCGATGGCCCAGTTCACTGGAACGAGGCAAGCGCTCCGAACCTCGACTTCAGTTCACTGAGCTGGTTGGGCGATGAGGGGGCAAGTCTCGCCAACCTCGGGGCTCGCGGTCGAGCCCAACTGCCCGAGGCCTCAAGCCAGATCCTTCGAACCAGGGCTCGGTGGCAGGACGGCGAGGCTTGGATAGTGGAACGGGTGGTAGGCAAGGGCCTCGGTATCGCGGTTGGGCTTCCCGCCAGCCCCGAGCTGAGCGACTTCGCCCTGCGGCCAGGCTTCCTTGCCCTGCTGGACCACGTCATACAGCAGGCGGGACAGCGGACCTTCTCGGGCCACAGCTTGGTGGGGCAGCCCTGGCAGTTCGCCAAGGGAACCGTCCTCCAGATCGTCGGGCCGAATGGTAGTCTCGAACTGAAGGCCTCCGGCCCCTCGGTGACCGCCGAGCCAAGCCTAGCGGGGCGATATGAGCTCACGACCCCATCGGGGGTCGAGGCCCGTTTCACCCGAATCGATCCCCTGGAGCTTTCCCGTCAGTCGCTCGCGCTACAGGGGGCGTCTGGCAGCCCGGAACGGAATCCGAAGCGGGAGTACGCAGACGCGTCTCGGTACGTCGCACTGGCCCTACTGGTGGTCTTTGCTGCGGAGATGCTGCTGCGGGTTCGGGCCCGGTGGCGAGCTCTTGGATCAGCTTGAGCCCGCGTCCCTGCCGACGAGCCGACCCTGCCATTCCTGCTTCGGAGCGATGGGAACCACGGCCCGCTGCCGACGCCAGCGCTTCCATGCTAAGGGTGCCCCGCATGGCAATTCGGAGCCTCAAGAACCACGTTTCGGGCACGCTGCTCGGAGCTGCCATATTGCTCGGAGCGAGCTCGGCACGCGCCAGCGTCGTGGAACGGGTGGTGGCGGTGGTTGGCGACCAAGCCGTACTGCTGAGTGATCTCAGAACCCGGGCTGTGCCCTATCTGGTTCGCATCAACCAGCAGGTGCCGGCCGGAGCCCAACGGTCGGCGGCAATATCGCAGCTCTACGAGACCGTGCTCCAGCGTTTGGTGGACGAGCAACTGCAGGAAGTGGCCGCACAGAAGGCACAGGTTACGGTATCGGCGCAAGAGATCAGTGAGGCTCTGGAGCGGGTCGCTGCCCAAAACGGTATCAGCGTCGAGCGCCTGATGGAGGAAGCACAGCGAAGCGGGCTGACGGACACCCAGTATCGTCAGGAGATCCGTCGGCAGCTCCTCGAAGCCAAGCTGCTCAACGTGCGAATCCAAGGGCGAATCCAGGTGTCGGACGAAGAGGTTCGCGCCGCGTATCGCGAGATCGTATTGGAGCAGCGCAAGGAGCTTTCGTTCCAGGCCGCTTGGATCTTCGTCGATATCGATGGAAGCCAAACCGCCAGCGCAGTAGAGGCCTCGCGACAGCACGCCGATGCGATATCCCGAGCCGCCCGAGAGGGAGCCGATTTTGCCGCGCTTGCGAGAGCACAGTCGACGGACGAAGCCACTCGGATGGAAGGCGGGCTCCTGCCCCTCATGGTCCCCGGCAAGCTGCCGGCCCAGATCGATAAGGTGCTGCTCTCGCTGGAACCTGGGCAGGTGTCGGCCCCAGTGCGGATCGGGAAGCATTTCGTCGTGCTGAAGCTGCTCAGTCGCGCCCCTTCTTCTCTGCCGAGTCTCGCCGAAGCAGAAGGCCGGGTGCGGGAGCGAGTCTACGCCGAAAAGATGGCCAAGGCCCGAGAGCGCTGGATGGAAAACCTGAAGCGCCAGACCCACGTCGATCTACGACTCTGAGCCGCAGACGTCTGCCAGCGTTCATTCGTAGTCGTGCCCTACGAAGAGGCCGAATCGTCGCACTCGATGCGTGCGGAAATGCGTTCACGGCCCGAGTGAGCATCGGGCTAGGCGCGGCAAACGCATTGACATTGTGTTCCGTGCCCAGTGGCTGGAGGCAGTACTGTCTGACAGTTTGTCACGCGTCGACCTGCGGAACCCGAAGGATAGGCCAGACAAAGCGGGCGGCACGCTGTATGCTTGTCGCCACGCCATGCTGATCAGCAGAAAGTGCCTTCCGCACATCACGACGGCTTTCGTTGCGACTTCGCTGGGGTTCCTACCGGCAAGCTCAGTCTTCGCTGCGGCCGCGCAGATCGTCGTCAGCCCCTATGTCGAGCGCATACCCCCATCGAGCCGGCATGACCTCGAGACCGATCCCTTGGCCATCGGCATCGAGGACTGCGAGAACAATGTCGTTACCCGATTGAGTGTGAATCTTCCCCAACAGGGCACCCTCGAGGTCTACGCGGGGGACTCGTCCGATCCGTGCAACGACGAGGACCAGCGCGACGAGTACGAATGCTGGCCCATCCTCAATGTGTACGCGGACGAGACTCAGGCCGTGAAGATAGACGTGCCCGCGCAAGATCTCGCCCTCGGGTCGTGCGACAAGTCACTCGACCAGGATGTCACGGTATTCATCGCCTTGATGGACGACGGCGAGCTCGTTGGCCAAGGTGAGTGGAGCACTCGGGTCGACTTGGTCGGACCCAATGCGCCTGACAACGTCACGGCAGGCATCGGAGAATCGAGGCTCGAGCTCGAGTGGGACACTCCCTCCGGGGAGTCAGTCGCTGGGTTCCGCTTCTACTGTGCCGTTCCGGGAACCACGCCGACCGACACTGGCGCAGCTGGAGCGGGTGCCGACGATTCAACACGCACCAACAGCGCCGCACTCATCAGCAAAGCCAATGGCGGCGCGGGTGGTGGTGGCGGAACGAGCTCCACAGGCGGAGGCGTGAACACTGGCGGGGCGGGCTCCACGGATGACGCGGAAACCGGTGGGACAGCAAACGGAACGGGCGGTGGGGCGTCGGCCGGTGCGAGCGGAGCCGTGGAGAGCACGACAACCAACTCCTCGTCCTCCTGCTACAGCGCCGATCTGGTTGCCGGGGAGCGCCCGGGCAAGGGCGCATGGGCGTGCGGCTCACAGAGCAGCGGTACGGCGACCAGTGGCAGCACCAAGAAGCTCCAAAACAACCAGGCCTACGCCGTGGCAGTCGCCAGCGTCGACGATCTCGGCAACGTGAGTGTGCTATCGGCGCCCGCGTGTGAGACCCCCCAAGAGCTCACGGACTTCTACGAGGCCTACAGCGCGGCGAGCGGGAGGGGCGGAGGTGGGTTCTGCTCGATCTCGACGATCCACCGAGAGCCGGCGGTGGCGGTTGGGCTCGGGGCCGCACTCCTCGGACTGCTGGCGCGACGCCCGCGGCGTGGTAGCCGGAGGGCGTGATGAACGCGCGCATCTTGGCCCTGGGTGTCGCCCTGGGCGGTCTCGCCCTGGTCCCATCAGCGCAAGCTCAGCAAGTCGACGAGCTTGGATACTACGGCGAGGCTCACGGGCCCGACGCCTTCGCCTCTCCACAGAGTTACGCGTTGGAGCTTCGGTTCGGTCCCTATCGTCCCGATATCGACGAGGAGTTCAGCGGCGAAACGCCGTACGCCGACACCTACGGCAACGACCGTCGGATCATGGTCGGCACCGAATTCGACTGGCAGGCGCTCCAGTTCGAGCGGCTTGGCTCACTGGGCGTGGGGGCCGGCCTCGGGTACACCCGCATGAAGGCCGGGATGTTGCGCACGGACGGCAGCGGCGAACGCGCCAGACAAAAGTCGGCGCTGAACATCCTCCCAATGTGGGTGGTTGCCGTGGCGAGGCTCGACATCCTGGCGCGGCGCACCGTGGTGCCCTTGGCGTTCTATGGCAAGCTGGGCCTAGCTACCGGGCTCTGGTGGATCAAGGACGGGAACGGCACGGCCAGGAACGACAGCGGCGAAGTCGGCAAAGGGCGCTCCGACGGACTCTTCTACGGTGGAGGCATCATGCTGGGTTTGGACAGCATGGATCGCTCCTCGTCTCGTGCGCTCGATGCAAGCACCGGAGTGAACCACACGTATTTGTTCGCGGAATGGACAGTCCTGGACCTCGGAACATCGAGCCAAATGCTGGTCGGCGACAGCACCTGGAGCGCTGGCCTAACCATGGAGCTCTGACTTCGTCTCATCGCGGAGTCGCGGGGGCGACTCGCCTGCGCCCCCCCGGGAGCCGATGCCCACTAGCACCCGGCTGCACCGGCAAGCCCGCCGCGACGCTCCTACCGGACCTGCGAGGAGGAAGCGGCTACTGCCAGCGAAGCAGCCGGCGCATATGCCTCTGTTCCCACGCAAGCGCCCGCTCGTAGTGCTTGAACTCCTGCTCGATCCTCAGGAAGTCGGGGGTGTGTAGGACCGTTCGTGACCCCTGCCGCACCGGCGGGATGAGGTGATGGAGCAGCTCGTGGTAGACAATGTAGGTCACGAAGTACCGGGGCACCCACTCGGCGTCCAGGACTGGATGGATTCGGATCAGGCGCTCGGCGCTGCTGTAGCTTCCGAGCTTGATGGATTGTCGCGCTTGGCTTCGAGGCCGCGTGCGGTTGCCCCACGTGATCTGAACGTCGGTGACCGCGCCCGAGAAGTACCGCGCGTTCACGTCCTGCAGGATTCGTTCCAGATCGTGGGCCGTACCGCGAGTCTTGAGTGGACCGGCAAAGGGCTGGTCAGCGCGGATGCGGAAACTGTTCGCCTCGATGTAGACGCCGAGGATGGTGGACGCCTCCCGATCGCCGTCAACCACGTATCGAACGAGCGCTTCCTTCACGCGATCGGGCGCATCGAGAAACATCATGTGGGCACGAACCCCAAGGATTCCATCCTCGAGCGAGTGCGTGACCATGCGCCGACGGTTGTCCGTCACAGAGAGCTGCACTGGCCCCTCGAAAGCGAGCTGCAACCGACGCTCCAGTGCCTGCCTGGCACCCTCGTGCACGAAGATCTGGGGACCAAAGCCCGTGAACTTCAGTTCCATCTGAGCCGCAGCGAGCGCAGAGATCCGCACTGCTGAAGCCATACGCGGAACACGCAGCTTGCTCTTGGTCGGAACGCCCTTGGAGCGTTTCGGCACTGTCAGCCAGGGGAAGGTCGCGTGTCGGCGCATGTTGTCTCCACACCGGGGTATGAGTGACCCCGAACGACGTCAAGAAGGCGAAGATTCATCTATGATTTCAGCAACTTACTCGCTGACCGCGGGAACCAGAGCCAGACACGGCTAAGTCCCTGAGGTCATTGGAGTTCCAGGGCCAACCGAAAGGTCGCCCAAGGATATTCGCGGGGAAGTACGCCGGCGGTGCACCGGGTTGTCCCACGCATTGACACGGGTTCCTCGCCGATTGTCCTCAACCTATCCACAGCCCTGGCCAAGCGGCCGCTACCCCAGCTTGACGCTGTGCGTCCGCTCTGATCTGCCGAGTCCGCCTAATTCGCACCACCCCGCAGACCGTATAACGCTGCACACTCGGTGCTCTCAATGGACGGCGGCCGCGCGGGCCCGTCGATGAAGCCGTGATCCGCGCCACAAGCCAGCCTCGATTCTTGGTGGAGCGTCTATCGATTGACGGCACCCCATCAGCCAACGCGAGGGCAAGACGCTTGCATGGAGCAGAGACCCAGAGTCGATCACGGAGCCAGTCACAAGTCCGCAGGATGCCAGACGAGTCATCCGCAAACTGCGAAGCTCATGCAGTCCGCTGCGCCTTCTTCGATGCACCGTTCGTCCCAGCGCCCTTGGGCGCCACCGCCCCAGACTTCCCAGAACCAGCAGCAGCACCGGACCCAACGCTCGCAACGGCCTTGTCGTCAGCCGCCTGCTCCGGCACCGCAGCTTTGACGCCGATACCGCTCTTGGCAAGGAGTTGCTTCTCAACTTGAGACATAAGGTCGGGATGGAGCTCGAGGTGCCGACGCGCCGCGTCGCGCCCCTGACCAATGCGCTCACCATCCACTGAATACCACGCACCGCTCTTGGTGATGATGCCCTCGTCCGAGGCTATGTCGACAACCTCTCCCGACCGGCTGATGCCCTGGCCGTACAGGATGTCGAACTCCACCTCCCGAAAGGGTGGCGCCATCTTGTTCTTCACGACCTTCACCCGCGTCCGGTTGCCGACTACAGCAACCTCTTTGCCGGGCTGAGCCTGGGCTTCCTTGATCGCACCGATACGACGCACATCCAGTCGAATCGAGGAGTAGAACTTCAGCGCGTTGCCTCCCGTGGTGGTCTCCGGGCTTCCGAACATCACTCCGATCTTCATTCGTATCTGGTTGGTGAAGAAGATCATGCACTGCGAACGACTTACCGTGCCGGTCAGCTTGCGCAGAGCTTGGCTCATGAGCCGCGCTTGAAGCCCCACGTGAGAGTCGCCCATGTCCCCCTCGATCTCCGCCTTCGGCACCAGAGCCGCTACGGAGTCAACAACGACAAGGTCGACTGCTCCCGATCGAACGAGCATGTCCGCGATCTCCAGTGCCTGCTCACCGTAGTCAGGTTGGCTGATGAGCAGCTCATCGGTCTTCACCCCCAGCTTCTTGGCGTAAGGCACGTCAAGAGCGTGCTCGGCGTCGATGAACGCAGCGACACCGCCCTGCTTCTGCACGTTGGCAATGGCATGCAGGGTCAGGGTAGTCTTTCCGCTGGACTCGGGACCATAGATCTCCACGATGCGTCCCCGTGGATAGCCTCCGATCCCGAGCGCGATATCCAATCCGATCGAACCCGTCGGAATTACTGGAACGTCACCGTGAATCGTCTCCCCGTCGCGCAACCGCATGATCGCGCCACGGCCAAACTCCTTCTCGACGCTGGCAATGGCCAGCTCTAGCGCCTTGGACTTCTGAAGCTTGGTGTCTTCCATGCGTCGCGCCCTTCACTCGTGATTGCTGGGTAACCGCTCGCGCCTGCCTGCTCGGAACCCGACGAAGAGGGGTTCTGCGACGCGACCTGAGCCATCTGATACTGCTCACGTGTTCAGATGTCAAACGTGCTGGGTCAAGCCCTGTCACAGCTCTCGAGACGGCCTGCAGGTCGCTTCTAGTTCAGGGGCCGGGCCAGCTCTCGTGCGCGCTTCAGCTCAGCGGTAATGGCGTTCATCTCCTCGGCGACCCAACGCTTCATCAGACTCGGGGAGAGCTTCACGCTTTCGTCGGCCCTCGCGGCCCGAGCCGAGATCCTGGTCTGAAGCAGAACACGGAGCGCTCGAACGTCGATGTCTACGCCCTTCGGCACTCGACACATCAGAGTCATCACATTCGGTACGGACAAGAAGCAAACCTCCGCGCACAGCATGTATCGCCTCGGCCAGAAGGAAACCCCAAACCCATCCCGAGAGGACCAGAAAGCCGCACCGAGGCAAGAACGGCCGGCCGCCGCGGAATCCGCTCCACTCCAGGGAGGAGGGACGCGCCCGATGTGCTCAGGGGGATGGCCCACTCCCAATCAAACGCTCACGCGTGGACGTGGCTTTCGCGAGGCGCGGTGCATGGGTGTCCCACGGCCCGCCGCTCACGCACGCGGGCGCAGGCTACCCCGACCCTTCACGAGAATTCTCTCGGCGCGACGAGCCGTGGCACTGAGCACCTCGAATGTCAGCCCCCTCATATCCACGAGGTCTCCAGTGCGGGGAACGCGGCCGACGAGCTCCGCGACGAGTCCACCGACAGTTACCGACTCGAACTCCCCGGCGGGTTCACACCCCAGCAGCTCGAAGACCTTGCGCGTCTCGGCCCAACCGCGACACACCAGACCATCGTCCGGACGCCTGATGATGTAGGGGTCGATGCGATCACTTTCATCTTCAATTTCGCCAACGATCTCCTCGAGGATGTCCTCAAGGGTGACAATTCCCTGGATGCCTCCGTACTCGTCGGTCACGAGCGCCATGTGCCGACGCTGCTCTTGAAACTTCCGCAGCAGCCGCTCGAGCGGTTGCTGACTTGGAACGAGGACGAGCGGGATGAGTAGCTGCTTCCAATGCGGAGCATTGGGCGTCTCCATCAACTGAAAGAGCAGTTCCTTGGCCAGAATGACCCCCTCGGCTCGATCCAGGTTTCCGTCAGGCGTGAAAGGAAAACGGCTGTGCCCACTGCGGCGGATCACGGCGAGGTTTTCCTCGAGCGTGCGCTCTCCCGACAGATAGGCAACGCCAGTGCGCGGCACCATCACGTCATAGGCCGTGAGTTCCCGCAGCGCGGCCGCCCCCTCGATGATCGCCGCCGCCCTCGCCGTCACATCGCCCTCGTCGCGCGCCCAGACCGCGAGCGAACGGATCTCTCGGAGCGAGGTGCTGGGCTCCTCGTCCTTGGCGCGGCGCAGTACGCCGCGAGGCGGTCGCATGAGAGAGAGGGCTGGACGGCCCAGCACCGACATGGCACGTGCGAAGTAGGCGACAGGGCGCATCAAGCGCTCGACGAACACGACCCCCAGCAGCCGCGGAACCACCTCTGTCAGAAACAGTACCGCTAGGGTATACGCTGCCAAGAACAACCCGAGCGACCCCGAACCGAATGCCTTGACATAGGCCGCGCCCGCCACGACCGCGCCGGTGATGTGCGCTGACGTGCTGATCAGAAGACTCGCAGCGAGGGGCAGGTCGACCTGCCTCTTCAAGGCGCGAAGAATGCGCCCACTGCGAGACGCCCCGATACTCTCGAGGTGCACGAGACCGACGCTGAGTAGAACGGCTTCCGAGATTGAGCAGAGGAACGACAACCCCAGAGCCGAGGCAACGACGATGACAAACATCAGCATTCCGGTCTCGCTCCTGTCGCCTCTGTTGGGAGCTAGCACGGTTCGACCCGAACGTACCCCATGGCCCGATTGCACCGGCCAGAGATGTGAGGCGGTGCGACACGCTCAGTGAGCGAAGTGGCGTCGGCTGCGACCCTCAGCTCAACGTGGTGCCGACTTGCTCAGATACACGGCCGGCCGATTCGAAACTTCGGGAGTTGGCTTGAGCTCGAATTCGAGCGCACGCTGCACCGACTCGGCCAGGTCTGTCGTGGGCTTCTCGGCGGAGCGTGATGCCGAGTCCTTCTTCGATGAGGGTTCTGGCGGAGGGGGCTCACCCTCGGAGTCGGTCGGTCCGATGGGCTCACACTGTGTGGCGGGCATGGCGACTGCTGTAGCCTGCGAGGCAGAGACAGAGCCAGCGGCGACTCGGGAATGGTCAGAGGCCGTGGCCATGAGAACCCCAAGCGTGATGCCGATCGCGGCCCCAAAGAGCGCGCTTCCCGCGGCGATGAGTTGCAGGGGATTCCCGTTGCGGGTGAGCGCGAGCCACCAGCGCACGGGCGCAGGAAGAACCGAGGGCGAGAGCCCCACACTTCCAAGGGCTGGCCGCACGGTGCGGGCCAACTCCGGTCGATTGGAGAGACGATCCGTCGCGCGGCGCCGCGGTGTGATGGGAGTACTCGTGCCGGCGGATAGAACGTAGGCGAGCTGCTCCAACCGCTCCGCGATGGACCGTGCGCTGTACTCCCGAGCACTGGGGTCTTTGACGAGACAGCTGTCGATGAGATCTGCTAGCTCAGGGTGGATATCCATCGCTCGCTCGCGAAGCGAACGGTGCGGGCTGTTGATGATCTTGTAGATCAGCGCATTGTAGTTGCTGCCCACGAATGGCCGCTCGCCACAAAGGCACTCGTACATCAAGACGCCGAGCGCCCAGAGGTCGGTCCGGCTGTCTACCGAGTCCGCCCCTTGCGCCTGTTCCGGACTCATGTAGGCGGGAGACCCAAGGACTGCACCGCCCTCGGTTCGTACCCGTTCGTCGAGCACGGGACCCATGAACTTGCTCACTCCGAAATCGAGGATCTTGGTCGTTTCTTCGCCGGTCTCCTCGGACGTCACCAGGAACACGTTGGCGCTCGAGAGGTCTCGGTGGACAACCCCAGCCCCGTGGGCCGCGTGAAGGGCCGAAGCAACTTGGGACATGAGCATGCACGTCGTCGCTTGAGACAAGCGCTTCACTCGGTCCAAGCGCTCTTCCAGACTCTCGCCCGAGAGCAACTCCATCACCAGATAGGGACGACCGTCTCGGGTTCGGCCCGCGTCGAACACGCTCACGAGATTCGGATGGCGAAGCTGTCCCGTAGCCCTTGCTTCTCGAACGAAACGCTCGACAGCATCGTCACGGCGCGCCAGAGCAGGCAGCAGGAACTTGATGGCGAAGTCGCGGTTGGTTAGCTCATTGCGCGCCGACCACACCTCCGCCATTCCACCTACACCGAGGCGCCTCAGCAGACGGTACTTACCCGAGACCCACTGATCTTCCTTCACAACCACCCATTTGAGGGCAACGGGCAATGGGGGACAAAAAAACGGGGGGGCAGAGGAGCTGTTCCGCCGAGCGACCGTCCTCCCCTCTTACCCCATTGGCTAAGAAGTCGCGCACTTGGCGAATTCCTGGGGCCGTCGCGTGCTCGGGTCTCGGCGAGACGCGGCTGGCTCGACGCAACGCGCATCGCACCCAGAGACTGCGAGTCCCTTGGTCTCCTTAACGATGGGAGGCTTGCCCAGTCCTGCCCTTCAGATGCCCTCCAGGTTCGCCCGCTCTCGCCAGCAATGATGCTGCGCCCCCCGCCCGAACCTTCAGCTTGTCAGTGCTCGGTCGTCTGGCGCGAGGCTCAAACGCCCCGCGCCAGCTCAGACCAATTCTCATCGAGCGCTGCCAAAGCACCGATCAGTTCACCAGCTCTGGCAGTCCACTGAGCGGCGCCAAACTCGGGTGCGAGGGGGCGACTCCGCTCGAAAGATGCAGTGTTCCGCTCACTGGTCGGTGCTCTGGTCGCTGGTAGGTCGCGACAGTTCGGTTCACTGCGCCTTCAACGCTCCCTCGCCGCGCTCGGGCCGCTGTTGAGTTGTACAGCAAGGTGCACTCGTCCACTCCGGTTCACTGCCGCCTGCGGCGTCTGCTGACCTTCGCCCGGCACCGTCTACCTCACTGGACTCCTCCACTTCGCGGACTCGTCCAGTTCGGTTCAGCTGTCGCGTGGGCCGGTTGTCGCTCTAGGACTTCGCCGCCCCACGGGCAGACGCTGCGGCGCCGGCGAGCTGCTGCTGCTGACGCTGCAGATACTGAGCGACCGCGCGGGAGCGCTCGACAGCAAACGTCTTTACCTCGCGGTTGGACGAACCAGCCAGCGCATTGAGAAGCTTCGTGACCTTTTCGATGTCCCGCTTCTGGAACAGCGCTTCGAAGTAGTTGTTCGCAATGCGAACATCCGACGTCATCTTGGCTTCGTGTGGCTGGAGCAAGGCAATCACAGCATCGATGTCGCCCTTCTGACCGTAGAGAGCGGACAGGCTGACCAGAGCCAGCGGATCGTTGGGATTGCGCTCCGTCGCCTTCTTGGCATAGACAATCGCGGCGTCACGCTTGGATTCTTCGCCAGCGAGTACGCCTTGCAGAGCAACATACGGCGCTGCGGAACGCTTGTTGGGTTCGGCAGCGGCCAGCTCTTCGACGCGCTTGATGGCAGCTTCCTCTCCGTCTCGCTCCCGAAGCTGGGCAAACATGTATGCCCAGGCGTCCACGGCGTTCGGATCAATGGTGATGGCCCGCTCGGTCGCGGCGAGCTGCCCAGCCGTGTCGCCCTTGCCCTTGAGTGCCTTCGCCAAGTGTAGCGATGGGAAAGGATTCTTCTCGAGAAGGTTCTGTGCCCCCTTGAGGGTACCCTCCGCCGTCTCCCACTTCTCCTGCTGCAGTTGCGCGACGCCGAGTGCGAGCCAGTCCTCTCCGGTTCCACCGCTCGCGACGAGAAACGCCAGGACCTTCTCGGCCTTCTCGAACCGCTGGTGCTTCATCAGCTCCTGCGCGTAAAGCCGAGCGCGATTGAGATCCTGCTTGTTCTCCTGCCAATGCTTCTCGAGCCCGCCCAGCAGGTCGTCAAGCCCGATCGCGATAGGACGCCCCTCGGCATCCTGTACCTGAACGGCAGGTCCGTTGAACCCGAGTAGCTTCCACATTCGGTCCACGTCGAGCGCGACCGGACCAGCCTTCATGGCCTCGACCAGCTCATCCGTAGGCTTGGTTAGCGGAACCACGATAATCGCGTTGCCCGGTACTCCACCGGGAAACGCGTTCGGTGGCGCAACAATGGCGGCGCCTCCTTGCAGCTGAAGGTTTGCAGGCTTCGAAGCCCCGGCTCCGCCGGGCAAGTTCGGCTGGCTCATCACGTCCCTTTCGCGGCTGCGTGACGCCACAAGCGGCGTCAACCCTGTGGCCCGGAGTCCTACCCCGAGCGTCGACAGCGGCGCGCAAGCTAGCAGCGCCCTTTTGCAGTAGCAACCGTGGGGCAGCGCGGGTCGATTGCCCGGTGTTCCTGAGCTGGTGCCCTATGGACTTCTTCGGCCGCCAGAATGGGGTACGCTTGCTGGCACCGAGGCCAGTACAACACCATGAGACAACCGACAGCCCAGTTTCTCCGGGCAGCTCTCGCGCCGATCGTCCTGATTCTCCTCGGAATGGCGGTTCCCAGGAACGCCCACGCCGACGACCTGCTGATCGATCGACCGAGCGTTCATCCGCAGTACAATTTCGAAGCCGAACCGCACGTGCTACTGGGTGTGCTGCCGCCGCCCGGGCCCGCTGACGGAAACGGGTTCGGCCTGGGATTTCGGGGAACCTTCGAGATCGTGGACAACGGTTTCGTGAACACCATCAACAACACGGTGGGGATCGGGGTAGGAGTGGACTACATCGGCTATTCGTGGGACCACTGCGAAGCCGGCCGGTGTACAGATGAGGCCACGGGCTACCTGTGGTTCCCAATCGTGATGCAGTGGAACTTCTGGCTCAGCCGAGAATGGTCCGTGTTCGGAGAGCCAGGCGTTGGCATTCGTGTGGATGATGAAGACATTTCGCTCGATCCGGCCCAGTTCTTCGTGGGTGGGCGGTGGCACTTCTCGCAGTACGTCGCCCTCACAGCGCGGCTCGGCTATCCCACGTTCAGCGTCGGCGCTTCGTTCATCTTCTGAGCCTTGCCGGATCCGCAGAGCACAGTGAAGGCTAGAGCCGTCCGACGTCACGCAAACCGAATGGTCGTGTGCTGGGAGCAAGCGAGCGCGGCGACCACAGGGCGTTTCCGAACCGCGAGCGAGCCCACGGGAGCATCAAGGCGATCGAGCCCCTGATTCGGAATGTCTGATCCGCTGAACAATGTCGGTCGGATGACACCCACACTCGGGGCGGAATGGGCTAGAAGTGCGCCCCCCCAGACGTGTGGCTGACGCGGAGCCTCCCCGACAGCGGCTCAAAGGCGCGCAGGATCGCCGAAACGCGGGCAGAAGAGCCACCATCCGTGGCGACGGGACGACTGCAACGCTATAAGGAAGCAAGTGAACTGGGTCATCGTCATCCTTGGTCTCGCACTCCTGATGGTCGTCCACGAAACGGGTCATCTGCTCGCAGCTCGAGCCTTTGGCATCCGTGTCGTCACCTTCAGCATCGGGTTTGGACCTCCGCTGTGGCGGCACCAACCGCGCGGCAGCGAGACAATCTACCAGGTTGCCCTGATCCCGTTTCTCGCGTACGTGCAGATTGCCGGAATGGACCCGTCCGAGGAGGTGGACCCGGACGACAAGGGGAGCTACGCCAACGCGTCGCTGATCGCTCGGGTGTCGGCGATCTTTGCGGGACCGCTCGCCAACTACCTGTTTGCGTCGGTGTTTTTCTTTGCCGCGTTCATGATTGGCGGAAAGATCACGACGCTCGTCGATGTCCAGCCGGGAAGTGCGGCCGAGCGTGCTGGCATGCATGACGGCGATCGAATCGTGCGAATTGGGCAGACCCCCATCACCAAGTGGGACGACCTGCGAAAGAAGATACTGGATAGTGGGGGGAAACCGCTCGAGATCGAGGTGGAGCGCAACAAGGTACCTACCGTCCTCACCGTGACTCCAGAGACGAAGGACAGCTCAGGAGCGGTGATCGGAGTGGTTGCGCTGCCAGAGGCGATGCCGTTCTCGGAAGCCGCTTCGCACTCGGTGCTCCTGCCCGCCCAGGTCGTCGAGAGGCTGGTGGTTGAGCTCTTCAAGATTGCGACCGGCCAAGTCACCCCCGAGGTGATGGGTCCGATTGGCATCGTCAAGGAATCGAAGGAGGCAGTGGATCGCGGCTGGTCCTACTACCTGATGCTGCTCGGCATCCTCAGCGCTTACTTGGGCGGATTCAATCTCGTCCCCTTCCCTGCGCTGGACGGTGGCAGGCTGGTGTTCCTCACCTACGAGGCGGTGACCCGACGCAGGCCCAACGCTCGGATCGAAGCCAACATCCACCGCATCGGGATGTTGATGCTCCTGGCGCTCATACTGGTCGTGAGCGTGTTCGATATCGCCAGGTAGTGCTGAGTGGTCACCACAACAGTCGCTGAAGCGGTGGAAGGGCTCGGGCTGCACTCCGGCGAGCGCTGCTGGGTTCGGCTCGTAAAACGGCTCGGTCCCGTTTCGTTCCGCCACAATGACACCGAGTGGCCTGTCGGGGAGCTCCGTGTCCTGCGCAGTGACTGTGGCGTCAGAGTCGGGTCGAATGACGGTCGGCTGGAGATCGACCTGGTGGAGCATCTACTCGCCGCACTTGGTGGACTCGGCATTCAAGACGGAGTCGCAGTCGAGGTGCAGGGTCCCGAACTGCCGATTCTTGACGCTGCGAGTGGAGTCTGGGCGAGAATGCTCGGCGCGCTCGGCCTCACGCGGAAACCGCCGCGGCAACGGGTCGTCCGGCAGGGCTCGGTCGAAACCGACGGTAGCCGCTACGAGTTTTCGCCTGCGGACTCGATGACCATCACCGTGGAAGTCGACTACACCGCTCGTGGCCTGGGCGTACAGCAAGCCCACTGGAGCGGGGGTGAGGCGGCGTTCCTGGACGAAGTCGCCACCGCCCGCAGTTTCGGATTCCTGGCCGACCACGGAAACCTTCGCCAGTCGGGACGGGCTGCTGGAGCCGCCGGATCCGCCGTCATCGTCTTCGGCGAGGCGGGCCAAAGGGTGGACGCCGGCCCGCCTGCCCGGACCAATGAGCTCGCTTGCCACAAGCTCCTCGACCTTGTGGGAGATTTCTACCTCTGCGGAGGGCCACCGCTCGGCCAAGTGCGAGCGACTCGGCCGGGTCACTCGAGGAATATCTGGGCCGCACGCCAGGCACTGACGCTGGGTATCGTATCGCCGATCGGAGGCTAGATGCGGAACGGGGCTTGGCCGCCCATGCCTGAGCAATGCACACTGGAGCGCAATGGGCTTCCGGACGATTAGGCAGCTGACGGCAGTGGGCGTCCTGGCGTGGCTCGCAACACTGGGCTGCGGTCGCGAATCGGTCCGGCTCGACGAGGGACTACGCGAGTACGTTTCGAGCGACTACGAACGCGTTCTCCAGAACTGGACGCGAACCGAACGGCTCCTCAAGCTCGAGGAACTCGATAATGTCCTGGAGGTCACTGCTACCTATGAGTCGTGGGACTTCCGTTGGGCGTACGTCGTCCGCTACGCTGAGGATTACCGCCTATCCATTGACCAGCGACACGCCCTCTTGGAGCGGTCTCTCGCGGAGACCCGAGTCGAGCACCAGTTCTTCGTGGCACTATATGCTCAACGACAACAGTGGGGTGACCTCAATCGAGAGAGCCCCGCGTGGATCGTGCGGCTCGTCGACGACCTCGGCACCGAGACTGCGCCTGCACAGATTGTCGAGATCAAAGAACCGGGTGCCATCGAACGGACCTACTTCCCTTACAGCACGCCCTGGCGCAGAGCCTACCGAATTCACTTCCCGGTGCTTCGCAGCGACGGTGCTCGCACAATCTCCAAGCACGCCCGCTGGTTTGGCCTCCGCTTCACTGGACCCCAAGGCCATCAACAGTTGATGTGGGAGCTCGATCCTGGTGGAGCGTACAGCGCCCCCACGAGCAGCAGCACTCCTCTGAGTGTCCCTGAAGACTCCCAGGAAGTCCCCGGTTCCCCGTCGCAGTAGATGCGGCTACCGTTTCTGGCCTCGCACCAACCTTGGGCCGTCACCCGGCAAAGATCTCGAGCAGTGGAGGCACACTCACGAGCAGCTCGTGAGCAGTCCGCCGATCCGCGAACAAGACGAGCGCACCGTCTTTGCCGGCGCGCGCCGTACACGGCGCTGGAGTCGCCGTGAGTATCTCGGGTCCAAAAAGGAAATCACCTGGACCGAGAGTGGACTGGATCGTCTCCGCTTCCCCTTCCAAACGCACCAGCTCCACTCGGCCGCCCCCGACAATGTGCATGCCGGGCATTGGTCCCCCTTGGGGGACAATGACCTCGCCCGGAGCCAGGGTGCGTACTTCGCAGCGCTCGGTCACCAATGCCCTGAGCGAATCGTCGAGCCGCTCGCCGAGTGCCCCCACAGCCACGCCAGCGAGCGCCTGGAAGCTGTCGGCAATGAGCCGAAGATCGTCTGCAACCCAAGGACACCCGGCGGTCGCCGCGTCGAGAGCCGCCCGATCCCACACCGCCACGCGAGTCTTGTCCTCGCCGGAACTCACTCGCAACTCAACCCCGTCGGGCAGAGATCCTGCAGTGAAAACGACTTCTCCCGCCGAGGCGTATGCGCAGCAAGCGTCGGAGACTGCCGGCATGATGCGAACGCCGCCGCAGATAACGAGAGCCACAGCAAAGAAACTCAGCTCCTCGTCCAGGTCGAGTGTCTCAATTCGAGCACTCGCTACAAGCTTCCGCTGCGCCTCTTCGGGTAGATCCTGCAGGCCACGGACATCTGCGAAAAGCACGCCCTCGACCTCTGGCGGACCCGAGGCAGCCACAGATTCGGAACCCAACGCGGGCCCAGCCGGGGCGACGTCGAGCTTGTCGGTGCCCCCCGACATGGGGAGCGGGCCACTCGGAGCAACGCTGGCCGAGGATTCCGCGGACTCGCCCGCCACCGATGCTCCCTCTACAGGGTGAACCGGCGGAGCGGAATCCTGCTTCGTACTCGGAGGGGTACTCGGTGCAGCCGCTGGCGACGAAGAGTACCGGCGGCGGCGGGAGCTGGGCTCGAGAACCTCAGAAGCCTTGCTCGGTGCACTCGAGCGAGGCGCCAGGGTTGCGGCCCCGGTCCCTCGTTGCGATGAGGGGCCGAGCGAAGGCACGGCGGGTGGCCTGGACTCGGACGCAGCCGGAAGACTCGAAGCCGGCGCTAGCCCAACTCGAGGACTCGCGATCGAGCCTGTCTCGGGCGAGGGCGCCACAGAACCGGTCCCCGCATCCGGAGGCTGCGGAGTGGAACGTGGCGCCACGGAACCCCGTTCAGCGTCCGATCGCAGCGCTACCCCAGGCGGAGGGGGCGTTGTCGAGTAGCGGCGACGTATCGGCTGGCCTTCGGTCGGAGCGAGCGAAGGTGGCCGCACGACTCGTGCCTTGCGACTTCCCTGGCGGGGAGCCTCCGAGGGTGGCTGCTCCGATGCCGGGACGCCCACGCCGTCCCGTCTTCGCGACTCCAGCCCGTCCCAAGCTCGGGACGGCAGAATCGCGCCCGAGGGTCGGGACGTCGGCATCGTGGGCTCCTCGGACTCGCTGTCGAAGGCGGACGAACCTGTATCCAGTCCGACGGCTCCGTCGAGTGGCTCGATGAAGTCGTCCGGAGGAAGCGACGGCCGCGCCGACTGAGGCGGCTCCGAACCTGATGGCAGAGGGGGCAGCGATGGAAGAATAGCCTGAGGCGACTCGGGTCGGGTCGACGCTGGAGGTCGCGACGTGAGCCGCGAGCGCGAAGGCACAGGCGGACGCGACGTCGACGGGGAACGCGACGTCAACGGAGGACGCGACGTCGACGGGGAACGCGACGTCAACGGAGGACGCGACGTCGATGGGGAACGCGACGTCGATGGGGGACGCGACGTCGATGGGGGACGCGACGTCGATGGGGGACGCGACACTGGCGGACGCGAACTCGCAGTGCCACGCCTCGAACTGGGCGGAGCATGTTCCTCAGGAAGTTCACCGAGGTCACGAAGCAGCTCGTCGTCGACCACGTCAACAGCGATCGACTGAACGTCGATTTCGGGCGCCGAGGCACGCGCGTGAATGTCCAAATCCCCCTCGACGAGCTCAGTACCCCCGAGCTCGTCGAGGTCCTCGACATCCTCGACATCCTCGACATCCTCGACGTCTTCGACCTCGACCTCGACCTCGCTGTCCAGCCGTGCCGTACGCAGGTCTCGCGAGGGTGAGCTGCTCGAAACATCGACTCGGACCCCTCCCGACGGCGGTCGAAGTGAGGACTCGGGCCCAGCGAGCGACAGCGGCTCGGACGACGGAAAGCGCGGCAATGCTTCGGTCTCGTCGCTACTAGCGCTCTCCGGGCCGAGGGTAGGCATTCTCGATATGGGCAACGCGGGGCTTATCCCGCGCCGTACCCGCGGGGGCGGAGCCGGTAGACCCGGCATCGCCCGACGCCCGGACGGTGCAGGCTTGGACAGCACCGAGCTTCCGGACGGAGCCTGCTGTGGAGCAGTCCCTTGAGACTGGCCAGTCGACGGCGGTGCCCCGGCCGGGCTGAGGTACTCATGCTCGAACTCGGCCGCCGCCAGGTTGATCTCCCGCGCCCTGGGCCAGGCCTCTGCTTCGATTGCGGCCTCGGCCGCCCTCCTGAGCCAAGTCAACGCCTCTTGACGACCGCCCCGCTGCCATTGGACCTGGGCGGTCTGCAGCGCCCATCCGACGTCATCGACGTCGTCATCACGCGGCGGGGGAATTGGCGATGACGAGGAGGACACGGCACTCATCGAAGGTGATTGGGGTGGGAGGGAAGGCTTCGGATCTCGGAGGCAACCGACGCCCCTAGGATCGCGACCCGAGTGTGCCTCAGTAGGCTACTTCAGGGCAAATACCGGTTTTCGTTGCCGCTCGAATACAACGCGCTCACCCGGGCGAACCCGGGACGGAAAGCACCGTGCCCCGGGCCTGTCGGGGCTTCCGGCTCGCGGGACCACGGCCGGCCCGCGCGACCTACTGCGGATGAAGATAGACTTCGCGGTCCTTCGCGCCGTTTGCGGGACCAACCATTCCCTTCATTTCCATCATTTCCACAATCTTGGCAGCACGATTGTAGCCGATAGTCATTTTGCGTTGGAGCCAGGAGGTCGAGCAGCGCTGCGTGTCGGCAACGATTTGAACCGCTTCGTCGAACCTTGGGTCTGCCTTCGCTTCCTCGGCGTCCGTCCCCTCGCCATCGTCACTGGCGGCCTGCAGAATGGCCTCATGGTACTGTGGCGTTCCTTGTGAGCGAAGGTAGTCGGTCAGCTTGGCCACCTCCTCCTCGCTGACGAACGGACACTGAACACGGCGAGTATCGCCAAGGCCGTTCAGCTTGACAAGCATGTCTCCCTTGCCAAGCAGTACCTCCGCCCCTTGCTCATCGAGAATCGTCCGCCCATCCACCTTTGCAGCAACCCGAAACGCGATTCGAGACGGGAAATTCGCTTTGATCATGCCGGTGATGACGTCCACGCTGGGTCGCTGAGTGGCCAGCATCACGTGCATCCCGGCAGCCCGCGCCTTCTGTGCCAGGCGCGCGACAGAGGCTTCCACTTCCTTGCCCTGCTGCATCATCAGGTCGGCAAATTCGTCCACCACGATGACGATGTGTGGCAGCTTCCCTGGAAGAATCACCCCGTCACTGCCGTCAGAGGCGGGCGCCACGGAGATGACGGCCCCGTCGGAGGTCATCGCCTCGACCTCCCCACGGGAGGGCGCGGGAACCTCGCCTCGCTGCACCTTCTCTACCCATTGGTTGTAGGTCGAGATGTTCTTCGTGCCCGCATTGGCAAAGAGTTGGTAGCGCCGTTCCATCTCGTCGACGGCCCAACGCAAAGCCACCGCAGCCTGCTTCATGTCGGTAACGACTGGCAGCAACATGTGGGGAATGCCGTCGAACGGGGCTAGCTCGACAACCTTGGGATCGATCATCAGCATGCGCAACTCGTCCGGGTTACGCCAGAAGAGCAGACTCGAAAGCATAACGTTGAGCCCAACGCTCTTCCCCGCTCCCGTAGCCCCAGCCACGATGACGTGTGGCATCGAGGCGAGATCGGCGTAGAACGGGGCGCCAACGATGTCGCGACCAAGCACGACGGGAAGCGGAGCCTTGCTGGCCAGTTTCGCGAAGCGCTTGTCCTCGACGAGCTCTCGCAAATTGACGGGGATCCGTTCGTCGTTTGGCAGCTCGAACCCGATGCGGCTCTTCCCGGGAATGGGCGCGATGATGCGTACCTTGCGCGAGAGCCCGAGAGCCAAGTCGTCCGCCAGGCTCGCCACCTTGCTCACCTTCGTGCCCGCTTGGGGAGCGAACTCGAACGTGGTCACCGTCGGTCCAGGATGGATTTCCTCGACGGAGCCCTGCACCCCATAGTCCGCGAGGGTCTTCTCCAGTCGCTGGGCGTGCTCCAGCATGCGCTCCTTGTCGACGGTGGGAACGTTTTCTTCCGGCGGACTGAGAAGGTCCGTCGAAGGAAGTTGGAAGCCAGATTTGCGCCGTGTCCGCTCGGCGAGCCCCTCGGCGCTACGCGCCACTCGCTCCTCCGGCTTCGGATGCACGATCACAGGTCCTTCGGCAGCTACTGGCTCGGTCCGAGCACGCTTGCGGCCTCGTCCCGTCGGACCCGTGCCCGCGTCGCTCACAAAACCGGCATCTGACGCGCTCACACGATCCTCGTCGCTCACTGGCAGGTCGACGGATTCGGTGTCGTCCGCGCTCTCGACGGGGGTGGCCGTGGGCAGCCCGGTGTCGACGTCTTCGACCGAGGACTGCTCTGGCGCTCGGGACTTCCGCATCACCCGTTCGCGCGCACCCAGGTCAACCTCGCCGTGATCCACTCGAGATGCCTGGCCAAGCGAAGCAGGAAGCTCCAGGTGGACGGCCTCGGCATCGTCCTCCCCGACGCCGCCGTCTTCATCGACTCGCGCCAGAATGGCTTCTTGGCCACTGGAATCCTCATCAATGACAGGCACTGGGCACGCCTGCTCTTCGGAGCGCTGGGCCAGTCGAAGCGTTCGAGCATCCCGCCAGGCTCCGAAGAGCCGCGCCACGAGCTCCGTGAAACGCATGACAACGGCCCTTATGATCTGGATCGTCCGCTGGCAGCCGGCGATGAAGGAGAAACTGCTTCTGCCAATGAGGATGAGGCCGATTGCCGTCCCCCCCACGAGGAACGACCCGATCGAGGAGAACATGCCCCGCATCAGCTCTCCAAAGAGCAGCCCCACATTCCCTGCGCCCCGCATGGCGCCAAATGCGATGAGGTCTGGAGCAGCAACCTGAGTGAGGGCGGCGAGCACGATCCCCACGGATAGATCGCCGGCAATTCGGAGCCCAATGGGGCCGACAGAACGCCGCTTGAATAGTGGCGCCCCGAACAGCCCGAGCGCCACAGGAGCAAGCCAAGCAATCACCCCAAACCCGCGCACCAGCGTGCCAGCGATGGTCGCCCCGACGGGGCCTGCCCAGTCGGGCCCCACTCGCGACGGATCCTGAGGATCCGCTTCATAGCTAAGGAGGGACAGGGCAACGAAGGCGCCGGCCGCGAAGAGGACGAGCGCGGCTGCCTCCCGAGTACGCCCTGCAAAGCCGCCAAGCCGAACCGGCTCGGCGGCGCGATCCGACGAAACGCCCTCGCTGACGTCGTGGCGATTGGGAGAGAACGGCCGTGCGCCCATACTCACACCAAAACCTACATTACCCCACTGATTGCGTCAAAGGACCTGTCCATTCTCTCTGGTGGGGTGTGGTGCACCGCGCTCTTATCGAGGAGCGAACTCCGGTTGGGCAAGTTACGAGAGCTGTGGGTCACAAGGCCAAGCCGCGAAGACCAGGCCAACCGGACGCCCTGTACCAGATTGCGTTTGGTCGCGCGAGTAGAACTGCGCAACGAGTGTTCGGCCGATGTTGAGGCTGGGTCCCTGTCAGGGGTACTATGCCGTCGCTCCAGTTCTGAGGCATTCAAGCGTTTCCTGGAGTTCCGTCGGAGGAAGGACTATCGATGGGCAGCGTGGGTCGACCAGTCCATGTCCTATCAGTTCTGCTGCTGTGCGCCGCCACAGCACCTGCACTGCTGAGCTGCGCAACGACCGAGGAAGACGTTCACCGTTGGGCAGATACCCTGAACGGACCTCGGAAGCTTGCAGCGGTATTGACGCATGACAAGTATCGGCTCGATCTCCGAGTCGAGGCAGCCGCAACGCTGGTAACGATGCGACCGCGCGGAGGTCAGTACATAGGGCTCCAGGGTGGGGAGGAGGCCGACCAACCCGGATTGCTCAAAGCGATCGCCGGCCTTCAGCCTGCTCTGCGGGTTCGGATTCTGTCTGCGCTCATTCCTCGCCTCGTCGAGGGGATGGCAAAGCCAGCGGATGGGCAGGTAGATCCATCGATTCCGTACAAGGACGCAGCGTTTGGGCTGCTCACGCATGAAGACGGCTCCCTGGTAGCAAACGCTGAGCACCGAGACATGCTCCGAGATGCTCTGGAGCGTTGGCTGCTGGCCGCGTTCGATGCGCGTATGGACAATCCGTCGCAAGCCTACGGCATGGAACAGGTCGTGCAGCACCTTGGGGTCCAGGGGGTTCGAGGTCTGCCCGAAAGGATCTCTCCGGAGGCACCCAAGCTCGCGAAGATCGTCGACCTGGTTGCTACTTTGGGGGATGCCCCGACCAAGATTGCCGCCGGCACGAAACTGGTCGGCGTTGCCAGGGCCGTCAGCAGCGAAGCGTGGGTGAAGGAGCGAGAGCCTGCGGTCCGCAAGGCAAACCAGGACTCCAAACTCAAACCGACCGAGGCCCAGTTTCGGGCACAACTGGTGCAGTACCAGGAGGAGGAGCTACTCCGGCTCCTGGGTTCGATGAAGAAGCTCGGGACCCCTCCGGTCGTGAACTACTTGCTTGAGCTCGGAAGAGACACTGCGTTGCCCGACAAGCGCCGGGCCGCTGCTCTCACGGCACTCCAGGGTCACCTCGAGCCGGCTCGACCGGAGCCTATTCAAGCGCTTCTCCAGATCGCGCGGGACTCCAAGACACCCGATGCTGTCCGCGGTGCGGCGCTGGAACGCGTGGGTGAGCTGCCCCGGGCGCTGGTGATCAAGGATTTGTACGCGTTGTTCCAGGAAACGAACTGGAAGGTGCGGTGGGTTGCGGCTGAGCTCGTGCTGAAAATGAGCACCATGGCCGAACTCGACGAGTTCATGCTCGAACTCGGAAAGATCAAGGAGATGGCCATCACCGAGCCGATCCGCTACGGGGCGCTGCTCGGGAAAATGAAGCCGCCGCCCAGTGCTCTGGAAGTGGCGGAAAAGTACGCTGGTGTCGATTTCCCCGCCGCGGTGCGGCTAAGTGCCCTTGGATATTTCCATGAATACGGCACTCCAGCGGATTCATCTCGAGTGAGTCCCTATGCCCTTGATGGCAGTAAGGTGCCAGGCTGTCGTCCGAACACGGACGACTGCGAATGGCGATGTGTCGTGGGGCACGGCGACGCTCAGAAACTCGAAGATGTCACCACAATTGGCCAGTTCGTGACCCACTGCGTGCTCCCCGCAATGCAGCGGAGAACCGCGACGCAAGCCAAGCCCGTCGGCACACCAGCAAAGGCGAACGCACCCGCCCAGCCCAGCAACCCCGTCCAGCCCGGCGCGCCCTCCCAACCCAGCACCCCGG